>JADFRC010000126.1 GCA_022561455.1 Chloroflexota bacterium | reverse complement strand
GCTTCTTGATGACGTCGAGCGCGAAGTCGGTGCCGTACGACAGCACGGTGATGTGCGTGCCGTCGACCGCCTCCTTGATCCGCAGCGCCGCCTCGACGGCCTGCTCGTCGAAGCCGTTGACGACGGGTGCCATGTTGGACGCGGCGGCCACCCGGCCGCCCTCGATGCGGAACGCGGAGAGCGGGGTCTCGGGGTCGAGCACCTGCTTGGCCGTCACGACGATGTGGAGCGCGATGGTGACGGCCTCGCGGGGAGAGAGTAGGTGCCTCGCGCTCGACGCCGCGAACGGAGGCACGAGCGGATGCTAGCACTGCGCCGCGGTGCGCGGCAACAGCGCTGGGCACCCCGCCTGGGGGACTTGCGTCGAGCCGGCTTCCGCGCTGGTGGCGCTGGTGCCGCGCAACCCTTTCGACCATCCCCCCGTCCCCCTTCCTGGCCAGGAAGGGGGTGATAAAGCCAAATACGGGGGACACCCCCGTGCCCCGGCAAAGGGGCTTCGCCCCTCTGCACTCCCCATTCCGGTGCGTGAAAAGGGCTATTGAGGCAGGGCCCCTGGCAGGAAGGGGGGAAACCCTGATACGGGGACAGCCCGTGCCCCGGCAAAGGGGCTTTGCCCCCTTCGACAGGCTCAGGGCAGGCTCTCTGCACTCCCCATCCCGGGAACGACAGGGATACCGAGGCAGCCCTCCTTCCAAGGGGGTGGCTCTGGTTGACGGGTATGTCGTGCTCCGGCGGCGCTACCCCAAGTGGGTCCAGGGCCGTGCCCTGGTGCTAGAATCCGGGCGCAGTTTGTGGCGCTTGGGGCCTTCTTGCTGCCCATCAGCCTGACCCTCCGCAACTTCCTCTCCTACCGCGACGCGGCCCCCACGCTGCGCCTCGAAGACGTGCGCCTCGTCTGCCTGTGCGGGCCGAACGGCCACGGCAAGTCGGCGCTGCTCGATGCCATCACGTGGGTGCTGTGGGGCAACGCGCGCGGGCTGCGCGGACGGCATGGGCCGCTGCTGCACCACGGTCAGGAGGAGATGTTCGTCGAGCTCGAGTTCGACGTCCGCGACGAGCGGTACCGCGTCACGAGGCGCTACTCGCAGGCCCGGCGCACGCCCCAGAGCTCGCTCGAGCTCGCGGTGCGCTCGGGCGAGGAGTACCAGCCGATCACGGGCGACACCATCGACCAGACCCAGGCGCAGATCAACCGCATCATCAACATGGACTACGACACGTTCGTGAACAGCGCGTTCCTGGTCCAGGGCCGCGCCGACCAGTTCACGATGTCGACGCCGACCCAGCGCAAGGAGGTCCTTTCGCGGGTGCTCGGCCTCGGCCTGTACGACCGCCTGGAGGAGCGCGCGAAGCTCCGCTCGCGGGAGATACAGGGCAGCCTGTCCTCGGCAGCGAGCACGCTGGACGCCCTCCGCGAGCGCGTGGTGCAGGCCGATGGCCTCCGCGAGGAGCTCGCCGAGGCTGACGTCGCGCTCGCCGCGGCACAGGAAGCGGCCGCCTCGGCCGCCGAGGCCCTGCGCCTCGTGCGAGGCCGCGTGGAGGCGCTGGAGCGCCGGCGCGACGAGGCCGCGGGACTCGATGAGCAGGCGCAGCGCGCCGCCGCCCGGCGGCTTGAGGCCGCGTCGGACGCCGAGACCATCGAGCGCCGCGTCGCCGAGTGGCAGGCCGCGCTCGCCGATGCCGCCGCGATCGAGACGGGCATCGCGTCGCTTGAGCGCGCCCGCGAGGCGTACCGGGGCATGAGCACCGCCGCGCAGCAGGTCGCGAGACTCCAGGGGGAGCTCGCGCCGCTGGACCTGGCCGTGACCAAGGCGCGAGCAGGCCTCGAAAGCGACGCCGCCGCTCAGAAGCACCACATCGCACAGGAGCTGTCCCCCCGCGCCGACGCGCTGGGGGCGATCGAGCAGCGCCTGAGCGCCGTGGCCCGCGAGACCGAGGCGCTCGACGCGGAGAAGGCCGACGCGGAGAAGGCGCGGGAGGAGCACCGGCGTCTCAGCCTCGAAGCGCGGGCGCTCGAGCAGGCCAACGCCGTGCTCGAGGAGCAGGGCAAGGAGACGAAGGCCAAGCTGGCCCTGCTCGACCACGGCCACGAGGCAGGCGTGCCATGCCCGCTCTGTGGCACGGCGCTTGGCGAAGAGTCCCTCGAGCGCATCCAGGCGGGCTACCGGGAGGAGATCGAGGAGCAGCGGACCCGCTTCGCCGAGCAGCAGTCCCGCGTGAAGAGGCTCGATGAGCAGTCGGCTGACCTGGATGGTGCCGCCACGGAAGCCGCGCGGGCGCTGGAGGTGGGCCGTCGCAAGCTCGATGCCGAGCGCGTGACCCTCGATCTACGTCTCGATGAGTCTCGCCACGCCTCAGCGCAGATCGAGGAGGCGCGCCGCGTCTTGGCCGAGGCCGAGGCGGCTCTGGCGAGCGGAGCGTACGCCGTCGACGAGCAGGCCGCCGCGCAGGGGCTGCGGGCGAGCATCGCCGCGCTCGCCTTCGATGCCCACGCCGTCGAGGCCGCCGAGCGCCAGGTCGCGGAGCTCTTGCCGTGGGAGGTGCGGGCCCAGGCGCTGGCCCAGGCGAAGGCACGCCTCGGCGACGATGAGGCCGCGCTCGAAAGCGCGACGCGCCGCGTCGGGGAGGCCGACGAGGAGCTCGGCCGCGTGCAGGCTCAGCAGCAGGCGATCGCGTCGGACCTCGAAGGGCTGCCGGGCGCGCGGGAGGAGCGCGACGCGGCGCAGACCGCGGCGAGCGCCGCAGAGCCGCGGCGCGACGAGGCCCGCGCGAGGCAGGCCGCGCTCGCCTACCGGCTCGAGGAGGCCGCGGCCGCCGAGACGGAGCTGGCGAAGCAGGAGGCCGCGCACCGAGAGCTCGTCCAGGAGGCCGGCGTCTACGGCGAGCTGGCGCTGGCGTTCGGGAAGGGCGGCGTGCAGGCGCTGCTGATCGAGGCGGCGATCCCGCGGCTCGAGGACGAGGCGAACGACCTTCTCAAGCGCATGAGCGACGGCGCGATGACGCTCAAGATCGAGACGCAGCGCGCGCGGCGCACCGGCCCCGGCGCCGATGGGGCCGACGCGGTCGAGACGCTCGACATCCAGATCGCGGACAGCATCGGCACGCGGGCCTACGAGATGTTCAGCGGCGGCGAGCGGTTCCGCATCGACTTCGCGCTGCGCATCGCGCTCAGCAAGCTGCTGGCGTGGCGCGCGGGCGCTCCGCTGCCGACGCTGTTCATCGACGAGGGCTTCGGGACGCAGGACGCGGAGGGCCGCGACCGCATCCTGGACGTGATCAGGGCGATCCAGGACCGCTTCGAGCGCATCTTGGTGATCACGCACATGGAGGAGATGAAGGACGCGTTCCCCGTGCGCATCGAGGTCTCGCGGACGGCGGCGGCGGGCTCGACCTTCACCATGTCCTAGTCGGTGGGGGTAAGGGCGGGGCCCCTCACCTCAGTCCTCTCCCCCGGTGGGGGCGAGGGAGGGGACGCGGACGTTCCCTTTCTTGCCCTCTCCCTGGCCAGGGAGAGGGTTGGGTGAGGGTCGAGCCCGCCGATCCGGCGTTGAGGGAGGACGAAGGAGAACCATGACAACCCACCAGCAGCTCACCGGCTCGACGGACGAGGAATTCCTACAGCGGATGATCCAGACCGCGGCAGGCCGGTTCACGGACTCGTTCTGGGCGCTGTTCGACGCCGAGGTCCGGCCACGGCTGCCCGAGGCGCCCGCCGTCGTCGACTTCGGCTGCGGCCCCGGGCTGTTCCTCCAGGCCGTGAGCCGCCGCATCCCCGCCGCGATGCTCACCGGCTTCGACCTCACCCCCGCCATGATCGAGCACGCGCGCGGCCTCGACTACGAGGGCGCGCCGCCGGCGCTCGAGGTCGCCGACCTCACGGCGGAGCGCATCCCGCTCGCCGACGCGTCGGTGCACCTCGGGGCGATGACGGCCGTGCTGCACGTCTTCGATGACCCGTTCGCGTTCCTGGGGGAGGTGCGGCGGGCACTGGCGCCGGGCGGGGTCTTCCTGCTCTACGACTGGGTGCGGACGCCGCTGCGCGACTACCTGGCGGAGCGTGTCTCCAAAGAGTCGCCGGACCGCGCGGTGGGGCGCCTCAGGGCGATGCGCCTCTTCCCGAGCCACAACAAGTACACGCTCGAGGACTGGCGCTGGCTGCTGGAGGAGTGCGGCTTCGACGTCGTCGCCGACGCCGCGCCCCGCGCGCACTTCCACGCGTTCGTGGCAACGGCCGGTTAGGCCGCGCGCACGCGGTTGCCGCGCCCACCGGCGCCGCCTACACTCGCCTGACCCGCCAACCCGGAGGCGCGACATGGCGAACCCGCGAGCCGACTTCGTCCCTATCGTCGACCGGCCGCCGCTTCATCTGCCCGGTGGCGCCAGGGTCGCCGTGCTGCTTGTGGTGAACGTCGAGCAGAAGGAGCTGGACGAGCCGATGGGCTCGCCGCTGAGCCAGCTGCCACCGGGCTCGGCGCAGCTCCCCGAGGTCCCTGCGTTCTCACGGTTCGAATACGGCCTGCGGGCCGGCTTCTGGCGGATGCTCAGGGAGACGGACCGCCTTGGGATCCGGCCGACGATGGCGCTCAACGCCTCGGTACTCGATGGCTACGAGCGCGTCGTCCAGGCCGGCGTCGAGAGCGGCTGGGACATCGTCGGCCACGGGTACTACCAGCGCCCGCTGCCGGCGGTGGAGGACGAGCGCGCGACGATCCGGCGGACGCTCGATGCCATCGAGGCGGCCACCGGCAAGCGTCCGCGGGGCTGGCTCGGGCCGGGGATGAGCGAGACTTTCGAGACGCCCGACATCCTGGCCGAGGAGGGGGTCTCGTTCGTGATGGACTGGCTGAACGACGACCAGCCCTACCCGCTCAAGGTCAGTAGCGGAAGCCTGCTCTCGGTGCCCTATACGAACGAGCTGAACGATATCGGCGTGTACATCCGCCAGGGCAGCGCGGGCCCGGAGCTCCCGCGAAGGGTCGCCGACCACCTGGAAACGCTGATGCACGACGAGCCGGAGACCGCGCGGGTGCTCCCCATCGGCACGCACCCGTTCATCATGGGCCAGCCGCACCGGTTCCCCTACTTCGTGCAGATGCTTGAGAGCCTCAAGTCGACCCCCGGCGTGGTCTTCATGACCGCCACTGAGATCTACGACTGGTACGTGGGGCAGGTGGGCTGAGCCCTACATCGTCTCCGGCGCGGACATGCCCATGAGGCCCAGCGTGCGGGCGAGGACGGTCTTGGCAGCCTCGACGAGCCGCAGGCGCGCCTTCATCAGCGGGGCGCCGGCCGGGTCCGACGACAGCACGCGGCAGCGGTCGTAGAACCAGTGGAACGCGGTCGCCAGCTCGGCGGCGTAGTGCGGCAGCGCGTGGGGCGCCAGCGTCGATGCGATCGCGTCGACGTGCTCCGGCAGCAGCAGCATCTTGCGGATGAGCGCGAGCTCCGCGTCGTCGGCGAGCAGCGAGGTGTCGCCGTCGTCCCACGTCACGCTGCGCTCCGCGGCTTGG
>JADFRC010000016.1 GCA_022561455.1 Chloroflexota bacterium | reverse complement strand
GGCATCTGCGGCGACCTGCCAATGGCACCCGGGCCGCGAGACCGGCCTGCGCTGCGGCAACTGCGGCAAGCCGGTCTGCTTCGAGTGCGTGCGGCAACACCCGGTGGGCATCCGGTGCAAGGAGTGCACCCGCGAGAGGCGTCTGCCGACCTACCGGTTCTCGCGGAGCGACGCCGTTCGCGGCATCGCCGCGGCCGTTGGCCTCGGGCTCGCCGGGGCGGTCGTGCTGTTCATTCTCGTGGGCTTGGTCTTCAGCGGTTTCTTCTTCTTCATCATCCTGATCGGTGTGGGTTACGGGATCGGAGAGGGGGTCAGCAGGGCCGTGAACCGCCGACGGGGGCGTGCGTACCAGTACATGGCGCTGGGCGCGGTGCTGCTCGCGACGACCGCGTTCTGGCTGCCTGCGCTGGCATCGTTCAGCGTCGGCTCGGGGTTCGCGCTGGCGGGCGTGGCAGCAGCGGGACTCGTGGCGTGGAGCCGCCTGGCGCCGTGATGTGGGGCGCACTAGAATGGCGTGGCGGGCGGGCGTGACGCAGTGGTAGCGTACCTGCTTCCCAAGCCGATCTGCCACGAGGAGTTTCTCCAGCGTTTCTCCAGCCGGTTGGAAGCAAGGTGCGGGCGTAGCTCAGTGGTAGAGCTCCACTTTCCCAAAGTGGCGGCCGTGGGTTCGATCCCCATCGCCCGCTCCAATTACCCTCCGGTGCCGTCCTGGTTCTAGGACGGGCAGTGCGGTCGCGTGGCACGCCTGACCTGCCATCCTCATACTCGGTCCTTCACGTGGCCGACCGGGAGGGCTGGTTGTGCCTTGGCGATGCGGGGGAGGATGGCCTTGCCTGAGCGGTGGATGTCGTGGGCCGGTGCCGCGCTCGGTGAGCGTGTGGAGGAAGCCGCCCCGCACCGTGGGCAGGAGTTAGCCAGGGGGCACCTCCGCGAGGGGGATGTGCCCATGTTCGGCTAGTGGTGCGGGTTCGGGCGATGCGAAGATGGCGCGGTGAACAAAGTCGTAACGTAGGCGTTGCGAGGAGGTGCCATCATCTTCGGAACGAGGGTCGTTGGACGCTGGTTTCTGGTTGTTCGGTGGCTGGGCGTTGCTGCCTGGGTGGGCCTGGCCGTGGTATCGGTTGGGGCGTGGCTGGGCGGCGCCTACCTGGTGTTGACGCTCGTGCTGATTTGGACTGGGCAAGGGTTGGTCGGCTGGGCGCTCATCCCCGTGGGGCTCGTTGCGCTGGGCCTGGAGACCTGGGGGTTGTCGTCGGTGGTGCGTGCGATGTCTGCTCGCCTGAGGAGAACGATCAGGTGGGGGGGCGAAGTGAATAAAGCAGTAATAGGGGTATGAGGGAACGTGGTGGTGGCCTGCGCCGCGCGTTATACGTAACAGCGTCGCAGGCCGTCGCTGAGGCGCGTTCAGGACGCTAGATGGGTGGCCTCGGCTCTGATCCCCAGACTGCCTGGTCGGCTTCGGTGATGATTGCCTCGAACGACTCGTCCGACTGCTGCCCGTATGCCAGGGAGCAGCATATCCTTGCGGGGTGTCTGAGACCCACCGAAGGCGCGCCAGGATTCGATTCACGGACGGGTGATCTGCCGGAGTGCTCACTGCGGGCCTCGTGGACACCGGTAATATAGTAATGAGGGCGGGCGAGACAGGTGAGTGAGGAGTGGAGAAAACGTTCTCAGAGACTGGAGAACTCTTGCTTCCCAAGCAGGCTGTCGTGGGTTCGAATCCCATCGCCCGCTCCAGCTTCCTCTCCTCGCGAGCGCCATGACCGGCCCATTCCATAGCGGTTACGTCGCCATCGTCGGCCGGGCGAACGTCGGCAAGTCTACGCTGCTCAATGCCATGCTCGGCCAGAAGCTGGCCATCGTGAGCGCCAAGCCGCATACGACGCGCATCAAGCTGCTCGGCGTGCTCAACGGCGAGGACTTCCAGGCAGCGCTGCTCGATACGCCCGGCTTCCTGCGCCGCGGCCGCGACCAGCTCGACGCGGCGATGTCGCGCCAGATGGCCTCGGCGCTCGCGGATGCCGACGTGGCCCTCCTCGTCGTCGAGCCGCGCCCGCCCGGCGACGTCGAGCGGCTGCTGGTGGACCAGATCGCGGCCTCCGGCACCCCCGTGCTGCTCGCGGTCAACAAGATCGACGGCATCGCCAAGAGGAAGCTGCTTCCCGTGATCGAGGCCTATACGGTGCTCCATGCCTTCACGGACATCGTGCCGGTGAGCGCGCTCGAGAAGGACGGCGTCGACGTGCTCCTCGACGCGCTCACGGAGCGGCTTCCCGCCCAGGAGGCCATCTTCGCGCCGGACGTGCTGACCGACCGGCCGGTCTCTCTGCTCTGCGCCGACATCATCCAGGAGAAGGTGTTCCAGCTCTATGAGCAGGAGATCCCCTACGACGTCGCCGTCGAGATCGAGGAGTACGACGAGCGCGCCGAGGGCCAGGCGGACCACCTGCGCGCGACCGTCTACGTCGATACGCCGTCGCAGAAGCGGCTGCTGATCGGTGCGGGCGGCCAGGCGCTCAAGGAGGTCGGCGTGCAGGCGCGAGCGGACATCGAGCAGCTCGTGGGCGGGCCGGTCTACGTGGAGCTGTGGGTGAAGGTCAGCCCGAAGTGGCGGCGGAAGGCCGGCTTCGTGCAGCGCATGATCTAGAGCCGGCGCAGGGCACACGCGGACACGGCCCAGGTGGCTGCTATCCTGCCGGACGTGCCCGACCTCCCGCTCATCCTCCTCTCGGCTGCGGCCGTCTTCGTCTCCGGCGTGGTCCAAGGCGCCACGGGGTTCGGCTTCGTGATCATCGCCGGTCCGGTGCTGGCGACGTATCTGGAGCCAACGCTCGTCGTGCCGGTCATGGTCTCGCTGGGTTTTGTCGTGACGCTCGGCGTGCTGTACCACGGCCGCCGGTGGGTCGACGTGCGGCGGGTGTGGGTGCTGACGCTGGCGGGGGCCGTGTCCACGCCCGTGGGAGCCCTGCTGCTCGTGAGCCTGGCGTCCGGCACGCTCAAGCTGCTCATGGGCGGGGTCGTCGTCGCGACCGGCCTCGCCATGCTGCTCGGGCTCCAGCGCGCCACGCGGCACGAGCGCGCCGTCTCGGTCCCGGTCGGCTTGGCGAGCGGGCTGCTCGCGGGCAGCGCCGGGGTTGCCGGCGCGCCCATCATCCTGTTCTTCGCGAACCAGGGCGTCGACCCGCGGACGTTCCGCGCGAACATGGTCTTCTACCTTCAGATCGTCAACATGGTGGCGCTGCCCAGCTTCTTCGTGGGCGGCGTGCTGACCGCGGACGCCCTGACGCTGGCCGCGGCGTTGCTGCCGGCGAGCTTGGTGGGGATGGGGGCCGGCATCTGGCTCTCGTCCCGCCTCTCGGCCGTCCTCTTCCGGCGCGCCGCGCTCGTCGTCGTGCTGATCGCGGGCGCCGGCGCGATGGCCGCGGGGATCGCTGGGCTGTGACGTATCCGAGCGGGGCCATGGCGCGCTTGATGGCGCTCAGCGGAGCGCTGGCGCCGCCGGTGTTCGTGGCCTCGGCAGCTGCAGCGGCACTGGCCACGCCGGGGTATAGCTCGGTGGACACCGCACTGAGCGCGCTGGCGGGTCCAGATGCGCCCTACCCCTGGCTCATCGGCGCGGGGTTCGCCGGCTATGGCTTCCTGGTGCAGCCGATCAGCCCACTCCTCTACGCCGTGGCGGGGCGCGGCCGGCTCGGGTGGGCGGTCTGGGGCTTCGTGGTGGCCTACGGCACGGGCGGCGTTCTGGCGGCGGTTTTCCGGACTGCGCACTCGGGCCCCGTCCTGTGGGGAGTGAGCGAGGGTGCGGTGCACGGCGCCGTCGCACGGGTGAGCTTCGCGGCCATCCTGTTGCTGATGGTCGTCGTGCCATGGGCGCTGCGGCGCGAGCCGTCGTGGCGTGCGTGGCGGCGGTTCTCGCTGGCCATGGCGGTGCTATCGGCAGTGCTGCTCGTGCCGTTCGAGCTCGACGCGTGGCCGGAGGGCCGCGGCCTGGTACAGCGCGGCTTCTTCCTCTCCACGATGGCGTGGGTGGAAGTGACGTCGCTGCGGCTGTTCCAGCTGGCGGGAGCGCGAACGCCCTAGACGTGCACCGCCTTCATGTCGGACACGTCGCGCACCTTGACGCCGAGGCTGGCCCAGGAGTCGCCGCCGTCCGTGCTGCGGAAGAGCTCTCCCGCGCGCGTGGCGACGAACACGTTGTCGGGCTCTTCCGGGTCGAGGGCGATGGCCTCGGCATAGTTGCGCACGATCTCGGGTGGCGTGTCGAGCGCCTTCCACGTCGTCCCGCCGTCCTCGGAGCGGATCACCTTTGTCTGCGCGCCATCCTCTCGCTTCCGCCACGAGCCCGGGTTGCCGCTGGCGAGGGCCGAGTAGAGGACGTTTGGCTTGGTGGGGTGCTGGACCATGGGGATCGAGTACTCCTGCTCGAACTCCAGGCCCATCGGGCTCCAGCTCTCGCCACCGTCCTCGCTCTGGTAGAGCGCCCGCCCCGGGGCGTTCTCCTGGCGGGCGCTGTGGCCGCCGGTCGCGAGGTAGAGGTGCTGTGGGTCGACGCGGCTCGCGACGATGGTGTGGGCGTCCGCGTCCACGTTCTTGTTCAGCAGCTTCCACGTCGTGCCGCCGTCCGTGCTCTTGAGCATGTGGCCGACCTGGAGCGCCAGGTAGATGGTGGCGGGGTCTTTGGGGTCGATGACGATGTCGCGCACGTGCGGCTCGACCGCCGCGACCGGGTAGTCGACCTCGGCGACCTCGGGCACGTTCCAGACGGAGTCGATCGAGCTCCAGCTCTCGCAGGCGTCGCGGCTGACCCAGAGGCCGATAGGCTCCGTGCCCGCCCAGATGGTGTTGGCGTCATGCGGGTCGATGGTGACGCACTTCACCTTGCCGGGGCCCGGCTTGCCGCGGTTCGGCTTGGTCCACGTCTCGCCGAAGTCGTCGCTGCGCCAGACGCCGTCGCCGCGCGTAGCAGCGTAGACGCGCCCAGGGGCCGACTGCTCGACCGCGAGCTCGTTGATGTCCCAGGCCTCGAGCCCCTTCTGCTCGGCCTCCCAGGAGTCCTTGCCGTTCGGCTTGACCGTGACGACGCCTTCTCCCGTAGCGATGTAGAGCAGTGTGCCCATCCCGTCACCTCCCCGTGCCCTCGCGCTGATGAACCGGTCTCGTAGCGCGAACCATACGCCGAGGGCGCCCGCCCAACAAGCGGCGGCGGCGAGATCCTTCGCGGAGCCTGTCCTGAGCGAGGCCGCAGGGCTCAGGACGGCCGGGAAGCGCGGACCGAGCGTGCGCTGAGTAACCGTGAGCTTTAGTCCGGAGCAAGAGCGAGGAGCGGAGGCGCACAGTCAGGCCGCCGTCTTGACGCTCGCCGCGGTGCTGGATAACGTTCCGAGCCAGCCCACCGGCAGCCGACCAGCTCAAGGGAGAAGGCCATGGCGGCCCACAGCGTCCTGCTCCGGCTTCCCCTCTCCGAGGCGGACCGCCGTTCCTTCGTCGATGAGTTCCCGGACGTGGCGTTCGTGGACGGCGAGGCCGATGCGGACCTGAACTCGATCGACGTGCTCTTCGCCGGCGAGCCGGTCGGCGACGAGCTGATCGACCGGATGCGGAAGCTCGTATGGCTACACACCACCTCAGGGGGCGGAGGCCGCTTCCTGACGCCCTCGGTGCGCGCGCGGTCCATCATCCTCACCACGTCGACGGGGATCCACGGCCGGCCGTTCACGGAGTTCGGCATCGCGTGTATGTACGGCCTGGCGAAGAGGCTGCCCGTCATCCTCGAGGCCCAGCGGCGGGCGGCCTGGGACCGCGGCCTCACCTCCATGGACAAGGTCGGCGAGAAGACGGTCGGGATCGTCGGGCTGGGGACCGTTGGCTCGGAGCTGGCGCGGACCGTGAAGGCCCTGGGCATGCGCGTGCTGGCCACGAAGCGCACGGTGAATGCCACGCCTCCTTACGTCGATAAGCTCGGCCCGCCCGAATACCTCGGGGCGATGCTGCGCGAGGCGGATGTCCTCTTCCTGACGCTTCCCCCAACGTCCAACGTCCTCATCGGCGAGGCGGAGCTGCGGTCCATGAAGCCGGGCTCCTACGTCATCAACCTCACGGGCGGCCGCCGCGGCGTCGACGAGGACGCGCTCATCGCGGCGCTCCGAGACGGCCATATCGCCGGAGCGGCGCTGAACTCGAGCACCCCGCTCGAAGCGGACTCCGAGCTTTGGACTCTGCCGAACGTCATCATCAGTCCGGGGCTCGCGGGAGACGACCCGGACAAGTGGAAGATGCAGCGGGCGCTGTTCGTGGACAACCTGGGCCGGTTCCTCCGCGGGGAGGAGCTCAGGAACGTGGTCGACGCGACGCAGGGCTACTGAGCGGCGGGCCTGTACCTCAACGCAGAGGCGCCGCGCCGCCCATCCCGTACGACTCGACCTCGTTGCCGGTGCCGCCCCACGGTGCGATGGCGTCGATGGCGTCGCGCTCCTCGATCGTCATCTTCCAGTCGCCGGCCTTCGCGTTCGCCTCGACCTGCTCCTCGGTCATGGCGCCTGCGATGACGGAGCTCACGGCCGGGTGCGCGAGCAGCCACGAGAAAGCCAGGTCCAGCACGGAGTGACCGTGCTCGCCGGCGTATGCGTCGAGCTTGCCCAGCGTCGCGACGGCGTCTTCGTCGCCTTGGAGCTGGCCGACCATGCGCCGTGCGCTCTCGCCGATCGCCGTGCCCGACTGGTACTTGCCGGTCAGCCAGCCGCCCGCCAGCGGGAAGTACGGCAGGAAGCCGACGTCCGCCGCGGTGCAGAACGGGAGCAGCTCGAGCTCGGCCTGGCGTCGGAAGAGGTTGTAGTAGCTCTGGGAGGACTCGAAGCGGGCCCAGCCGTGCTGCGCGGACGTAGCGTCCGCTTGCGCGTGGCGCCAGCCGGAGTAGTTGGACTCGCCGATGACGCGGACCTTGCCCTGCTCCACGAGCTCGTTCAGCGGCTCGAGGACCTCCTCCTGCGAGACCTCCGTGCTCGGGAAGTGGATCTGGTACAGGTCGATGTAGTCGGTCTGGAGGTTCCGGAGGCTTTTTTCGACCTCCTGGATGACGCGGTCGCGGGGCGACTGCCCCTCGAGCTTGGCGAGGTTGTACTTGGTGGCGACGATCGCGTCGCCGCGCCGGCCCTTGAGCGCCTCTCCGATGTGGACCTCGCTCTCGCCCTTGCTGTAGGAGGCGGCCGTGTCGATGAAGTTGATGCCCACGTCCAGGCACTTGTGGACGACCCGCGCGCTCTGCGCGGGGTCGGGGATGCGGTTGGGGTTCCCGAAGTTGTTGGTCCCGAGGCCGATGACCGAGACGTTGAGGCCGGAGTTGCCGAGCTTGCGGTATTCCATCGAGGGGTTCGCTCCTAGAGTGCGGTTGCGCCGCGCGCCATGATAGCGGGTGCGTGGCTGTTGGGCTATCGGGGTTCGTGCTCCGCCTGACACCTGCCCCTCGACGCCCCTGGTAATCTAGCGCCGTGCCGACTTCGCACTTCCATCCGCTGGTCCGGGAGTGGTTCGAGCGGCGGTTCGGCGAGCCGACCCCGGCGCAGGCCGAGGGCTGGCCCGCCATCGCCTCGGGACGCCACACGCTCATCGCCGCGCCCACCGGCTCCGGCAAGACGCTGGCCGCGTTCCTCACGAGCCTCGATATGCTCGTGCGCCAGGCGCTGGAGCCCTCGGCCGAAGACCCGAGCCAACCCCAAGGGCTCCCCGACTCCATCCAGATCGTCTACGTCTCGCCGCTCAAGGCGCTCGCCAACGACATCAAGCGCAACCTGCTCGACCCGCTTGCCGAGATCACGGCGCTCGCCGAGGAGCGCGGCACGCCGCTGCCCGAGATCCGCGTCGCGGTGCGCACCGGCGATACGTCGGCGAAGGAGCGGGCGCTCCACGCCAAGCGTCCGCCGCACGTCCTCATCACGACGCCCGAGTCGCTGTTCATCCTGCTGACGTCCGAGCGCGGCCGCCACGCCCTCGCCTCGGTGCACACGCTGATCCTCGACGAGCTGCACGCCGTCGTGCCCAACAAGCGCGGGTCGCACCTCGCGCTCTCGGTCGAGCGGCTGTGCCGGCTGGCGGACGGACCGGTGACGCGCATCGGGCTGTCGGCGACGCAGAAGCCGATCGAGACGGTGGCCCGCTTCCTGACGGGGACCAGCGACCCTCACCCCAACCCTCTCCCTGCCCAGGGAGAGGGGGAAGAGGCCTCCGCGCCCCCAACGGGGGAGAGGACCGAGGTGAGGGGGCGTTCCCCCGCTGCCATGGTGGACACCGGGGGCTCGTACCCCGACTGCGCCATCGTCGACACGGGCCACAAGCGCGACATGGACCTGGCGGTCGTGCTGCCCGACGGCTTCGAGCTCGGGCCGATCGCAACCCACGAGCAGTGGGCGCAGATCCTCGACCAGATCACCGAGCTGGTCAACGAGCACCGCACGACGCTCGTGTTCGTGAACACGCGCCGGCTCGCCGAGCGGGTCGCCCACCTGCTGTCGGAGCGGATCGGCGAGGAGAACGTCGCCGCGCACCACGGCAGCCTGTCGATGGAGGTGCGGTTCGATGCCGAGCAGCGGCTGAAGGCGGGCGCCGTCAAGGTGTGCGTGGCAACGGCGTCGCTCGAGCTTGGGATCGACGTCGGCGTCGTCGACCTGGTCTGCCTGATCGGCTCGCCGCGGAGCATCGGCGTGGCGCTCCAGCGCATCGGCCGCTCGGGCCACTGGCTCGGCGGCACGCCCAAAGGGCGGCTGTTCCCGCTCACGCGCGACGAGCTCGTCGAGACGGCGGCCTTGCTGCGGGCGATCGGCGCGGGGGCACTCGACGCATTGGCGGTCCCGCCGTGGCCGCTGGACGTGCTCGCCCAGCAGATCGTCGCGGTGTGCGTCACCGAGGAGTGGGCGGAGGACGACCTCTTCGCGTTCGTCCGCACGGCCTACCCGTACCGTGAGCTGCCGCGCGAGCGCTTCGACGACGTGGTCCGCATGCTCGCCGAGGGCGTGGCGAACCGCTGGGGCAGGGGGTCGGCCTACCTGCACCGCGACGGCGTCCACCACACGCTCAAGGCCCGCCGTGGGGCGCGGCTCGCCGCCATCACGAGCGGCGGAACGATCCCGGACACCGCCGACTACCTGGTCATCGCGGAGCCCGACGGCACCGTGGTCGGCGCGGTGAACGAGGACTTCGCCATCGAGTCCATGGCAGGCGACATCTTCCTGCTCGGCAACACGCCGTGGAAGATCCGGCGCATCGAATCGGGCACGGTGCGCGTCGAAGAAGCCCACGGCCAGTCGCCGACGATACCGTTCTGGACGGGCGAGGCGCCGGGGAGGACGAGGGAGCTCTCGGCCGAGGTCTCCGCGCTCCGCCAGGGCGTCGACGAGCGTTTGGCGCGCCCGGAAGAGGCCGTTGCTTGGGTGATGGAGGGCGGCGCGTCGCGGGAGGCGGCGGAGCAGATCGTGGCCTACATCGCCGAGGGCAAGCGCGTCCTGGGCCTGGTGCCGACGGCAGAGCGCCTGATCGCCGAGCGCTTCTTCGACGAGGCGGGCGGCATGCAGCTCGTCATCCACTCGCCGCTCGGCAGCCGCATCAACCGCGCCTGGGGCCTGGCGCTGCGCAAGCGCTTCTGCGTGGGCTTCAACTACGAGCTCCAGGCCTCGGCGACGGATGAGGGCATCAACATCGCGCTGGGCCCCCAGCACTCCTTCCCGGTGGCGGACGTCTTCGGGTACGTGAAATCGCCGACGGCGCGCGACGTGCTGCTCCAAGCGGTGCTCCAAGCGCCGGTGTTCGGCACGAGGTGGCGCTGGACGGTCTCGCGCTCGCTCACGCTGCTGCGCCGATCGGGCGGCAAGCGCGTGCCGACGCCGATCCAGCGCATGCGGGCCGACGATCTGCTCGCGGCCGTGTTCCCAGCGGCCGCGGCCTGCCAGGACAACATGGCGCCAGGCGAGCCCATCGAGCTGCCCGACCACCCGCTCGTCTTCGAGACGGTCCGCGACTGCCTGACCGAGGCCCTCGACGTCGAAGGCTTCACGGCGCTGCTCGGCCGCATCGAGCGCCATGAGATCGAGGTCTACGGGAAGGACACGCTCCAGCCCTCCGTCTTCTCGCACCAGATCTTGAACGCGATGCCGTATGCCTTCCTGGACGACGCGCCGCTGGAGGAGCGGCGCGCCCGCGCGGTCGCGCTGCGCCGGGCTTTGCCCGAGAACGCGCAGGACCTTGGCTCGCTGGACCCCGACGCCATCGCGCAGGAGCAGGAGAACGCGTGGCCGCCGGTCCGCGACGTCGACGAGACGCACGACGCGCTGCTGTCGCTGGGGGTGCTGTGCGAGGCCGACATCGCCGAGCACGCCGGCGACCCGGCGCAGTGGCGCATGTGGCTCGACGATCTGGCCGCGGACGGCCGCGTGCAGACGCTGGAGGCCGGCGGGCGCACCTTCTGGCTCGCTACCGAGCGCGCTGAGGGCGTCCGAGCGGCGTACGCGGGTTCGCAAGAGGCCATCGTCGAGCTCGTGCGCGGCCGCGTCGAGTCCACCGGCCCCTTCACCGTCGCCGAGCTCGCCCTCCGCCTGGCGCTGGACGTTGAGCCGGTGCGCCAGGCTGCCGCCCAGCTCGAGGCCGAGGGCGTCGTGCTGCGCGGCGCATTCCGTCCCGGCGCCGCCGGCGACGAGTTCTGCGACCGCCGCATCCTGGCCCGCATCCACCGCTCGACGATCGGGCGCCTCCGCCGCGCGGTCGAGCCGGTGCCCGCCGCCAGCCTCCTGCGCTTCCTGCTCGAGTGGCAGCACGCCACCCCGGGGAGCCGTCTGTCGGGCGACGCCGGATTGGTCGAGGTCGTCGAGCAGCTCCAGGGGTTCGAGGCCGCGGCCGCCGCGTGGGAGGGCGCGGTCCTGACGAACCGGCTCACCGACTTCCACCCATCGACGCTCGACGCGCTCTGCTTCGGCGGCGAGCTGGCGTGGGGGCGCCTGGCGCGCCGGAGCGGCGATGCGCCGTCGGTGGGCCTCTCGCGCAACGGGCCGGTCTCCATCGCGCTGCGGGAGGACCTGCCGTGGCTGCTCGACCCGCCCTCCGAGGACGCTGAGGCGCTCACGGGACCCGCGGCCGAGGTGCTCGACTACCTGAGTGCGCACGGCGCTTCGTTCGCACCCGACATCGTGGCCGGCACGCGGCAGCTGCCGTCGCAGGTCGAGGAGGCGCTGTGGGTGCTCGTCGCCGCGGGCCGGGTGACGGCCGACGGCTTCAGCGCGCTGCGGGGCCTCGTGTCGGGGCTGACGAAGAAGGTGCGGCGGAGCTCGCGCTTCGCGTCCCGCACCCGCGGCACGACTGGCCGAGCGGGGAGCCGCTGGTCGCTGCTGCGAGCCGCGGAGCCCGACCCGGCCGACGACCTCGTCGAGGCGCGCGCGGCGCAGCTGCTGCGCCGCTACGGCGTGGTGACGCGCGAGCTGCTGACGCGCGAGCCGATGGCACCGCCGTGGTGGAAGCTCGTGCGCGCGTACCGGCGCGCCGAGGCCCGGGGCGAGGTGCGCGGAGGCCGGTTCGTCGCGGGGTTCGTCGGAGAGCAGTTCGCGCTGCCGGAGGCGGTCGACGCGCTGCGCGCCGTGCACCGCCGGGAGCGCACGGGCGAGGTGGTGCGCCTCTCGGCCTGCGACCCGCTGAACCTGGTCGGCATCCTCACGCCGGGGCCGCGCATACCGGCGGTGGTCGGCAACGAGGTCCTCTACCGCGACGGCGTCCCGATCGAACCCCCGGCCGAGGCGGTGGCGAGCGCGTAGGGGGCTTCGATGGTTGCGGTTCGGCCTACGCCGCGTGCGTGAAGGTCCGCACGTCCACTTGTACTCCCGCCCGCGCGGCCTCGTTCGCCGTTCTGAGCAGGCTGGCCGTCGTCTCCTTGTCGACGTACTCCTCGCCGCAATTGCTGCAGACCAAGGCGGGCACTTCTTTCACGACGAGCGTGAGTGCATCCTTCGTCAGGGTCACTGTGGCGGGGCCAGGACGTAGCTCACCTTGCTTGCAGATAGCGCACTTCATGGTTTTCTCCGCTTGAAGTCGGCTTCCCACTCGCCCATCTCGGGCTCGTAGACCGTGATGATGAAGGTGATTTGGCTTTCGATGTTGTGGGCCACCACCACGTGGAGCGGCCGAGCGCCTCCCAGCCGAGGAGCAGTTCGCTGGGATAGGGCTCATCGTCCGGATACGCTTCTAGGATCTCTCCATGCTCAACTATCGAGCCCACTTCGTCTTCACTGATACCACGCTCAAGCATGCGCCGAACGGCGTGCAGGCGGAAGACCAGATGGCGGGCCATTCTAGCCCGCCTTCGCCCCCGCACGCTTGCGGGGCTTGGCCGCGGCCGCCTTGGGCGAGCGCCCGTTGCCTGAGCTCTTGGCCCGCGACCGGGCGCCGTTGGCCTTCGCGCCGTTCTTCGCCGGCGGCGTCCAGCCGTGCTTGGCCAGCGTCTCTCGCAGGTAGGCGGCGGTGACGGACGTGGGGTGCGTTGCGACCTGCTCCGGCGTGCCGACGGCGACCACCTCGCCGCCGAGCGCGCCCGCGCCGGGGCCGAGGTCGATCACCCAGTCCGCGTTCTTGATCATGTCCAGGTGGTGCTCGATGAGCAGCACCGTGTTGCCGCCGTCCACCAGCCGGTGCAGGACGTGGAGCAGCTGCGCGCAGTCCTCCAGCGACAGGCCGGTCGTCGGCTCGTCCAGGATGTACAGCGTCTTGCCGGTCGCGCGCTTCGAGAGCTCGGTGGCAAGCTTGACGCGCTGCGCCTCGCCGCCCGAGAGCGTCGTGGCGGGCTGGCCGAGGCGGATGTAGCCGAGGCCGACGTCCTCGAGCGTCGCGAGCTTCGGCTTGATGCGGGGTATGTTGTCGAAGAGGCGGTTCGCCTCGGTGACCGTCATCTCCAGCACGTCGGCGATGCTCGCGTCCTTGAACTTGATCTCCAGCGCGTCCTCGTTGTAGCGCCGTCCGTTGCAGACCTCGCAGGGGACCGTCACGTCCGGCAGGAACTGCATCTGGATCTGTATGTAGCCGTCGCCCTTGCACGCCTCGCACCGGCCGCCCTTCACGTTGAAGGAGAAGCGGCCCGGCATGTAGCCGCGGGCCTTCGACTCGGGCATGGCGGCGAACAGCTCGCGGATCGGCGTCATCGCACCGGTGTACGTCGCCGGGTTGCTCCGCGGCGTGCGGCCGATGGCCGACTGGTCGATGTTGATGACCTTGTCGATGTGCTCGAGGCCCTCCACGCCGTCGCTGGCGCCCGGCCGGTCCTTCGCGTGGTAGAGGTACTGGGCCAGCCACTTGTACAAGACCTCGTAGACGAGCGTGGACTTGCCGGAGCCGGACACGCCCGTCACGCACACGAGCGTGCCCAGCGGCACGTCGACGGTGATGCCCTTCAGGTTGAACTCGCGCGCCTTCTTGGCCCGCAGCCGCTTGCCGCTGCCGGTGCGCCGCACCGTGGGCAGCGCGATCTGGCGCTTGCCCGAGAGGTAGGCGCCCGTGAGCGACGCCTCGGCCGATTTGAGGTCGTCGATGCCGCCCTCGGCCACGATCCAGCCGCCGTGCTCCCCCGCGCGAGGGCCCAGGTCGACGAGGTGGTCGGCGGCGCGCATCGTGGCCTCGTCGTGCTCGACGATGAGCACGGTGTTGCCGAGGTCGCGCAGCCCCTGGAGCGTCGCGATGAGGCGGGCGTTGTCGACCGCGTGCAGGCCGACCGACGGCTCGTCGCAGACGTAGAGCACGCCCATCAGGCCGGAGCCGATCTGCGTCGCGAGCCGGATGCGCTGGCCCTCGCCGCCGCTGAGCGTGCCGGCCATGCGCGAGAGCGTCAGGTATTCGAGGCCGACGTTGATCAGGAAGGCGAGGCGGGCGTCGATCTCCTTGAGGACCTGGCTGGCGATCGTCAGCGAGCGCTCCGAGAGGACCTCGGGGTCGCGGTGGCTGGGCCATCGCGGCTTGGGGGGCGGAAGCGTCACCACGGCCTGCTCGGAGGCGGGTGGGTCGGCGCCCTGCACCGAGGTGATCCACTGCGAGATTTCAGTGATCGAGAGGTCCGTGACCTGGATGATGTTGCGGTCGGCGATGGTCACGGCCAGGGTCTGGGGCTGCAGACGCTTGCCGCCGCACGCCTCGCACTTGAGGCTCGTCATGTAGCGCTCGATCTCGCCGCGCATGTAGTCCGACGTGGTCTGCTTGTACCGGCGCTCGAGGTTGGGGACGATGCCCTCGAAGGCATGCTCCCACGAGAAGGTGCGGCCGCGGCGGCCCCGGTGCTGGATCTTGACCTTGACGTCCGCCCCGGCCCCGTGGAGCAGGAGCTGACGCTTCTCCTCGGGAAGCTTGCGCCACGGCACGTCGGCCGAGAAGCCGAACGCGTCGGCGACGCCGCGCAGCAGCCGGTAGTACCAGCGGCTGGCGGGACCCGAGCGTGCCCACGGCTGGACCGCACCCTCGGACAGCGTGAGGTCCGGGTTCGGCACGATCAGCGCCGGGTCGATCACCAGCCGGCTCCCGATTCCGGAGCAGACGGGGCAGGCACCGTGCGGGCTGTTGAAGCTGAACGTGCGCGGCTCGATCTCCGCGAAGCTGATGCCGCAAGACGCGCAGGCGAACTGCTCGGAGTAGACGTGCTCGTCGCCGCTCTCCACGTCGACCGTCAGCATGCGCCCCTCGCCGAAGCGCAGCGCGGTCTCGACGGAGTCGACGACCCGGCCGCGCTCCGTGTCGCCGTCGAGCACGAGGCGGTCGACGACGATCTCGATGGTGTGCCACTTGAGCTTGGCGAGCTCGATGCCCTCGCTCAGGTCGCGGACCTCTCCGTCGACGCGCACGCGGACGAAGCCGGCCTTGGCGGCTTCTTCGAGGACCTCCTTGTGCTCGCCCTTCTTGTGCACGACGCGGGGCGCCAGCAGCATCAGCCGGGCGCCCTGCTGCGCCAGCACCGCCTCGGCGATCTGCTGCACGGTCTGGCGCTGGACGGGCCTGCCGCAGTTGTGGCAGTGCGGCTGGCCCACGCGGGCGAAGAGCAAGCGGAGGTAGTCGTAGATCTCGGTGACGGTCCCGACGGTCGAGCGCGGGTTGTTCGAGACGCCCTTCTGGTCGATGGAGATCGCGGGCGAGAGGCCCTCGATGTAGTCGACGTCCGGCTTGTCCATGCGGCCGAGGAATTGGCGGGCGTAGGCGGACAGCGACTCGACGTAGCGGCGCTGGCCCTCGGCGTAGATGGTGTCGAAGGCGAGCGTCGACTTGCCGGAGCCCGACGGGCCGGTGATGACCACCAGCTTGCCGCGGGGGATGGTGACGTCGATGTTCTTGAGGTTGTGCTCGCGCGCGCCTCTGACGACGATGTGTTCGAGCGCCATGTGGTCCTGTGGTCGAGGCTTGGATGCGCGGACTGCGTCCGCCGCACAGATGGTACCACCGGGGCCGCGGTAGTTCCCTTCTGACCTCATCAAGGGAGAAGGGCAACGCGGCGGTGACTCTCGGCTGATGTGGCGGGCCGTGGCTTCTAGCGACCGACGGGCGCCTCACCCGGCGCGACGATCCAGACCCGCCCGTCGCGGACCTCGGCCTCGTACGCCGTCGTGTCCGACGTGAAGCGGTCGAGGCACACGCCTGTTTTCAGGTCGAAGACGGCCGCGTGGAGGGGGCAGATGATCTGGCCCGGCTCGACGTAGCCGTAGCTCAGCATCGCGCCCTCGTGCGTGCAGTAGTTCTCCAGGGCGAAGACATCCTTGCCGTCCCAGAAGACGGCGATCTCATGGCGGCCCAGCTTTGGGTGCACGAAGTCGAAGGGGAGCGCGCCCTTGTTCTTCAGCTCGTCGAGGCTGCAGACGTCGAAATCGTCCGTTGCCTCCGTCGTCACTGGAGCTCGATGAGCGGGGTGCCGGCGTCCACGCTCTGGTCCTTCTTGATCTTCACGTTCTTGACGGTGCCGCCCGTCGCCATCCGCACGCTCTGCTCCATCTTCATACTCTCCAATTGGCAGATCTCGTCTCCGGCCTCGAGCACCTGGCCCTTGGTGACCGCCACGGACACCACCTTGCCGGGCAGCGGACACCGGATCACGCGGTTGTCACCCTGCGTGATGCCGCGCAGCCCCGGCTGCTCGACCTTGCGCTGCTGCCGCCCGCGCGTGCGGGCCGTGCCCGATTCCACGGCGGTGTCGAGCTCGACGAGGTATGTCTCGCCGTCGACCACGACCTCGACGGGGCTCTGGTAGACGTCGCCGACGTCGACCGTGTACCACTCGCCGTTGACCCGTACCCGTAGCTGTTTCACCTGGCCACTACCTTGCTCCCGATGGGGCGGCTAGCTCAAACGGTTCACCATCGACGCGCGCCGGCCGTGCATCTTCCACTTGCTCGGCATCTCGCTCAGAGCCTCGTTCTGCCTCAGTGCAATGGCCAGCGCGATGGCGGCGATGTGCTCCTTGCCGGTGGCGCCGGCTGGCTGCTCGAGCATCTCGTCGAGAAGCCCGGTGGCGTAGGCGGCGCTCGTGAAGCGCCTCCTGGCGAGCACCCGGCTCACCAGCGGTATGTTGGTGACGACGCCCTCGATCACGTAGTCGTCGAGGGCTTTTTGGAGGCGGGCGATCGCGGCGTCGCGGTCCTTGCCGTGCACGATCAGCTTCGCCATCAGCGGCTCGTAGTGGGGCAGCACGTCGTAGCCGCGATAGAGGGCGCTGTCGACCCGCACGTCGTACCCCGACGGCTCGGTAAGCGTCTTGACGCGGCCGGCGGTGGGCAGCATCGATGCCGGGTCCTCGGGGTAGATGCGCGCCTCGATGGCGGCGCCGCGCGCCTCGATCTCGTCCTGTGCGAAGGGCAGCGCCTCGCCCGCGGCGACGCGGAGCTGGAGCTCGACCAGGTCGATGCCGGTCACCATCTCGGTGATGGGGTGCTCGACTTGGAGCCGGGTGTTCATCTCGAGGAAGTAGAAGTGCTCGTGGTCCCCATCGAGCAGGAACTCGACCGTGCCGGCGTTCGAGTAGCCGACGCCCTTGGCGAGGCGCACGGCGGCCGCGGTCATCTCCTCGCGGGTCTCGGGGCTGATCTTGGCGCAGGGGGTCTCCTCGATGACCTTCTGGTTGCGCCGCTGGACGGAGCAGTCGCGCTCGAACAGGTGCACGACGTTGCCGTGCTTGTCGCCGAGGACCTGGACCTCGACGTGGGAGGCGTCGATCAGGCGGCGCTCCAGGTAGATGCGGCTCGAGCCGAAGGCGCTCTCCGCCTGCGAGCGGGCGGACGCGATGGCGTCGGCGAGCTCGGCGGGGCCGGAGACGACCCGGATGCCCATGCCGCCGCCGCCGTCCGCCGCCTTGACCATGATCGGGTAGCCGATGTCCGCGGCGGCGGCCTCCGCCTCGGCATCGTCGATCGCCCCCTCGGTGCCGGGGATGACGGGGACGCCGTGCTCCTGAGCGAGCCGCCGCGCGGAGACCTTGTCGCCCATCTGCGCGATCACCTGCGCCGAGGGGCCGACGAAGGTGATGCCTGCCTTCTCGACCGCCTCGACGAAGCCTGCGTTCTCGGAGAGGAAGCCGTAGCCGGGGTGGATGGCGTCGGCCTTGACCTTGAGGGCGGCCTTCACGACAGCCTCGATCTTGAGGTAGCTCTCGCGGGGTGCGGGCGGTCCGATCTCGACCGCCTCGTCGGCCATCTTCACGTGCAGCGCCTTGGAGTCGGCCTCGGAGTAGACGACCGCGGCCTTGATGCCGAGCGCATGGCACGTGCGGATGATGCGGCATGCGATCTCGCCGCGGTTCGCGATGAGGACCTTGGAGAACATGGAGCCCTAGTTTATCAGCAAGAGCACCGCCCTTGACCCACTCGCTCGGGCCGGCCGGGACGGTTTAGACCACCGCGATCATGTGGAACTGGGCGCGGTTGCGGCCTTGCATGCCCATCTTCATGACTTGGCGCGCCGGACGGTCTGCGGGGTCCGGGAAGGCCTGCTCCCACGCCGCGTCGATGACGGCCATGTCGGCGTAGTCCTGCACCAAGACGGTGATGTGGCCGATGTCGGCCGTCGTCCCGCCCCCGGCCTCCACCAGCGTTTTCACGTTGGCGAGCCCGTGCATGGCCTGGCCCTCGGCGCCATCGACCGGCTCGAGCTGGCTCTCGCCGGCCGGGTCCACGCCGGAGACGCCGGAGGAGCAGTAGAGGCCGCCGGCGCGCGCGCCCATGGGGATCGGGTCGTGGTGGTTGTGGCCGGGGATCTCGAAATTCGCCCGCTCGCCCCCGATCCGCCCGATGCACTGGATCTGAATCTGGGCGCCCATCGGGTAGCGGAACGTCTTGCGGGCGGCCTGGTAGCCGCCGATGGGCCACGTCTCCACGTAGACGTCCACCATGTAGGGCTGGTAGGCGAAGTCGTTGAGGTAGACCCACTGGAGCACGATGTCGTCCACGCTCCCGCCGGCCTGCTCCATGAAGGCGCGCATGTTCTCGAAGCAGCGGTCGGTCTGGGCCGGCTCGCCGACGACGGGCTCGGACGTCTCCAGGTCCCACGGCACGATGACCGACGAGAAGACGTAGTCGCCCATCCGCACGCCGTTGGGGAGTGGGTCGCGGTGCGTCAGGCCGGGGACCTCGATGCGCGACCGGGTCTGGCCGGCGACGCCGTAGGCCTGGAGCTCGACGCCGACACCGCCGGGCAGCGGGAAGGACGTCGTCTTGCGGGCGGGACGGTTGTCCTCGTCCGGGAAGAGCTCGAGCCAGCCGGGGTTGATGTGCGCGCGGTAGTCCTGGGAGTCGATGAAGTTGGTGACGAGGCCGATGTCGCCCGTGGAGAGCCCGGCCCCCTCGACGAGCGCCTTGAGGTTCCGCCACGCGTTGAGGAGCTGCGCGGCCGGGTCGGCCGGTAGGACGCCCGTCGCGAGGTCGACGCCCCGCACGCCGGAGGTGAAGAACATATCCCCGGCACGCACGAGGTCGGGAGCGACGGCCCCCTCGGGGGCGAGCCCCGGCAGGTTGTACACGCTGCGCTTGGCCATGCGTTCTCCTCGTGTTGGGCCAGGGCTAGGGCCGCGGCCCGCGCTGAGCGCGCCACGCGTCGACGGCGAGCCGTGCGGCCGCCTCCGCGCCGGCGAGCGCGAGCCGCTCGTCGCGGTCCTCGCCGCCGGAGCCGGCGACGCCGATGCCGCCGATGACCTGGCTCTCCCGGCGCAGCGTCCAGCCGCCGGAAAGCGTCGTGACCCGCTCGTCGGCCCAGTCGGCGACCGTCCGGCCGTCGTGTGCGAGCTGCGCGCGATAAACGCTGGTGTCGCGGCCGATGAAGGCAGCGGTGTAGGCCTTGCGCTCGGCGTTGCGGACATCCACCGCCGAGGTGCCGTCCTGGCGCACGAGGTAGACGGTGTCGCCGTTCTCGTTGGTGACGCAGACAGCGACCGGGCCATCGCCCGGCTTCGCGGCGGCGAGCGCCGCGCTCGCGGCGAGGATGGCGTCCTCCAGGCTCACCGTCGGGTTCGTGAGCACTACGCGACCCCCATCGCTTCCAGCCCGATGCGGGCCAGGCCCTCGTCGCGGGTGGTGGTGTTCCCGCTGAGCGCGATGCCGCCGACGACCTCGCCGGCCGAGCGGACGGTGAGGCCGCCTTGGAGCGTGGTGATCATCGGGTCGCCCCAGTCATCAAGCGTGCGGGAGGTTGCCTTCACGACGTCGTCCCGGAAGACGACGGTGTCCATGCCCAGGTTGGCGGCCGTATAGGCCTTCGCCCGCGCGCGCCGGAGCATCCGGGGCGGTGCGCCGTCCTGGCGCAGGCAGAGCACGCTCACGCCGTGGTCGTCGGCGACCGCGAGCGCGATCGGGTTGTCGGCCGGCGTGAGCGCGCCCAAGATCGCGTCCAGGGCGCGCTTCGCGTCGTCGAGGCCGAGGCTCTTTCGCGTGAACATGCTGCTCCTGCTCGCGCCGGTGGGCGCGCCCGAATCTACGGGGGGCGCGGGTCGCTGTCAAACGATGGGACGGCCGGCCCTGTCGTCGCTAGCGTGGGGCCGGTGCGCCACGACCGTTTCGACCATCCCCCCGTCCCCCTTCCTCGCCAGGAAGGGGGTGATGAAGCCAGATACGGGGGACACCCCCGTGCCCCCGGCAAAGGAGCTCCGCCCCCTTCGACAGGCTCAGGGCAGGCTCTCTGCACTCCCCGCTCGGCGCACGAAAAGGTTCGGGGCAAGGACTCACCGAGGGGAAGGGACGGAAGGCGTCAGCGAGCGGCAGGCCAAGCTCGGGCTGCCGCGAGCAAGCCTGGGCGCGGTGCTACGCCTGCCGCCGCTTGCGCAGCTCCGCCCACACGTCCTCGTCGCTGAGGCCGGCGTCGGCCAGCAGGACGAGGGCGTGGTAGAAGAGGTCGGCCGCTTCGCCGGGCACGTTGGCGAGGTCCTTCGTGGCGGCCGCCAGCGCCAGCTCCGAGCCCTCCTCGGCCACCTTCTGCGCGATGCGCGAGGTCCCCTGCTCGAAGAGGCTCGCGGTGTAGCTGCCCTCCGGGCGCTCGGCCTGGCGTTGGCGGATCGTGTGGAAGAGCTCCGAGAGCACGGCGGGGCCTGTTTCGCCACGGTCGTAGCTCGGGGTCGACGCGAGCGGCGTGAAGAAGCACGTCTCCGCGCCGGTGTGGCACGCGGGGCCGTCGGCGCGCACCTGGAAGAGGAGCACGTCGCCGTCGCAGTCGACCTGGGCGGAGAGGACGTGCAGGAAGCTGCCGGATGTCTCGCCCTTGTGCCAGAGCTCCTGGCGGGAGCGGCTGTAGAAGACCATCTCGCCGGTCTCAAGGGTGCGCGCGATCGACTCGGGGCTCATGGACGCCACCATCAGCACCTTGCCGCTCTCGGCGTCCTGGCAGATGGCGGTGACCAGCCCCTGGCCGTCGAGCTTCACCTGTGGTGTCTCCGAAACAGTCATGGCTCCTCGTCTCCCCCTCCCTCTTCTCCCGTCGGCCGGCTAAGCCGCCGCCTGAACGAGCGGCAGCAGCGCGGTGAGCGAATCGATCTCGTGGTCGGCCGCGAGCAGCACGGCCGCCTCGGGCGGCGGCGTCCGGCCCGGCGTCTGCTGGTCGCGCCGCAGCAGCACCGTCCGCATCCCCGCGAGCTTCGCGCCGTGCACGTCGTCGTACGGCGAGTCGCCGACGTAGAGCACGCGCTCCGGCGCGACCCCGGCTTCGCGGCAGAACGTGGCGAAGATGCGCGGGTCCGGCTTGTACGCGCGCGCCGACTCCGAGGAGACGACCGTGGCGAAGCGCCACCCGTTGTGGCGGATCGTGCCGTCCAGGTAGCGGTCGTCGGCGTTCGAGAGCACCGCGAGCTCGCTCGTCGCGGCGAGCGCCTCGAGCACGGGCGTCACGTCCGAGAACGCCGGACGCTCGCAGAGCGCGTCCACGCACCGGGTGGCGGCGAGAGCGGCGTCGCCCTCGATGCCGAGCGCCGCGAAGCTGTCGACGAAGGTGTCGCGCCACGCCTCCCAGTACGACCGGAAGGGGGGGCTCGCTTCGGGGTCCTCCATGTTCGTGCGCGTCGCGCGGAAGCGCACGTCGCGGGTGCTCCACTGCGCCCGCAATGCCTCGCCGGAGACCGCCAATCCCTGCTCGAGCGCGAGGGCGCTGAAGGTCCCTTCCCAGGCGGTGGCGTCGTTGCGGGCCAGGGTGCCGTACATGTCGAACGCGATCAGCGTGATGTCCGCGGTCCCGCCCATCAGGAGGTTGCCTCCCGGATCGGCAGGCCTGCGGCCGCCATCTGCCGCTTCGCCTCGGCGACCGTGAACTCGCCGTAGTGGAAGATGCTCGCGGCCAGCGCCGCATCCGCACCCCCGCCCCCTGGGCCGTCGGAGACCGCCTCGGCCATGTGCGACGGGTTGCCGGCGCCGCCGCTCGCGATGACGGGCACCGGCACGGCGTCGGCGACGGCGCGCGTCAGCTCGAGGTCGTAGCCGTCGAGGTGGCCGTCGCGGTCCATGCTGGTGAGCAGCACCTCGCCGGCGCCGAGGCCGACGGCGTACTCGGCCCACTTGACGGCATCGATGCCGGTCGGCGTCCGGCCACCGTGGACGTAGACCTCCCACCGTGAGTCGGGGCCGAGAGCGAGGCCGCGCCTGCCGGGGTGGTCGTCCGCGAGCAGGCCGGGGTCCGCGGCGGGGCCGTCGTGGCCGACGCGCCGCGCGTCGATGGCGATGACCATGCACTGGTTGCCGAAGGCCTCGGCGGCCTCGGCGAAGGCAGCGGGGTCGAGGACCGCCGCGGTGTTCATGGCGACCTTGTCCGCGCCGGCCTGGAGCAGCCGCCGGACGTCGGCGGCCGAGCGCACGCCACCGCCGACGGTCAGCGGTATGAAGACCTGCTCCGAGACGCGTTTCACGACGTCGATCATGGTGTCGCGGCCGTCGGAGCTGGCGGTGATGTCGAGGAAAACGAGCTCGTCGGCGCCCGCGCGGTCGTAGAAGGCAGCGAGCTCGACGGGGTCGCCGGCGTCGCGCAGTCCGACGAACGAGCGGCCCTTGACGACGCGGCCGCCGGTGACGTCGAGGCAGGGGATGATGCGCTTGGTGAGCATGGCGTAACCAGCATACCAGGGCATCACGCACAAACCTGCTCGCGAGCGCCGATGGAGGTGTGCTCGTGCAGCAGGCCCGTCGTGCCTCCTCCCCCCTTGTGGGGGAGGATTTGAGGTGGGGGGAGATGGCCCAGGGCGCGATGAATCGCGCCCCTACGGGACCCTAGCCGTCGCCGACGGAGAGCTCGATGCGGTTGCCGCTGGGGTCGTTGACGTAGAGCGAGTAGCCGCTGTCGCGGTGCGGGCGGATGTTGTCGACGGCCAGCCCCTTGCCCTCGAGCTCGCGCTTGAGGTCCTCGGGGTCGTCGGGGCCGTCGATGGAGATCGTGTGGTGCGGCACGCCGGGCCGGTCGCCGCCCGATGCGTCGAACAGCCCGATCCCGAACTCCCCGAGCTTGAGGCGCACGACGTCCACGCCGCCGACCTGGTGCCGGTTGCCCTCCTCGGCACCGAGCAGGTCGCGGTAGAACTTGACCGACTCCTCCAGGTTCGTGGCATTGAGGTTCCAGGACCGGATCGTCTTCGCCTTGACCATGTCTCCTCCTCCGGGGGCCGTCTCGTTTGGCGAAGGATGCGCTCCCCGGAGCGCCGGCGCAAGTGCAGGGGCCGGGGCGCGCGCGCATGGGTCCGGCGCTGTGCCCTGCCCTAGCGCAGCGCGGGGAAGACCTCGGCCGCCGCGAGCCGCATCGTGCCCTCCACGACCTCGCGCGGCGTGCCCGGCCAGCCGAAGCGCAGCGAGAAGTGCGTGACGCCCAGGTCCTTGAAGCGCTGGAGGTCGCGGACCACGTCCTCGGGCCCACCGAGCACGAAGCGTCCCTCCGCGAGCTCCTCGAACCCCACGTCAAACGACTCGTTGCCGGGCAGCGCCTTGTCCTGCCCCCACTGGGCGTACGTCGCGTACTTGGCCGCCAGGAACGGCCTCGCGATCTCGAATGCGCGCTCGCGCGTCTCGGCGACGAACGTCTCGCGGGCCACCGGCAGGACGTCGGCGGGCGGGTGGCCGGCCTCGGCGCGTGCTTGCTTGTAGAGGCCGATCTGGCGTGCGAGCGTCTCGTGCGGCGCGTGCGGGTTCAGATACCAGACGTCGCCCATCGCCCCGATGCGCTGCACCATGCGGTCGCCGTTCGCCGTCACCCAGATGCGCGGGTACGGCTGCTGCACCGGCCGCACGCCGATGTGCACGCCGCTGACGTTATGGAAACGGCCCTCGTACGTCACCTCGCCGCCGGCCCACAGGAGCTTGGCGAGCTCCATCGTCTCGAGCATGCGCGGCAGCCGGTCCGCCCGCGCCACGCCGAAGGAGCGGTACTCCTCCTCGCGGTAGCCGAGCGCCGCGGCGACGATGACGCGGCCGTTCGTGATGACGTCGAGCGTCGCGATGTCCTCCGCCATCTGGACGGGGTTGACGAGCGGCATGAGCGCGATCGTCACCAGGTCCATGTCGCCCGTTTCCGCGGCGAGGCGCGCCAGAGATGCCACCGGCTGGAGCATCTGGTAGGGGTGCGTCAGGAAGTGCTGTCCGGCGTAGATGTAGTCGTAGCCGAGCTCGCGCGCGAGACGCACGAGCGCCACGACGTCCGCGAAGCGCGCGACCATGTCGCCGTCGCCGGTGTGCTGGAGCAGCCCCGAGAGCGAGAACCCGAACTTCACCGATGCCCCCTTACGTCTGGATGAGGAGAACGATGCCTCCGGAGGCGATGAGGACCTCGATGGCCACGACGAAGAAGCGGTCCGAGACCCTGCGCGCGATCGCCGCGCCGATCAGCGCACCGACCATCATGATAGCGCCGAGGATCACGGCGATGAGGAGCGCCCGGCGGTCCAGGAGGGCGTAGCCGCCGTAGACCGGCAGCTTGGCGGCGCTGATCCCCAACGTCGCCACGGCCATCGTGCCCACGAAGGCGTTCCGCACGAGCCCGTAGTTGAGCATGAACACGGCGCCGAACGGACCCGCGCCGCCGAACATCGCCGAGAGGAACCCTTGGGCCGCGCCAACCGCCACGAAGCCGCGGAGCCCGATGCGCACCTGCCCGAGCGGCAGCCGCCGATAGACCACGACGGCGAGCAGGAAGACGCCGAGGCCGCGCCCCAGCAGCTCGACGGGGGCGTTCGCGAAGACGAGCGCGCCCGCGACGGCCCCCGGCACGCCGCCGAGCGCGAACCAGCCAGCGACGCGATAGTCGATGGACGCGCGGTTCACCCAGATCCGCGAGAAGAGGTGCATCGTGACGGCGACGGTCACGACGGGCACGGCCTCGCGGACGCCGACCGTGAGCGCGACGGCCGGGATCAGCG
>JADFRC010000125.1 GCA_022561455.1 Chloroflexota bacterium | reverse complement strand
GCTTGCCCACCGCGTAGCTGCCGGTGTCGGTCGCGAAGGTGCCGAAGAACGCCACGATGAGCCATGCCGCGCCCGCATCGCCCTCCCGCAGCAGGACCAGCGCCGTCAGCGGTGCCGCGACGTACGCAGCGCCGGCCGCGGTGACCGTCCAGTCGCCGACGGCCGTTGCCGAGCGCCTGGTGGCCGCGGCGACGGCCAGCGTCGCAACGGCCCCCGCGGCCAGCGCGAGGAGCACGATCCTCGTGCCGCCTGGCGCGACGACGACCACGGCCGCCCCCCACGCGGCGCCCTCGTAGACGAGCGGACGCCAGCCGGCGGCCCGCGTCAGCGCGCCGAGCTCGCGCAGGGCGAGCAGCGCGGCGAGCGCGGCGGCGGTGGCGGTCCAGTACCCGCCCGCCCAGATGGCGAGCAGCAGGACGGGGATGAGCGCGGCGGCGCTCATCAGGCGCGTCCCGAGGCGGTCGGCGGAGGCTTGGGCCATGGTGGTCGGCACGGAGTGGACGGGCTCGGCGCGAGCCTATCCTCGGTGCGCTATCTCCGAAGCCGCGGGAGGCTCGCTGGGCGAGGGCTCGTCCGGCAGCACGCCGAAGCGGCGCTGCCGGCGCCGGTACTCATCGAGCGCCCGCTCCACCTCGGCGTCGTCGAAGTCCGGCCAGAGGACCGGGGTCTGGTAGTACTCGGCGTACGCGGCCTGCCAGATGAGGAAGTTGCTCAGCCGCTGCTCGCCGCCCGTGCGGATCACGAGGTCCGGGTCGGGGACGTCGGGCAGGTAGAAGAACGAACGGAGCGAGTCTTCGTCGACGTCCTCGGGTGCAAGCCCCGCGGCCATCACGCGGCGGACCGCCTCGACGATCTCCTGCCGCCCGCCGTAGTCGAACGCCACGCAGAGCGTCAGGCCCGTGTTCTCCCGCGTGCGCTCGACGGCCTCGCGGACGGCGTCGCCGAGACCACCCGGCAGGTTGTCCTGGGTCCCGAGGTGCAGTATGCGGATGTTGCCTGCGTGCAGGTCGCGGACCTGGTCCTCGATGATCGACCCGAGCAGCTCGAGCAGTCCGCTCACCTCCTCTTCCGGCCGCCCCCAGTTCTCGGTCGAGAAGGCGAACAGCGTGACGTAGCGGACGCCGGCGCGGCCGAGCGCTTCGAGCACGCGCCGCACGTTGCCGGTCCCCGCGCGGTGGCCCGCGAGCCGCGGCATGCCCCGGGCTTGTGCCCAGCGGCCGTTGCCGTCCATGATGATCGCGACGTGGTTGGGCCCGGCCGGCGTGGAGCCGGAGGCCGTGCCGTTCTCGGGGGCTTGGGCGCTCACGGCTGCGCTAGACCTCCATCAGCTCGGTCTCTTTGCGGGCGCTCACCCCGTCCGCCTTGGCCACGCTCGCGTCGGTGACCTTCTGGAGGGCGTCTTGGGCGCGGTGGAGGTCGTCCTGCGAGATCTCCTTGCCCTTCTCCATCGAGCGGAGCTGCTCGATGCCGTCGCGCCGCACGTTGCGGATGGCGACGTGCGCGTCCTCCTGGAGCTTCTTGAGGCGCTTGACCATCTCCTGGCGCCGCTCCTGCGTCATGGCCGGGATGGGCAGGCGGATGACGACGCCGTCGGTCTGGGGCGTCAGCCCGAGGTCCGACTTGAGTATCTCCTTCTCGATGGCCCCCACCGCGCTGCGGTCGAAGGGCTGCACGACGAGGAGGCGCGCGTCGGGCGCGGTGATGGTCGCGACCTGATTGAGCGCCATCGTCGCCCCGTAGAGCTCGATCTTGAGCCCCTCCAGGAGCCCGGGGTTCGCACGCCCGGTGCGAAGCCCCTCACACTCCCGCACGAAGACCTCCACGGACTTCTCCATGCGGTCCTCGGCGTCGATCAGGATCAGGTCGATGTCCTCTTGGTCTGCCATCGTCGTGACCTCGGTGGCCCAGACCCGGCGTGTCGCCGGATAGGACGCGGCGTGCCGCCGGTTAGGGTTGCCGCGCCGCGGCCGGCTGCGTGTGGATCAGCGTGCCGATGTGCTCGCCGCTCAGGATACGGCCGAGGCTACCCTCGTTGAAGATGTCGAATACCCACACGGGCATGTCGTTCTCCATGCAGAGGGAGAGCGCCGTGGAGTCCATGACCTCGAGCCGGCGGTTCATGAGGTCCAGGGGCTCCATCTCATCGAACTTCGTTGCCTCTGGGTGCTTCCGGGGGTCGGCGTCGTACACGCCGTCGACGCGGTACTTGGCCATGAGCAGGACGTTCGCGTGCATCTCGGCGGCCCGCAGTGCCGCGGTGGTGTCCGTCGTCATGTACGGGTTGCCCGTGCCCGCGGCGAAGATGACGACGATGCCGCTCTCGAGGTGGTGGAGCGCACGCCGGAAGATGTACGGCTCCGCGACCTCGTGGATGTCGATGGCCGTCATGGTCCGCGTCTCCACGCCTTGGCGCTCGAACGCGTCTTGGAGCGCGAGCGCGTTGATGACGGTCGCGAGCATCCCCGCGTAGTCGGCGGTCGCGCGGTCCATCCCCTTGGCCTCGGCCTCCGTGCCGCGCCAGATGTTGCCGCCGCCGACGACCACGGACAGCTGGACGCCCAGCTCGACCGCGCTCTTCACCTCGCCCGCGAGATACGCGATGACGGACCAATCGAGCCCATAGGGGAGGTCGCCGCGGAGCGACTCACCGCTGAGCTTGAGGACCGCGCGCTGGTAGGCGGGCGCTGCCATGAGTCAGGCCTCCGGCCCTAGTCGCCTTCGCCGAGGCTGAACCGCACGAAGCGGCTCACGCGGATGTTCTCCCCCACGCGCGCCCGGACCCCCAGGACGAGGTCGCCGATGGTCATGCCGGGGTCCTTGATGTACGACTGCTTGAGGAGGCAGACCTCCTCTGGCGAGCGCGTCTCGTCGGAGGGCATCGAGTCGGTGTCGACATAAAGCGGGTCCATCGCGGCGACCTGCATCGCGAGGTTGTGCGCGAGCTCGTTGAACTCCGTGGTGCGCGCGACGAAGTCGGTCTCGCAGTTGACCTCGACCATGGCGCCGACCCGCTTGCCGGCGTGGACGTAGAGGTCGACCACGCCCTCGGCCGTCGCGCGGCCGGACTTGGTAGCGGCCTGCGCCATGCCCTGCTTGCGGAGCGCGGCCTCGGCCTGCTCAAGGTCGCCGTCGGCGGCATCGAGCGCGTTCTTGCAGTCCATGACGCCGGCGCCCGTGCGGTCGCGCAGGGTGCGGACGGATTGAGGGGAGACGGCCACCGGCTACCTCACAAGGGGCGGAGTTCTTTAGGGTCTGGGGCTCCCAGCGGTCTCGGCGGCCTCGTCTTCGGCCGCCTGCGCGTCGTCGACCGGCTCGCCGCCGGCCTCCGCCTGGTCGGCTTCGGGCGCATCGTCGCCCGCCTCGTCGTCTTCGGTCTCGTCTTCGGCGGCGAGCAGCTCCTCTTCGGCCGAGAGCGCTCGCGGCGCCGCCTCGTCGTCGCCTTCGGCCGTGGTCTCCTCGCCGTCCTCGTCGACCTCGCTGTAGCCGCCGCGGTTGGCCAGCCACTCGTTCTGTCCTTCAAGGGCCGCGTTGGCGATCTGGCTCGTCACGAGGCGGATGGAGCGTATAGCGTCGTCGTTGCCGGGGACGGGCCAGTCGATCAGCTCGGGGTCGCAGTCCGTGTCGACGAGCGCGATGATCGGCACGCCCGTGCGGCGGGCCTCCGCGATGGCGATCTGCTCTCTGCCGACGTCGATGACGAACATGGCACCCGGTAGCTTCGTCATCTCCTTGATGCCGCCGAGGTACCGTTCCATCTTGGCCATCTTGGCCTCGAGCTTGAGCCCTTCCTTCTTGGTGAGGCGGGCGAACTCGCCCCGCGCCCGGCGCTCTTCGAGGCGCACGAGATAGTCGATCCGCGACTGGATCGTGGCGAAGTTGGTCAGCGTTCCGCCGAGCCATCGCTGGTTGATGTGGAACTGCCCGCTGCGGGCCGCCTCCTCGCGGATGGCGTCCTGCGCCTGCTTCTTCGTTCCCACCATCAGTATCTTCTGCCCGCTCGCCGTGACCTCCTGCGCGAAGGCGCGCGCCTGGTCCAGCAGCTCCATGGTCTGCTGCAGATCGACGATGTGGATACCGTTGCGCTGGGCGAAGATGAAGCGGCGCATCCTCGGGTTCCAACGGTGGGTCTGGTGCCCGAAATGGACACCGGCCTCGAGGAGGGCCTTCATGCTGAATGGCTCAGGGGCCTGCTGAGGAACGGGGGCTCGGGGAGCCGCCTCCGCGACCGGAGGGGCTGTTGCCTCTTCTACCATGCCACCTGCCTTCCCGTTGGTCTAAGAGATTTCCGCAGGGCCCAACATTCCCCGTGGCTTCGCGCCACGGGCGAGTATAGCACAGCGGGCTTCCAGGCGGCAACGGTGCGCTCCGTCAGAGTTCGGAGTGCTCCCTCACCGTGCCCTCCACCTGGTAAACGGCACCGTCGCCGAGGGCCGCGTCAAGGACGTCCTCGGCGCTCTTGGGCTCGACGATACGAACGACCTGGCTCGCCGGCTTGCCGACGGCATCGTCGGCCGGCCACCCGGTCGTCTCGGCCGCGGCCGGGTTGAGGAACGAAACGCGGCCCTCCGCGTCCGTGGCGATGAGCCCGTACACGGGAGGCGGGCTGGCTGCCGAGCTGCTCGCGTGGGAAGCGTTCTGCCGGCATGGCTTGCGGGGCGGCCCGGCGGCGCGCCATCGCGCCGATGTCCCGTCGCCCTCGCACCATTGTCAGCTCGAACGGACGGGCGCCCCATCGGGGGAACGTCCCCGTTCCTTGAGGGTTGCCCCCCAAGGTGGTGTACGGCACGCACCTGAGGCCCCACACCGGGCTTTGCTCGCGGCCCGCTATCCGCCGTCCAGAACGCGCCGGATGGACCCGAGCACCGCGTCGAGCGCGCCGGCGGTCAGGCGGCCCGTGTTCGTGTTGCGTGGGCTCGGATGGTAGCAGGCGAACAGCGTCGGGAGCCCGCCTCCAAGCTCGTAGCGCGCGCCGTGCGCGAACCGGTGCCGCAGCCGCTCGCCCGTCGTCTCGCGCATGGCGCGTAGATAGTTGTCGAACGCGACGTGGCCGAAGGCGAGCACCACCTCGATGTTCGGCAACAGCCGGACCTCGGCCTGGAGGAAGGGGCGGCACCGCCGCTGCTCCTCCGGCGTCGAGCGGTCCTCGGGCGGCGCGCACCGCACGACCGCCACCTCGAAGGCGTCGCGCAGCTCCAGGCCGTCGCCGCGGTGCAGCGAGGTCGGCTGCGAGGCGAACCCCGCGCGGAAGAGCGCGGCCGCGAGGAAGTCGGCCGTCGGGTCGCCCGTGAACATCCGCCCGGTGCGGTTGGCGCCGTGGGCGGCGGGCGCCAGGCCAACGAGCAGCAGACGGCCCGCCGGGTCGCCGTGGCTCGGCACGGCCGCGCCCCAGTACTCCCAGTCGCGGAAGCTGGCCCGCCGCTCGCTCGTCGCCTTGCGCTCGCGGTACTCCACGAGCCGCGGGCAGGCGCGGCAGCTCACCACCCGCTGCTGCAGGTGTCCGAGCGCCCCGTCGAGCGGGCCGTCGTAACGCCGTCTGATCATCGCGCTCCTGACTGTGCGTCCTTCCGCCGCGGAAGGACTCCGGACTGAAGCAGGCACGCGCTGCTGCGGCCCTCGGTGCCCGGCGATTGCCTCGCTGACTGTGCGCCTACGCTTCGCTCCGGCTCCAGACTGAAGCAGGCACGCGCTGCTGCGGCCCTCGGTGCCCGGC
>JADFRC010000015.1 GCA_022561455.1 Chloroflexota bacterium | reverse complement strand
TGCGCGCGGACGCGATCCCCACCGACAACGCCAAGCCGGTGGACATGGCGCAGCTTGCCGGGGACGACTCCGAAGCGCCGCTCGATGTGCCGCTGCACCCCGGAGCGGAGCGCTTCTACCGCGAGCGGGGCTACCTGAATTAGCGGCCGCTCAGGCGTCGAGGACGACGCGCACCATCTGCCGCTCGAGCGCGGCGCCGAGCTCGGTCGCCAGCTCGACGTACGCATGGTCGCGCTTGGCGACGACGTACGCCACGCCGAGGAGCCGGCCCAGCCGGAAGTCGACGATCGTCGACGCGAGCACGGTGCCCTCGGGCGCCTCGTGCACGACGAGCAGCGCGGCGGCCCGCTCATGGAAGCCGCTGACCTCCAGCGTCTCCACACCCGTGAGCCGGGCGCCGTCAGGCTCCTCGGCGCCGACGCGGTCCCGGAAGCCGCGGATGAAGACCTCGTCGATCCAGCGCTCGACGTCCTGGGGCCGCTCGAAGAGGTGCGCGACCGTCGCGACTTCGAGGACCTCGGCCGGCTCCTCCCGTAGCGTCGGCGCGCCCTGGGGGACGGCGAAGGCGCGCGCGTAGCCGCTCGTGCGGCCGAGCTCCGCGAGCGATGCCGCGGTCTGGCGGCCGCCGGAATGCTTCGCCATCGTCTCGTTGTCGAGCCGCTCCTCGCGCAGGAGCTCGAAGCCGGAGCAGTCGGCGGGGAGCTGGGCGTGGTCGAGGACCATCCATTGGAGTTCCTCCGAGGTGACCGTACCGGTCATCCGGAGCAGCTGGCTGGTCGGGTCTGACGGTGGTTCCACGGAAAGCCTCCCGCTCCTAGCGGCCCGAGGCCGCGTTCTCTGAGACAGGGACGCTATCGGGGTCCTCCCAGTCCTTCTCGGTGCCGAGGCCGTGCTCCCGGTTCCACGTCATCGTGTCGAAGCACCTGCCCGTGACGCCGGTGCTCGCGTCTTGCCGGGCCAGGAAAAGGGCGAGCGGCACGATGTGGTCGGGCCGCAGCGCGCTCCTCGACGCCATCCCCAGCTCCCGCCGCGCCATGTTCTGCTCGTCGAAGCCGGTCGTGCGAGCGTGGCCCGGGATGATGATGTTGACGGCGACGTTCTGCTCCTTCACCTCGTCGCCGAGGTAGAACATCATCGTCATCAGCGCGGACTTCGTGGCCTGGTAGGGCATCTCCCGGCTGTTGGGACGCAAGCCCATGTACGCGCCGCCGTCGGAGCGGTGCAGCGCGCCGCTGCTGATGATCGACATGACCGACCCACGCCGCTTTTCGAGCATCGGCTTGATGAAGCGGCGCGTCACCTTGAGCGCGCCGAACACGTTGACCGCGAACATGCGCTCCCAGTCGGCGTCGCTCGTCTCGAGCGTCGTCGTGCGGCCGGTGGGCGGGAAGAGGATGCGCTGGCGCATCGCGGCGTCGTTCATCAGCGCGTCGACCGTGCCCCACTTGGCCATCGTCTGCTCGAACGCGGCGTCGATCTGGGCGTCGTTCGTCACATCGACGGTCGCCACGATGGCATCGTCCGGCCGCGACTCCAGCTCGCGCCGGTAGGAGTCGTCCTCGTCGCTTGAGAACCCGGTCGGCTCCCAAGACAGGTCCATGGCCACGACCTTGGCGCCCTCGGCGAGGAACCCACGCGTGAAGGCGCGCCCCATGCCGCGGGCCGCGCCCGTGATTGCGATCACTCGCCCCGCTAGCTCTGGATCTGCCATCCCTGCCTCCTCCTCGCGGGCCGTTCTCAGTGGGCGGGTGCCGTTGCGCCCGACGCGCGCCACGCCTCGGCTGTCCGCCCGAGGAAGTCGTCGAGCTCATCGGCGACCGTGTTGAGAGGCCCCGGGTTCTGGTGCTTGAGATAACCGGGCGTGTAGTGCATCAGGGGGCCGTAGTCCTCCATCTCCAGCTCGATGAACCGGTTCTCCTCGGGATCGCGGAAGACGTTGATGGGGTCTCCACCGTCCTCGACGATCTTCATCTGGTCCTGGAGCATCTTGCGGAACATGATGAGGCCGCGGTCCGTCTCCGCCAGCTTCTCCACGGTGCGGTCGGCGATCTCTCCCTGCGAGGGCCACGCGCGGATGTCCTGCCCGAGCACCCAGTCGGGATAGTCCCGGATGGGCACCTCGAACGTGGGGATGGTCTCGTGCGGCGGGACCTCGATCCCCGGACCGGGGAAGAACACGGTGTAAGTCAGGTGCCACGTGTGGGTGTCGTCGACCGGCACGCGAATCTGAAACTCCCGGTGGCCCGCCTGGCCGATGAGCACGTAGTTGGGGAAGACGAGCGGATGCCCGATGGTCCAGCCGGCCGACTCCTCCGTCTGGCCCTCGGTCAGACGGAGCTTCTGGATGCCATGCTTGACGGGCTTGAAGTCGATCTTGGCGTGGTGGTGGTCGACGAAGCGCTGGAAGCGGGCCACGGAGGCCGGGTCGGTGATGCCGAGCCGCTCGAGCACGTAGACGCCGAAGCGGCCGTGGACGTACTCCGTGTGCACCGTATCGACCGAGTTCTCCTGGCACTGGAGCCAGTTGCAGGGGATGCCGGTCGTGCCGACGACCCGGAAGACGTCCTCGTAGGCGAAGATGTCCCACCGGGGCAGCAGCGGGACAGGCTCCGGTCCGAGATACGTCCAGATGAGCCCGCCCAGCGCCTCCGCGGGATACGACGTCAGCTTGACCCGCTCCTTGAAGCCGTGCTCGGGCGCCTCGGCCGGCTGCTCGACGCACTGGCCGCTCGTGTCGTACATCCAACCGTGGTAGATGCAGCGCAGACCCTCGGCCTGAGGGATACCGTGGCGCAGGTCCACACCCCGGTGCGCGCACCGCTGCGCGACCACGCCGAGGCGGCCGGAAAGGTCACGGAACAGCGTCAGCGACTCGCCCAGCAGCCGCACCGGCTTGACCGGGTTCTCCGCCAGCTCCTGGTCGGTTGCGATGGGGAACCAGTACCGGCGGAGCAGCTCGCCCATAGGCGTGCCCGGCCCAACACGGGTCAGCCGCTCGTTCATCTCAGCTGTGAGCACGCGCCGCTCCTTGCCGCCCGCCGCAGTCTACGCGCCCCTCGCCCCCCGGCAAAGCCGGCTGGCAAGCGATGCGGCAAAGCGCCCGCACGCTACGAGCGGGCGGCGGACTCCCGCTCCCGCTCGGCGGCATCTTGCTCCTGCGGCGGGCGCACGTTGCGGAACGCGAAGTAGAGCGCCGTCAGATAGACGGCCTTGAAGAGCCCCGCCGCGATGAACGGAGCGCTGGAGGAGACGGCCTGCCACAGCCACATGGCCAGCGTCGGCACGCCCGCCCCGACGGTCGCCTGGGCGACGTTGTTGATGCCGGCCATGGCCACGCGCTCCTCACGGTTGACGATGGACATGGTGTAGGCCTGCCGAGGCGGGTTGTCCATCTGGGAGAAGAACGCGCGGGAGTACCAGAACACGATCGCCAGCCACGCCGAGGGCGCGAACGGGATCGCGACGGTGAAGATGACGGCGGGGATGTGCGTGAACACGATGGTGTTGAGCATGCCGATGCGGTTGGCGAGCTTCGCCGAGACCCACAGGGACGCGCCGTTCATCACCATCGAGCCGGCGAACATGATGCTCACCTCGGCCAGGTCGAGGCCGAACTTGGTCTTGAACCACAAGGCCACCAGCGAGAAGAACACGAACCTCGTCGCGAAGCTGTCCACGGAGAAGATGGCCGCCAGGCTGAAGATCGTGCGCCGCGATGGCAGCGTGAGCGGGTTCTGGAACCGCCGGTCGGTCGAGCGGGCGTCCATCGCGGGCGAGAGGCCGATGTACACGACTGCCGATAGGAGCATGAGCACGGTGTAGAGGACGAACATCACCTTGTACGAGTCGAGCTCGCTCATGCCGAGCCAGGCCACGAACCCCAGGGGAAGCGACGCAGACAGCGTGCCGGCGAACCGCGCGACCTTCTGCCCGAAGCCGCTGACCGCGAAGAGGTCGGTCCGCCGCTCGGGGGCCGCGGTATCGGAGAGCGCGGCTGTCTCCAGCGGGTTGAACGGGCCGCGAGGGCCGCTGCCGGAGATGGTCATGCTGCCCACGAAGAAGGTGATGACGGCGAGCAGCAGATAGCGGTCGGTGAGCGCGTACCCGATGCCGGCGACCCCCGCGAGCAGTGAGAAGAAGATGAGCAGGCGGCGGCGTCCCAAGCTCTCGCCGATGAAGATGACGGACGACGCCAGCACGGCGCTGCCCACCGATCCAACGGTGATCAGAAGGCCGATCTGCGTCAGGCTGTAGCCGAGCGCGTCCAGGTAGAAGGCGAAGAAGACGGCGATGCTCGCCTGCGCGAGGGTGCGGATCGTTCGTGCCGTGATGATGAGCCAGCCATCCCGGCTGATCCAGCTCAGCGACATCGACGGCCAGCTCAGCGAGATCGACGGAAGGAGTGACGTAGGCGCGGCTCCAGGCAAGGGCTCGTGGACGGGGCCCGCCAAGCATACCGCGCCGCGCAAGCCGGCGCGCGGGCCGGGGCCGCTTACCCGAACAGCGGCGCGGTCCGCCCCGCCCAGACCTGCACGGCCAGTATGTCTCCGGGAACGGCGCTCCGGCTTCACTCGAAGGGGTTGATCGGCGGGTGATTGCGCCCACGGCCGGCCCACCCGATGCGCGCGCTTGACCGGCGTGGCCCCACCCGCTATCAATGAGCCCGCCCCGCCGCCGACCCCCACCTTTGGAGAGCGTCCATGGCTTCGAGCCCCGCACCCGCCTTCACCGTCATCGGCAAGCCGCACCCACGCGTCGAGGGCGCGGACAAGGTCAGCGGCCGCGCCCGCTACACCGCCGACCATGAGCCGCCGGGCACGCTGTGGGCCAAGAACGTCCGCAGCCCGCTGCCCCATGCGCGCATCCTCTCCATCGATACCTCCCGAGCGCTGGCACTACCCGGCGTGCGGGCGGTCATCACCGCGGCCGACATCCCGAGCGAGCTCACGGGGCGCAACATCAAGGACCTGCCGCTGCTCGCCGGCGAGGTCGTCCGCTTCATCGGCGACAAGGTAGCGGTCGTCGCCGCGGACAACCGCCACGCCGCCGAGGAGGGCGCGGCGGCGGTCGACGTGCGCTACGAAGAGCTGCCAGCGGTCTTCGACCCGATCGAGGCGATGGAGCCAGGCGCGCCGGTGATCCACGCCGACCCGCGCTCGTACACCGGCTTCCCGGAGGCGGTGCCGGACGACGTACCGAACGTCTGCGGCTACGCCACGTGGGAGCGCGGGGACATCGAGGCGGGCTTCGCCGAAGCCGACGTGGTCGTCGAGCACACCTTCCGCACGCAGCTCGCCCACCAGGGCTACCTGGAGCCGACGGCCTACGTCATCCAGATCACCGAGCCCGCGGGGGGACGGCCGGAGCGCATCGAGGTGTGGGCCTCCGTCAAGGTGCCGTACGGGACGCGCAAGGAGCTCGCGCGGCTGCTGGGGCGGCCGCCCGAGGACATCCTCATGCACACGGTCACCGTGGGCGGGGACTTCGGCAACAAGGGCGGCGTCGGCGACCTCGCGACGGGCTACCACCTCGCGCGCTCGCTAGGCCGGCCCATCAAGTTCGTGAACAGCGCGGCCGAGGACCTGACCGCGGTCGCACCGAAGCACGCCATCATCGTGACGATGCGCACCGGCGTGAAGCGCGACGGGAAGATCGTGGCGCACGACGCGAAGGTCGTGATCAACCGGGGCGCGTACACGGGCCTGAACACGTCGCCCAACGGCCTGCTCGGCGGCGCCGGCCGCGCGGGCAACTTCTACGACATCCCGAACCTGCACATCGAGGCGTTCGCCGCCTATACGAACCGCGTGCCGTGCGGCTACATGCGCGCGCCCGGCTCGCCGCAGGTCCTCTTCGCGGTCGAGTCGCACATGGACCTCATCGCGCGGGAGATTGGGATGGACCCGGTCGAGTTCCGCCGCCGCAACCTGCCCGAACAGCGCCCGAGCGGCGCGGACCACATCGGCGGCACGATCCTCGACGCCGCGGCCGACGCGTACGGTTGGGAGGGCCGCGCGAGCGCGCCGCGCGACGGCGGCCGCACCTTGATCGGCCACGGCATCAGCATCATCGACCGCAACCAGGGCTCCGGCGAGGCGTCCTCGGCCCTCACCGTCAACCCCGACGGCACGATCACGGCGCTGACGGCCATGCCGGACAACGGCACCGGCGGGCTCACGGTCGTCGCGACGATCGCGGCGGAGACGTTCGGCGTGCCGTTCGAGCGCGTGCGGCTCGTCCGCGGCGACACCGACACGTTCGAGATCGACGTGGAGTCGGGCGGCAGCCGCATGACCAACGCAGCCGGCCACGCCGTGCTCGCCGCGGCCGCGCAGATCAAGGAGCAGCTCGCGCCGCTCGCCGCCCGCGCGCTCGGCGCCGAGACGGCGGCATGGACGGCCGCGCAGCCGCAGCCCGACGGGACCACGCAGCCGGGCGGCTGGAGCTCGAGCGACGGCCGCTTCATCTCGCTTGAGAACCTCGCATCCGAGCTCATCGCCGAGGGCGACCCCGCGGCGCACGCCCAGGTGACGCAGCGCGCCCCGCGCTCGCCGGACCCCGGCATCTGCGCGCAGATGGCCGAGGTGGAGGTCGACAGGGAGACCGGCCAGGTGACTCTCAAGCGGCTGGTGACGGCGCAGGACGTGGGGGCGATCATCAACACGCTGGGCCACCAGGGCCAGATCGACGGCTCGGTCGTCCAGGGGGCGGGGTTCGCCCTCATGGAGGAGCTCATCGTCGAGGAGGGACGCATCACCACGCCGAACTTCAACGACTACAAGATGCCGACGATCCAGGACATCCCCGAGCTCGTCACCGTGAACGTCCCCGACCCCGGCATGGGGCCGTTCAACGCGAAGTCCATCGGCGAGATACCGCACATACCCACGGCCGGCGCCATCGCGAACGCGGTGGCGGACGCCATCGGCGCGCCGATGTTCGAGCTGCCGCTGACGGCCGAGCGCGTGCTCGCCGCCATCCGAAGCCGTGGCTGACCGCCTCCGGGGGGTCGTCTTCGACCTCTTCGGCACGCTGATCTCCACGACCGCCGACGACGTCTTCGACAACCGCCGGCTGCTGGCGGAAGACCTCGGCGTGGACGCCGACGTGTTCGAACGCGTGCGGCGCGAGACCCGCGAGCCGTCAGAGACCGGCCGCACGGGCGGTCCGGCCGAGACGCTCGCCTTCTTCGCCCGCCAGGCCGGCGCAGAGCCGCGGCCGGGCGCGCTGCGGCGGGCGTCCGAACGGTGGCTCGCCGCGACGCGCCGGTGGCTCGACCCGGAGCCGTCGACGCTCGAAGCGCTCGACGGTCTGCGGGCGGCGGGCTACCGCCTCGGCCTGCTGACGAACTGCAGCTCTCCGGTCGAGCCGGTCTGGGCTGACTCGCCGCTCGCCGCCCGGTTCGACGCGACGGCGTTCTCGTCTGAGGTCGGCTTCCTCAAGCCCCACCCGGAGACCTACCGTATCGCCTGCCAGCGCCTGGGCCTCGCGCCCGCTGAGTGCCTGTACGTCGGCGACGGCGGCGACAACGAGCTCACCGGCGCGACGGCTGCCGGGCTGCACCCGGTGCTGATCGAGACGATGGCCAAGACGGACCTCGCCCAGCTCACACTCAATCACGAGGGGGCCACGTGGGCGGGGCCGCGTATCCAAGACCTCTCGCAGGTAGCCGGGCTGCTCTCGACCTAGGCGCTCGCGCGCCCTACGCGCTTGCGCGCCGATACTCCTCGACGTAGTCGGCGAACGCCTCTTCCAGCGAGTACGCCGGCTCCCATTCGAGGACCTCGCGCGCGGCGGTGATGTCCAGCGGCTCCGGCGCCGAGGCCGACGACGCCTCGATCCTGGCATCGAGCCCCGGCAGCGCCGTCCTGGCGGCCGCGGCCATCTCCTCGAACGTCGAGACGATCCCCGTGGCGGCGTTGAACACCGTCTGGGACGGCATCGGAATCGTCGCCAGGCGGTCGATCATCCGGCCCACGTCCCGCGCGTACACGTACTCCTGCGGCGCGGCCTGCGCGGCGGGCACGTCGACGCGCGTGCCGGACACGCCGCCCTCGACGAGCGCATGAACGCGTATGCCGGCCGACGAGCCGGCGACGTAGTGGCCGTAGCCGAAGACCGCGGCGGGCCGCACCATCAGCAGCTCGAAGCCGTAGTGCTCGGCGTACGTCTCCAACAGCACCTCGTTCGCCGTCTTCGAGCTGGCGTACGGCCCGCCGCCGCCGCGCGGGTGGCTCTCGGCGATCGGCCCGCTGTGCGCGATGCGCCGGTTGTAGACGCCGTTCGTGCTGACGTGGACGAACCGCCGCACGCCGCCGAGGCGCGCCGCCTCCGCGACGTTGATGGTGCCGCCCACGTTGATCGCCAGGCCGGTGTAGAGGGCGGCGGAGACCTGCCCGCCGATCAGTCCCGCGGTGTGCACCAGCGTGTCGATGCCATGCGTGCGCACGGCGTCCACGAGGGCCGGCAGGTCGCGGACGTCTCCGCGCACGACCTCGGGGACCGCGTCGCCGAGCTTCACGCGCAGGTATGCATCGTCAGGCCGCGCGTCGAAGAACACCACCGTCTCGCCGCGCTTGGCGGCCTCCTGGGCGAACGCCGTGCCGATCAGTCCCGCTCCGGTCACAAGAGTCGTCATGCGCTCCGCCTCCCCCTCGTCGCTACGTGCTCCAATCGTCAGCTGCCACGGATCCTAGCCCCGTCAGCGAACGCTCCCCCTACCCGTCCTGCCTCCCCGCGAGGCGCGAGTCCAACAGGTCATACCGTGGTCGAGCTCAGGTGCCCGGCGGCGCGCCGGCACCAGTTCCGTCTACCACGCTGAAGGGGAACCTTCGGCCCTCCTCGCCGTTCACCCGGGCGATGATGACGTACGTCCCGAGTTGCTTGATGGGCACCCCCAGGCCAACGGCGATCTGCGTCCGTTGTTCCTGGCCAGGTGCGATACCTGGCGGCCGGCCTACTTCCATCGACCCACTGACTTTCCCCAGCGTGACTCCATCCGCGTCTGCGACTTCGATTTCGAATTGGTGCTTCATGTTCGTTTCGTTCCAGTCGACCCTGAACGCGACCGCAACCGCCATTTGCTGCTGCACTGGGAGTGGTCGGCGGATGGTGAGCCTGTCCCAGCCGCCGCCCATCAAGTAGAGCTTGTTCCCCGCGATCTGGGCGGCGTCAGCGAGGATGAGCCATTCAACTTCCATACGCGTTCTCCAGCACCATGATTTTTGCTTCGAGAGCGCTAGTCGAGGCGATTCCCGAAACCTCCCCTTGCCACATAAGATCCTCGATTCGCTCGCTGTCCAGGTCTAGCCGCTCAGCGATTTCAATATCGATCGACTCCATCGATTTGCTTGGGTCGAGGGGGACAGCCTGTATCGCAGGCTTCATCCAGATGCATGCGAGCAATCGGCCGATGTTCCCGATCGTAGGATTGGCGCCTCCACGCTCGAGCTTGGCGACGTACGCTTGGGAGACCCCAGCTCTCTCCGCCAGGCCTCGCTGAGTCACTCCGGCCAGAGCCCGAGCGTCGGCAAGCGCGGCCGCAATCTCCAACTTTGCGCTCTCTGAACCGTACTCACCTCTGTACTCAACGTCGTCAAGCCACACCTGGTGGCTGTCCACCGGCTGTTGATTCATCGTTACCCCTGATTACTAATGTCCCTGTCGTAGAGTATGTCCGAGCCCGCGAGTCCCAGAAGTAGAAGATGCGATGGTGTCCAGGCCTCAGTTGCCAGATGTCGTTCATCTTCTCGGCCCATATCATCTCCACGAGGCGTTGGGACCCCTCCGTTCCAAGGCGGTCCACCTAGACCCTTATCTTGGCCGCATCCTTCTTCCTGCCGGAGGCGAAGACCCTCTGGGCGTACTCCTCGTAAGGACAGGCTCCGTTCGGCCTGTGGTGGAAAGAGGGTGTCGATACTGCAATATCATAACCCCTCAGGTTATTTCGCCGCAACTCTGGCCGCCGTCCCCTTCAGTCCTGGGCACCTCGGCTATCGAGTGGCGTCGGAACGTCGGCGACCGACAACTCCTCCGCGCTGCGCACCAGCGCCTCCCAGTCGGCGTCCGCGACCGGCACGCCTTCGCTCCGGCGCACGGCGGCGAGTGCCCGCGCGCGCTCGCCGGGCAGGCGGACCTCGTCGAAGCCGCGGGCGCGCCGCCGCGAGTGCACGAAGCTCCGCAGCTCCTCGACCTTCGCCTCGAAGGCATCGAGCTCCGCGAACTCGCGCACGTCGATCGCCTGGAACCACAGGCCGTTCACAGCCGCGGCACCCTTGTCGGCCCACTCGCGACCGAGCCCGTTCCCGGACAGGATGCCGCCCAGGACCTCGGCGATCAGGTTCAGCGCGGAGCCCTTGTGCCCGCCGAAGGGGAGTATCGCCCCTCGCGGGGGGCCGACGAAGGCATCGAAGTCGGTGGTCGGGACCCCCTCGCCGTCGAGCAGCACGCCGGGCGGGATCGGCTCGCCCCGCGCGGCCAGCTGACCGATCTCGCTACGGCTCATCGCCGCGGTCGCGGCATCGAAGATGATGTGCTCGCCGTCCTTGCCGGGGATCCCGACCGCGATCGGGTTCGTCCCTCCGACCGGCTCCATCGCCCCGTACGGCGCCACGTTGCCGCCCCCAACGCTCACCGCGGCGATGCCGATCATCCCCCGGTCCGCCGCCAGCTCCACGTAGTCGGCGAGCCGGCCGACGTGGCCCGAGCGCCGCACGCACACCATGCCGACGCCGTGCTCGGCGGCCTTGGCGATGGCGAGCTGCATCGCTTCGAGAGCGACCACCTGTCCGATGTACAGGTTCCCGTCCATGACGGCGGTCGTCTTGCCCTCGCGGATGATCGTCGGCGGCTCCGTGATCTGCGTCACGCCGCGCTTCACCCGCTCGAGGTAGCCCGCCAGCCGGCGGATGCCGTGGCCGGGGTAGCCGTCGAGGTCCCCACGGACCAGCAGCCGCGCCGTCGCCTCCGCATGCTCTTGCATGAGGCCGGCCGCGCTCAGCAGCCTCCCCGCGAACGAGACGAGGTCCACATAGGCGATCTTGATGAGCGAGCCTCCACGCAAGGATCGGGCCCCTGACGGGGCCGCCATACCTTACAGAGTCCGCCCTCTGCGCGCCGGGGGCCGTCCGGCTGAGGCCGCTTGAGCCTACGCCGCCGCCTTGACCCTTGGCGCATCCTTCACCCAGAACAGCAGCACGACCCCCAGGAGGTAGGAGAAGGCGAGGATGGAGAAGGCCCAGGTGAAGCCGAAGAGCTGCATCAACATGCCGGTGAGGAGCGCCCAGAACGGGGCCGAGATGAAGCCGATGGTGTAGAAGATGCTGAAGGCGGCATCGCGCTGCTCGTCGGTCACCGAATCGGCGACGAGCGCCTGCGTCAGCGTCATGCGCGAATGCGTGAACGCGCCGTAGACGGCGAGGATGGTGAACAGCGGCGCGAGCGACGGGCCCGCGAAGGCCACGAGCCAGCTGCCGACGGCGGAGAGCAGCAGCGTCGCCTGCATCACGCGGGTGCGCGAGACGCGGTCCGACAGCCACCCGAAGCCGAGCGGCCCGACGATGCCGCCCGCCTGCTGCACCGCCTTGGCGATGACCGCGATCCCCAGGGTGAGCCCCAGGTCGTTGACCATGTGCAGGATCAGGTAGGTATCGTTGACGCCCCCTCCCCGTCCTCCCGCACCCACCATCATGACGAGGGAGATGAGCAGTATGTTGCGGTTCTTGAGCACCAGGCGGTAGTTCTTGAACCCCTCCCGCAGCTTGCTCCTCCCTCCCTGCTTGCTGGGCTCGGCCGCCGGCTTGCGCTCGCCGAAGAGCAGGTAGACGAACCCGAACGCCACGCTCAGCCCCGCGAGGAGGAAGAAGACCTGGCGCCAGCCCATGTAGAAGAGCATGAAGCCGGCGACGAGCGGGGCGAAGAAACTGCCGACGCTGGCGATGCTGGTGTTGAGGGCAAGGATCGTGCCGCGCTTCTCCGGGTAGTAGCCGGACAGCAAGCTCGCGCCGACCGGGTGCTGCGCGCTCGACCCGGTTGCGGCGAACACCCGCGCACCGACGAACGACCAGAAGGAGAAGGCGAAGCCCGAGAGCACCACGCCGACGCCCAAGAGGATGTTCCCGAAAGCGAGGATCCGCGTCCGTCTGAAGAACGGCGTGAGGAAGCCGTACAGCCCCTGGGCGACGCTGTTCAGCGTGCTCCGGATCGCCTGGAGGACGCCCAGCTGGATGTAGCCGAACCCCAGCTCCTGCATGATGGGGAGATAGAGCACGGACAGCATGCCGTTCTGGAAGTGGTTGACCGCGTGCGAGACGTTGGTCAGCCATAGGATCGTCGTGCGCTCGGCCTGGGTGACAGCAGCCTGGGCCTCCGGTGGCGTTACGGAGGCTGCTACATCGGACGCTTGGGCGCCCTCGTCGGGCGTTTGTTGCACGCAAGCTCCTGTGGTCTGGTCTGCGTCACGGGTCGAGTGCACGGAGGGTAGGCTCGCTCCGGGCCGCGTCGATTATAAGCCGCCGTCACCGGCCCCGTTCCCTCAGCGTACGGTGGACGGGACGACGATCCTCAGGTGGCGTGCGGCTCGATCGGCCATGCTCGGCTCCTCCCCCCGAATCATCAGACGGCGGGCCAGGCGTCCGCGCGCCTACGGACAGTCCGGGTTGGAGCCCGCGACGACCTTCCTTCGCTCCGCGGTCGCCTCGAACCAGTGCTGGTCCGGCCGGAGCAGCATCGCATCCGACCGCACGCGGTAGACGTCCGGCGCCGACGGCTCGGGAGGCGGCTCGCCGCGCTCGGCGAGCGCACGCACCGTCCTCGCAAGCTTGCGGCGCACGGCGATGATGCCGCGGTCGGAGGTCCCGAGGTGCTCCTGGGTGCGGTCGAAGATCGGCCCCATGGTGAGCTGGGGCGCCGAGTCCTGCGCCCAGAACTCCGTGATGCCGGAGTAGAGCTCCGTCTTCTGGAGCGCTCGGTCCTGGAAGAAGTCGTTGTCCAGGCCAGGGCGCACGCGCCAGGCCCCGAACGGAGCGCTCGTCTTCGGCGCGCGCATCTCCGGGGACACGGTCCACACGCCGGAGCGCGTCGCGAGCTGCTCGCGCTCCTCTCCGGTGAAGGGCCGCAGCGGGTGGAAGCTCAGGCCGATCACGAAGACGTTGGTGTCGTCGATCGGGATCCACGCGCGCCAGTTGCGCATCGGGTCCTCGCCATAGGGGCCCGTGATGATGTGGAAGGGCATCAGGTGCTGGGTGACGCGCCAGTACTCCATGCCGTCCGGGGCATTGCGGCCCGCGCCGATGCAGATCCCAGACTCCGTCTCCACGACCTCGAAGCGCGGGTGCCGATCCAGCTTCCTGATGCGGTCGACGAACCCCCGGCCCGCGCCCTGGCGCGTCTCCTCGGAGAGCTCGAGGCGGCTGTGCACGAACGAGACGTGGCTCTGGTCGATCTCGCCCTCGATCGCCTGGAGCCAGTTCGAGGGCTGCACGCGCTTGGACGCGACGACGTGGTCCTCCGGCAGGTCGAGCCACTCGAGCGCCGGCAGGGGCGGCGGCGCACCCGCTGGTTTCCCCATGTACGTCCAGACGATGCCGCCGCGCTCCACGCAGGGGTAGGAGACGATGCGCACCTTGTCCTTGAAGTCGCTGGCGTCCGGCTCGCTCGGCATCTCCATGCAGCGCCCGGAACCGTCGTACTTCCACCCGTGATAGATGCAGGCGAGGCCGCCGTCCTCGTTGCGCCCGAAGTAGAGCGAGGCGCCCCGGTGCGCGCAGCGCTCGGCCACCAGAGCGGCCACGCCGTGCGTGTCGCGGAAGGCGACGAGGTCCTCGCCCAGGAGTCGGACGCGCGTCGGCGCGCCGCCGGCCTCGATCTCCCACGAGAAGAGGAACGGCATCCAGTAGTGCCGCAGCAGGCTGCCCATAGGCGTGCCCGCCCCAACCCTAGTCAGCAGCTCGTTGTCGCTAGCGCTCAGCATCCGGCGCTCCTATCGGTTCCCCGGTTACCACGGTGAGAGGCCGCCGGCGAAGCGATCGAGGCTCGCCAGGTACTCCTTGAACAGGACGAGGCGCATGGCGACCGCGCGCCGCGCCCGGTCCTGCGACTCGTCCGTCGTCGCGTACCGCTCCAGGAGCGCTTGCGGGGCGCTCCCGTGGCGTTCCTCGTCCTCGGTGATGCGCCTGTACGGCTGCTTGATCCAGTCCGGCACCGAGGGCGCGGCCAGGGACATGAGCGTGAGGTGCGTTGCGACCGTCTCGCCCGCGAGCGAGAAGCCGGCGAGGCGCTGGCAGGTGTCCGTGAGCCCGGCCAGGGCGTTGAACATGGCGGTCTGGGCCGGCAGCGGGCGGTAGTCGAACGGCTCGTGGCCCAGGCCGCGGATCCGCTCCGCCAAGAGCTCGGCGTGGGTCATCTCCTCATGGGCGGACGTCGCCATCATGGCCTTGACCTCGAACTCCGGCGTCGTGGCGAGCCACGAACCGAACAGGTCGGTGGCGCGGAGCTCGTTGTACAGGCGGCTCTTCATCACGAGCACCCGCTGGTCGTCGGTCGTGAGCGGGACGTAGGTGTAGGCCGGCGGGTCATCGTCGAACGTGTGGGCGAACGCCTCGACGGTCGCCACCAGCTCGCGCACGAACTCCTTCCTCTTCATCAGCGCCTCGCCGCGCCCCGCATGCTAGCCGTCGCCCCACTCGCCGCTGCTCGTGGGTCCGGCCTCGCCGGTGCACCACGGCACGAGGGCCTTCATGCGGCAGGTGGCCCCGTTGGCGGCCAGCTCCGCCTCGAAAAGGCGGTGGACCTCGGGGTCCTCGGCCTCATATTCGAGCTGGTTCCCGCCGTCCTGCATGCTCACGTCGCTCATGATCCGCCGCGGGCCGATGCCGAACTTCCGTCCGCCGTCCGAGCCGGAGAGGATCGCGATGTAGCGGGCCGGCGTCGGGCCTGAGTTGAAGTGCTGGTGCAGACACTCGTCGTAGGGCACGACGGCCAGCGTCCCCGGCTGCCAGTCGATCTTCTCGAACTCCGTGGCGCCGGTGGGCCAGAAGAGCGAGAACCCCTTCCCCGCGATGATCAGCAGGTGCGCGCCGGGGCCGTGCCGGTGCGCCTTCTTGTACGTGCCGACCTGGAACTGGGAGATGTGCGCGTTGATGCTCGCCTCCGCCAGCTGGAGGCGGACCTGGCTGCCACCGCCCCCGCGCTCGCGCCACTCGTAGACCTTGAGCGCGCGGGCATCCGGCACGAAGCCGGTCTCCCAGATGCGGTTCTGGTAGAGCTTGCCCTGCCCGCTGAAGTAGCTCTCCTCGCCGCCGAAGCGGTCGGTGAAGTCGAAGGGGCAGTTGAAGATGAAATCGGCGTTGTGGTACCGCCGCATCGTCGGCGGCAGGTTGGTGACGGCGACGTAGCGGGCCGGCTCGGAGCTGCTGTTGAAGTGCTGGTACCAGGCGTTCAGCGGGATGGCGAAGAGGCTGCCCTCCGCCCACTCGAAGGTCTGCTTGTGACCGCCCTCGTGCCAGATACTCGTGGCGCCGCGCCCGGAGAGCACGTAGACGATCTCCTCGTACAGGTGGTGCTCCGGCTCCGACGTCCCGCCCGGCGCGAGCTCGACGATGTGCGCGTCCTTCTCGTTGGTCCGGTCGAGGTTCAGGATGGCGCCGCGTCCGCCCTTGCGGGCCCACGGCGCGAGCTCGAGACGCGCCATGTCCTCGACGTAGTACCCCTCGACGATGGGCACGCCCTGCGCCTTCGCCCAGTCCATGTACGGGTCGATGCGGTCGAGGACCGGCAGGGAATCCGAGCGCGACTCCGGGTGCGTTTCGGGTGCCTGGCTCGTCATGACGCATGCTCCTCCCGTGGATTGGCGAGTGCTCTCGTTGCCGCGAGCGAACGCGCTGTATTACTAGCGGAAGGAGGCACCGGAGTCAACGCGGGCGGGCGTGTTTCCCAGCGCCGCGCTCGGGCCTGCGTGTCGGGGTCCGGAAACCCAACGGCGGCGCGCGGCGTATGTCAGGGGGACGAGCCACGCTATGGAGGAGACCATGCCAGCGAACGGGGAGGGCGGCATCCAGGCGATCAGACGTCTACCAGAGACACCACGGAGGTCATTCAACATGAGCCGGATCCCCCTCGCCATCATCGGACTGCTGGCCCTGCTGCTCGCCGCGTGCGGAACCGACCCGACCCCAACGCCCGTGCCGACCGCGACGCCCACGCCGGAGCCGACGGCAACGCCGACGCCGACACCCGAGCCGACCGCCACGCCGGAGCCCGCCGTGAGCGAGGTCAGCATCGAGCTCGGCTCGTACTTCGTCACGCCCAGCGTCGCGTCGGTGCCCGCCGGTACGGTCAACTTCACGGTCAACAACCCCGACACGCGGGCCCACGTCTTCATCGTGATCAAGACGGACCTCGCGCCAGACATGCTCGTCATGGCGGGAACCGCGGCAGACCCCGCGGCATCCGGTACAGTGCTCGGGACGATCATGCGAGATAGGCTCGGCGCCGGTGCGTCGGCGAGCATCAGCTTCGAGCTGGACGCGGGGAGCTACGTGCTCATCTGCAACCGCGGCAGCCACTACAGCCGCGGGATGGCCGCCGCCTTCACGGTGGAGTAACGCGCCGGCTGCGGGACGACAGCGACAGAAGCAGGCCCGGACGGAACCGCCCGGGCCTGCTCGCTTGCGTTCCTGAGACGCTCTTCTAGGTCGCGACGGCGGCCGCTTCGTGCATGTCCTTGAGCTTGAGACCGACCTTCTTCCGAAGGATCTTCAGGGCCGGGACGAAGTCGTCCTCCCTGGGCTCCTTGCGGTCGTAGACCATCTCCCCGTCGAGATAGACCTCGAACCGGCCGTCGGAGACGGGGGTCAACGCGATGGAGGTGTTGCGGACCTCCCCATCAGCCAACTCGGCGGCGAGACTCGCCGCCTGCCAGAAGTACCCTCAGGACACGCAGTACTTGATCTCGAGGCGTACCCGTCCTTCGCTCGGCATGGGAACCTCCTTGCACTCCCGTCTCGGCCCGATGCGTGATCGGGCCAGTGTGTAGCAGTGGCGCTCACGGGATAGTACAGCACCGGCGGGGGACCGGGGTCTAGGACGGGATATCGAGCCCGTAGAGACCGGCCACCGTCTCGACGGTCATCTGCCGCCGGACCTCGTCCGGCACGCCCTCGAACACCTCGTCCAAGACGCTGCGCGAGTTCGGCCAGACCGCATCGTGGTGCGGGAAGTCGTTCCCCCACAGCAGCGTCCCGGTGCCGATCGCCTCGCGCGTGAGCACGCCCCCACGGTCGTCCTCGAACGTCGCGTGGAACTGGCGGCGCCAGTACTCGGAGGGCTTGAGGTCGAGATAGCCAGGGGCCGCGGCCCGGCTCCGGTAGAGGGAGTGGTCGAGGCGCTCCAGCCAGTTCGCTATCCACCCGGTGTTGAACTCGGCGCAGACGAACCTGAGGCCGGGGAACCGGTGGGCGACGCCCTGGCAGATGAGGTCGGACAGCGTGAACTGGATCATCGTCGGCGCGCTCGCGTATGCGGCGAAGAGGTCGGTCCCCTCCAGGCCGGTGAGCGCACCGTGGGCCTGGGTGAAGATGTGCATGCTGATGGGGAAGTGCGCCTCCTCGGCCCGCGCCCATACGCCGTCGTAGATGGGGTCGTGGTACCGGTGGTGGCCGGGCGCCGCGCAGGGGATCGCTCCACCCCGGTAGCCCATCGCTATGACGCGCTCCAGCTCCCGCTCGGCGGCTTGGGGGTCCTGCATCGGGATGAGCGCCAGGCCGACGAGGCGGTCCGGCGCTTCGGAGCAGTAGCCGTGGAGCCAGTCGTTGTAGTTGTGGATCGCGCTGACCAGCACCTCCGTGTCCGGGTTGGCGGAGAAGCGCATGAACAGGCTTGGATAGAGCACCTCGCCCGCCACGCCGTCGAGGTCCTGGTCCTTCAGACGCTCGATCGGGTCCGTGATGCCGGGGCGCAGCCCGGCGTACCCAAGGCGTATGACCCGGTCGGTCTCCGGGTCGTCCAGGCTCCGGCCGGCGATGCCGAGGCGCCCGACCCCTCCGAGCGCCGAGCCGAGCTGCTCCCCCGTCGCCGGAGTGAACACGAAGTCTCCGCGTCCCTCCTCGTGCACGATCCGAGGAGCCCGGTCGCCGAAGCGCTCCTCGAGCCCAGCGAACACCTCCGGCGGCTCGATGATGTGCGAGTCGGCGGAGATCCCGATCGAAGCCATCTTGCCCTCCCGTTCACGCCCGGTGGCGTGCGGCCTGAAGCTTACCGCGAAACCCCCAGGGCCGGGACTCGCCGCTAGGCCGCTGGCGGCCGCCGGCCCAGCTGCGGCCAAGCCGCCGGGGCTGCGGCTCGCTCGAGGTTCTCCTCCCCGGAGCGGCGCTCGTCCCAGTGCATGGCGATGACGCGCATGCCGTTCACGCCGTCCGCCGCATCGGACGCGAGCCAGACGGCGGGCGGGCCCATGACTTCCGGCTGGACGAGCGCGCTCCGGTCGCGGTCCCAGCGCTGGTTGAAGTTGGTGTTGGTGCCGCCGCCGGGCAGCAGCGCGTTCGCCGTGACGCCGGTGCCTTCGAGCGCGGGGGCCATCGAGGCGACCAGCGCCTCGTGAGCGGACTTCGAGGGGCCGTAGGGGATGTCGCGGATCATGGTGTCGAGGTTCGTGGTGACGCCGATGACCCGGCCCCAGCCCTGCGCCACCATGTGGCCGACCGCCGCGCGCGCCATCAGGAAGGGACCGTTGACGTTGACGTCGATCACCCGGCTCCAGACCGCCGGCGGCAGCTCCCAGAAGGGCGGGTGCTCGGTCTCCGGCAGCCCGGCGTAGCGCGCGTTGATGCCCGCGTGGTTGATGAGCACGTGCAGTCCGCCGAGTCCCTCGATCGTCTCGCTCACCGCACGCTGCGCGTCGTCCCAGCTGCTGATGTCGCCGACGATCGGCAGCACGGCGTCGTCGCCGGCGATCTCGCGTACGTCGCCAGCACTTGCCTCAAGCGAGGCCGCGTCCACGTCCATCATGGCGACGCGAGCCCCCGCCGCGCCGAGGGCGAGCGCCATGACGCGGCCCATGCCGATGGTGCTCCCCGCGCCGGTGATGAGCGCAACCTTGCCGCTCAGGGTTCCCGTGGCCATGCGTCCGCTCCTTTTGCCCGCCCAGCCCCCAGGGTAGCAGCCGGTCGTCGCCTTAGGGACGGAGCGCTTGCCGCGGGCGCGGCCTCGGCTTACCCTGCGGGCAGCCAATGGTGGAGGCACCGGATGTCCTACAACACCCTCGATCCCGCCAAGACGGGCGTGCTCTTCTTCGACATGCTCAACGCGGGCTTCGGCACGCACGACGAGGCGTACGAACGGCTCAAGGCCTCGATCGTCGAGCGCTGCGTCCGGGTACGGAAGGCCGCCGACGCTCACGGCATCCCCGTCTTCTTCGCGCGGGCCGACCACCGGCCGGACGGCAGGGACGCGGTGATCCTCTATAGCGATCTGAACCGGGCGCACGAACCCTGGAAGGACCCGGAGAACGACCGCTTCAAGCCGTACCGGGCCAACCTGGCGGGCCAGTGGGGGTCGCAGGTCATCGACGAGCTCGGCGCCGGCCCCAACGACTACATGATCCCGAAGCACCGCAAGAACGCCTTCTTCCAGACGAGACTCGAGCTCAGCGTGCGCTCACGCGGCATCGACACGATCGTGCTCTGCGGCTCCGCCATCCCCTCGGGCATCGCGGCCACGGTCTACGGAGCGCAGGACCTCGACCTCGACGTCGTGGTCGTCCGCGACGCCTGCCAGCCGAAGGAGGGCCCGGTCCACGACGCGTTCATGGACCGCGTCTTCCCGCGCATCGGTCGCGTGCGAACGGCCGAGGAGGTGGTCGAGATGATGCGCGCGGGAGCCGCCGAGCCGTCCCGATAGGCAGCCCAGCGACGCTTAGGCGCGGCGATAACCGCCACGGCGGGGCTCGAAAGCGTGCTATGATGGGATGACATGCTCAGAAACCTCCTCGCCCGGCTACGCTCGAAACAGCGTCCACCAACCCCCAAGACCCCGCCCCCCTCGACCGAAGGCCATCAGCCAGTCGCCCAGCGCGATCAGGCGGCCCGGCCGCAGGCCGACGGCCGTCGGCCCATCTCCCCACGCCCCATCTCCCCACAACGGAACGCGTCCGCGCCAGATCGCGGCGCCGATGGCCCACCGCGCCGCCGCCGCCGGCGCAAGCCGGAGCCCGCCCAGGGCGTGAACGGCGCGCAGCCTCACGAGACGCGCTCCGCCGATCCCGGTCGCAGGCCGGAGCCGGAGCCGGAGCCGGTCGAGGGCGTGAGCGGCCCGCAGCCGCGCGAGGTGCCCTTCGGCGACGTCATGGTCTCCGCGCCGGTCAAGCACGCGCTCGCGGACGTCGGCTACGACACGCCGACGCCCATCCAAGCGCTGGTCCTGGCTCCGATGCTCAGCGGTCGCGACATCGTCGGCCAGGCGCCGACGGGCACCGGCAAGACCGCCGGTTTCGGGATACCGCTGGCGGAGACGGTGGACGGCGCCAAGCCCTACGTGCAGGCCATCATCCTGGTGCCGACGCGCGAGCTCGCGCAGCAGGTGGCCGACGAGCTGTCGCGCCTCTTCAAGTACCGCTCCATCCTCACCGTCGCGGTGTACGGCGGCGCGCCCATGGGACGCCAGGTCGCGGCCCTCGACGCGGGAGCCCAGGTCGTGGTGGGCACGCCGGGGCGCGTCATCGACCTGCTCGACCGCGGCCCGCTCAAGCTCGAGCGTGTCCAGACGGTGGTCCTCGACGAGGCCGACCAGATGCTCGACATCGGCTTCCTGCCCGACATCCGCCGCATCCTGCGCAGCACGCCCCGCTCCCGCCAAACGGTCCTCTTCGCCGCCACGATGCCGACGATGATCCGCCGGCTGATCTACAGCTACCTGAAAGAGCCGGAGTGGTTCAAGGTGGGCGAGGAGTCGACGCCGGTCGATTCCGTTCGGCAGATGTATTGCGAGGTCGCGCGGCGCGACAAGCTGGAGGCGCTGCTGGAGACGCTGCGCACGCACGACGACGGCGAGCAGACGCTCATCTTCCGCCGCATGCAGGAGGACGTGAACTGGCTCGTGACCGCGCTCAAGCGCAGGCGCATCCCCGCGGAGGCGATCCACGGAGGCCTCCGCCAGACCGAGCGCAACGCGGTGATGCAGAGCTTCAGGGACGGGACGCTCAAGCTCTTGGTTTCGACGAATCTGACGTCGCGCGGGATCGATGTGCCGGCGGTCGCGCACGTCATCAACTACGACACGCCCGAGCAGATCGACGAGTACGTCCACCGCATCGGCCGCACGGCGCGGATGGGGCGGCCAGGCACGGCGATGACGTTCGTCAGCGAGTGGGACTTCGAGTCTTTCGACGCTATCCGGGCCCACGTGGGGGCGGAGAACATCGAGGAAGTCCAGCTCTCCTTGTACTCCCCAAACCGCGCGGCGGCGTCTCGCTCAGAGTCTCGCTCAGAGCCTCGATAGCGCTCGCTCGCGATGGCCCTCTCGCACGAACGGATCCGTAACGTCGCGATCATCGCGCACGTCGACCACGGCAAGACGTCGCTGGTCGACGCGATGCTGAAGTTCACCCGCGTCTTCCGCGAGGGCCAGGTGGTCGGCACGCTGATCCTCGACTCCGACCCGCTGGAGCGGGAGCGCGGCATCACCATCCTGGCCAAGAACACGGCCATCCACTACGAGGGCGTCAAGATCAACATCATCGACACGCCCGGCCACGTCGACTTCTCCGGCGAGGTCGAGCGGATCGTGAACATGGCCGACGGCTGCCTGCTGGTGGTGGACGGGATCGACGGGCCGATGCCGCAGACGCGCTCGGTCCTGCGCACGGCGCTGGCCCACGGGCTCAAGCCGGTGGTCGTCATCAACAAGATCGACCGTCCGGCGACTCAGATCGCGGAGGTGGAGTCCGCGGTCCAAGACCTCTTCCTCCAGCTCGTGACGGACGCCGACCAGCTCGACTTCCCCGTCCTGTACACGTCGGCGCGCGACGGCTATGCGCTGGCCCATCCTGGGGACGAGCACGTCGACATGACGCCGCTGTTCGAGGCCATCGTGCGCGACATACCGGCGCCGCAGGCGGACCCGGACGCGCCCTTCCAGATGCTGGTGGCGACGCAGGAGTACGACAACCACCTGGGCCTCCTCGCGATCGGGCGCGTGTTCGCGGGCCGTCTGAAGGCGGGGTCGCAGGTGGTGCGGCTCGGCGCGGACGGCTCGTCCGCCAGCTACAAGGCATCGAGTCTGTTCACGTTCGAGAACCTCCAGCGCGTGCCGATGCCGGAGGCGATCGCGGGCGACATCGTGGCCGTGGCGGGCATCTCCGAGGTGGCGATCGGCGACACGATCACCGTCGCGGACGGGCCGGGAGCGCTGCCGCGGATCACCATCGAGGAGCCGACGGTCAAGATGACGTTCGGCGTCAACACGTCGCCCTTCGCCGGGCGGGAGGGCCAGTACGCGACCTCCCGCATGCTGTGGGCGCGCCTGCAGCGTGAGCTCCAGACGAACGTCGCGATGCGCGCGGAGACGACGGACAGCGCGGAGGAGTTCCTGGTCTCGGGCCGCGGCGAGCTGCACCTGGCCGTGCTCATCGAGCACATCCGGCGCGAGGGGCTGGAGATCCAGGTGTCGCGGCCGGAGGCGATCACGCGGACGGTCGACGGCCGCGTCCACGAGCCGTACGAGCGCCTCACGATCGAGACGCCCGCCGAGTTCATCGGCGCGCTCAGCGAGGAGCTCGCCTCGCGCCTGGCGAAGGCGACCAACTACCACACGGCCGACGACGGCTACGTCCACCAGGAGTACGAGATACCCACGCGCGGCCTGATCGGCTTCAACAGCTTCTTCCAGCGCTCAACCAGGGGGCACGGCGTGATGAACAGCGCGTTCCTGGGCATGCGGCCGGTGCGCGGCGAGGTGCGCAACACGCGCCCTGGCGCGATGGTGGCCTCGGCGCCGGGGACCGCGACGAGCTACTCGCTGCTGAACGCGCAGGAGCGCGGCACGACGTTCGTGGAGCCGGGCACGCCGGTGTACGAGGGGATGGTGTTCGGGCTGACGAACCGCGAGGGGGACCTGCAGATGAACGTGGCGAAGGAGCGCAAGCAGACGAACGTGCGCTCCTCGACGCAGGAGATCACGCAGAAGCTCGCTCCGGCGTTCAAGCCGACGCTGGACGAGTCGCTGGGGCTGATCGCGGCCGACGAGCTGCTGGAGGTCACGCCGCAGAGCCTGCGCCTGCGCAAGCGCGCGCTGTCGGGGGACGCTCGCTACCGGCAGGCGCGGGGGGCGAAGCGCTCGGGGTGAGGGGCGCGAGCGGCGGGGGCTGTGCGCACAAGGCTGCGCGCATCTCACGAACGGCGCCAACCGCCGGGCTGGTGGCGTCATGACCTTCTTGCCGGCTGCGACCGGACGCCTATGATGGATGTATGGAGACGCCTCAGCAACGACCATACGAGTCCACCGACCCCCGCCAACAGCGAATCTATCGACGCCTACGCCTGATCGGCGAAGGTCCGGCGAAGTTCTTCCTCGACGCATGTGAGTTCATGGACGAGCCAGATGCGCGTTCATCGACTAGCCACCTCGTAGGACATCTCATGCGCGAGGTCGAAAGCGGGGTTCGGGCTGTCATTGAGCCCGAGGGAGTCCCCCCGGGGAAAGACCGGCACCGGCGGAGGATTCTTGCGACGCTCGCGGTACTCGATCTGGCTGAGGACCATCCCGTGTCTCAGCTTTGGCTTGGTTTGCCTGGACACGGCGGACTCGATAGGAGGGCACACCGAGATGAGCTGTTCACTCCGCGGCCCGTCGACGAGGAGTTTGTGGAGCACTGGGAATCGCTCCAAACCATTCTGGACTTCGTTCTAGAGCGAGTTGAGCGGACCTATCTGAACTATCACAAGCTGCTAGACGAGTTGGCGGCCGTGGAGCATCCAACCCGTGCCCACGCCGAACGATTGAAGAAGCACGCGCCAAACAATCTGGTCGCGTATGGGTATTTCTTCGATCAGCTGACGTCTCCCGAGTGGCTAAGTCCATTGGCGGCTGAGGGACTGTTTCGCCGACCGGCCGCTCCCGAGCGCGAAGGGGATGGGATCCGGTTCGTGTCATGGCCACAGTCGCGCTATTTGAGAGCGATGGCTGAGAGCGCACCTGAAACGGTCGCTGACATCATCCTGACCATCCCTAACACCGACAACATTAGCGTCGTCACTGATCTAGTACAGGCGGCATGCTCGATGCCACCAGATCAAGCAGTTCGCCTCATAGACAAGGCAATGGGGTGGGCAGACGGACCATTCCCTGGGCTGATGCTATTGCCAGATGCGCTCGGCAAGCTCATCTCCCATCTCGCTGCCGGCGGGTTTGTAGAAGAGGCCCTGTGTCTCACGAGCTCCGTCCTGGCTTTGAGACCACCGCCCGACAGAGACGAGGACGCAGACGCCGGACTGCCCATGCTGAATCGCCCCGATGCAGTCCTGCGCGATTGGGAATACAAAGAAATCATCCGGATGCGAATGCCTGCGCTCGTCCACGCCGCGGGCATTGAGGCGTTGCGGCTACTCGCTGATCTCCTAGAGCAAGCACTGGACGTTCGACAGCCTCGAGCGCAACAAGAGGCCAACGCCCGAGGCATCTTGGAGGACTACTCCTGGATCTGGAGGCCGGACCTGGCGGCGGGCCGTCGCTCTGACAACGAGGACGTCCTCAACGCACTGGTCAGCGGGATTCGTGGAGCCGCCCATCAGGTCGTGCGAGAGCACCCCGAGGCTCTCTCAGATGTCGTTGAGGAGCTTGAAGCACGGCGTTGGATGGTGTTCAGGCGGTTGAGTCTGGATCTCTTGCGTGAAGCGTTGAATGCCTCCGCCGAGTTGGCCTGTGCTCGGCTGACGGACGCTGCGATCGCCAATGAGCGCGGATTGGAAGCCGAATACCTGGAACTCCTTGGCGCGGTCTTCGGCAACGAGGCCAACACCTGTGAAGACGAACTCCTTGAGCTTATCAAGGGTGGCCCCGATACAAGCAAGCTCAGAGAGGAAGTGGACGCAGACTGGTACACCAGGAGATGGAAATGGCGCCTGTTCGCGGCTGCCAAAGAGGCGCTTCCTGCCGAGTGGCTC
>JADFRC010000124.1 GCA_022561455.1 Chloroflexota bacterium | reverse complement strand
GTCACCACGATGCCCGCAGGCGCGTCGACAGTGTCCGAGCCCGAGCCCAAATCGTCCGCGCCCCCCAATGAGATGGAGGCAGCCGACGCAAGTGTAGCCCCTAGCAGGGCCACGCCGACGAACACAATCACCGTCCATTTCCAGACCATGGCCTACGGCGCTCCTACAGGTAATTTCGCCGCCCCCGAGGACCCCCCCCAACCGTTCGCACCGGTGTGGGGAGCCCCCCGGGGGACGACTTTGGCTGTCTTAGTCGTCGCAGGCCAAGGTCACGTCAACGCTATCAACCAACGCGGCATCTACTGTGAGCTCAGAAAAAATCACGTTAGCGGTACCGCTCTGGGATATGTCTACGGCTGGGTCTACCCCGCTGAACAGATCGCCGGGGTCACCGCCGGAGCTGTTGATATTGAGACCAACATCGCAGGTTTCGTCGCCTGTGTCGCTTGCGGTGAGCTCCACGGTCGCGGCACTAATCTTGGTAGCGTCGTTCGGGTCGATGGTCCAAACGATGTCGGTTACGGTGACACTGTCGGTGTCCGGGGACAGTACCGTGTCGCTGCCCGACCCCAGGTCGTCAGCGCCACCCACGGCGAGAGACGCCGCGGCACCGTAGACGGCCCCGACGAGCACCCCCGCCACCAGCAGACTGATCAATAGCTTCTTCATGTCTCGTTACCTCCCTTGTGATTCCTGTTTCCTGATTCACCCTGGGGTTGCTGGCTCACTGCACCGTGCAGCCGGGGCTTGGCGTTGGGGTGGGGGTCACCACCGTCACCGCCGAGCTGCATCCTCCCAGCCGGTCAACCCCGCCTATCGTGATCGCGGCGGCTGCGGCGTAGCCTGCCCCGGCCACCACGGCCAGGAGCATCGCCACCAGCAGGACCACCGCCACCGTCCTCTTCATCTCCTCGCTTCCCTGCCCGCCACCCTCAGGGGGGTGAGGGGCCTGCGCGCCGCTCATCCGGATGTCTCTCACGGGTCCGGATGAGGGTGCCTCCCTCAGAACGCCTCGCGTCGTTGCGCCATCGCCACCTCCTCGCGCACAAAAAAAGCCTGGCCGTGCGTCACCGAGTGCACGGCCAGGCCCACAAAAACCATACTTTTGGGGGATGCCCTTCCCGGGGTTCCCCGTAGTACGATGGCTGCGTATCCGGCGCTGTGTCGCCCGATGCACCGGCCCTGAGGGGGACTCAACCCCTCGGGGCCTTTTCCGTTGTGCCGCAAACCTTAGACGACCCCACCGGGCCGTCAATCACCCGCCGGGGTGAAAAAGGACAGAGCCATCACCCCAGGGGGTGAAAAGGCTAGGAAAAGGGGCGAGGAGCGCGCCAGAACCTCCCCGCGCGGCGAAAAGGAGGCTCGCCGGCGAGCCGGTATTCGTAGCGCACCGCGCCGTCGACGACGAAGAAGAGGTGCGGCCCGTCCGCTCCGGCCGGGCCGGCGTAGACGATGGGCTTGAGCAGCTCGTCGGACACGCGCGCCAGGTCCTCCATGGACGCCAGGGGCACCGCCTGCTCTGCGGACAGCTCCAGCCTGTCCTGAGCGGAGTCGAAGGGCCCGCCGGCATCCGCCTCGGCGATGCGCTTGCGGTACTTGCGCCGCAGCCGCCGGGCCTCCCGGACCAGGGGGTCCTCCGGCGGCCGGGGCCGGGCCACGGTGCCGAGGAGTGCGAGCAGTGGCAGGAGGGCTGCCACGCCCGTGCCCAGGAGGGAGTAGACGCGCCGCGCTACTACTCCCGGCGCGGGCCGCTCCTCGGCGCGGCGTACGACGCCGTCCGCGCTCCGGGAGCGGTCGCCGGAGATGGCGAAGGTATCGCCGGCGAGGGGCACCACCAGCGTGGGCTCGAGCACCTGGCGGACGCTCTCGCCTGCCGCCGCCGCCTCGGCCTCGACGTGCGCCACGTAGGTGACGGTCACTTCGGCCGGGGCCGAGGCGCCCGTCTCCGCGGCCACCTCCTCCACCCGCCGGCGGAACAGATCGCGGTCTACGGGAAGCTCCAGCTCCAGGCTGAGGCTCGTGCCACGCTCTTGGAGGAACGGGGTGCGGGGCGTGACGAGGTAGCGCTCGCCCAGCAGCTCGCCGGCGTCCAGCTCCGCCGTGACCTCGTACCAGCCCTCGATGCGGGCGGGCACGTCGGTGATGAAGGCGCCGGTGAGGCGGATCGTGATGCCCTCCACCAGGCTGTCGTCGTAGGTCTCGCCAGGGCCGGGGGCCCCGGTCCCGGAGCTGGCGTTGGGCTTGAAGAAGACGGTGTGGTCCCACTCGGCGTAGGAGACCCACCCCCAGACGGGGACCCGGTGGGTGACGGACGTGGGAGTCTGGAAGGCGCGGAGGCTCAGGTAGGCGGGAAACAGCACCAGGAGCGCCAGCCCCAGGACGATGGCCAGCCGCACCTGTCCGCTGAGTGGGATCCGCCTCCAGCGAGGCACTCTCCGTCGCATTCGGTCCTCCACCCCCCGGCCCCTTGACGAAAGGGGAGACGAGGGCTATCGTCTGCGATCAACGTAAGACAATCTGCTGGTATGTCATACATCGCCCGCGATTATCTTACCTTCAGAGAGAAAACCAGAGATATCGGCGAGAAGGCTTCCGTTTCCAGCCGTGGCCGAGAAGGTCCGGTCGGGGGGACATGGTATGGAAGCTCCGAAGGATGTTCCTGCCCTCCAGGTGTCCATCGCCCTGCCCAGCTCTGCATGGCGCCATCTGCTGGCGAAGATGATAAGCGATGGCGAGCCTGTCGTGGCACGCCTCGCAATCTCCTCCTTCGACCCGGGCTCGGGCCCACAGGTTGAGCTGGTGCTCAAGACCTGTCCTGAGGATGCTGGCGCGCCCCTCGACGGCGGCCCGGAGGTCGCGCTCCGCGAGCCGGACGTCCGCAGCGGGCTGGGGCCGGCGCGCGGTGGTGGGGAAGGCGCCCGATGGGACTCCCTGAGCACGAACGGGGAGATGGTCGCGGATTCCGCGGGCACCGACGAGGGCACCCGGACCTGCCTGAGCAAACGAGAGACCGAGGTCCTCAGGCTCCTGGGGACGGGCGCCGACAACCGAGAGCTGTCCATTGCGCTCTGTATCTCCCACAACACGGTGAAGACCCACGTCAGGCACATCATGCGGAAGCTGCACACCACCAACCGAACGCAGATGGCCTTGGTGGGGAGGCAGCTCGCCCAGAACGACCAGCTTTGACGACTTTCCCAGGCCCCGCGCCGGGAGGTAAGGTGATGGCAGGATGTTTCATCGCGCCACCCGGCACGCCGTTCTGACCACGCTAGGCGCCCTCCTTCTGGGCGCCTGCACCCTGGGGAGCGGGCCAACACCTGCCGTCGAGGTCGAGGCTACGCCCATCCCCACGCCCACGCCCACGCTCCGTCCGCTTCCGACGGCTACTCCGATCCCAACGCCGACTCCCGTGACGAACCTTGGCCGGGCGGGGGCGGAGCTCTTGGTCTTCACCGAGCTCCAATCCTGCACGGACGAGGTGGCCGGCTCGTCCGGGAGCCGTGTCGTGGTGTCCTTTACCTCCACCTACGAGGAGGGACGGCAAACGTGGGACGTGGAGTCATCGAGCACGGAGCTGGGGCTGAGCTTCGGGCGCTGGGAGGTCGTAGACGCTACGGGCCAGGTGGAACCCGCAGACGCGGTGGCGAGGTCCATCGATACACCCGGGGTCGTCTGCGGCGTACCCAGGGCTTCGCTGGCGACAGGTCTGACGCCCCCGGCCCTTTCCACGCGGGGCGGGGAGGAAGGAGCAACGACAGGCGAGCAGGCTAGGCTCAGGGTGTGGCTCGCCATCTACGGTTGCTTCGATCCGGCGCCAGCCTTCGACAGCTTCTCCGCCTATCAGGACAGTCCCGGACGTTGGGTCGTCGAGGGGATGCAGGAAACGCTGAGCTACGGTCTGTGGCTCGTCGACGCCGGCACGGGTACCCTGACTCCCTACGGCCAGACAGCGGAAGGGATCGCAGCGAATGCAGGGTGCTTCAGGAAGCCCTGACGGGCGACTCCGTCGTATTCGATGGGTAGGCGATTCGGTCGCACCGGCAGGCATGCATCAACCCAAACAAGGTAAAGCTAGCTCGGCTGCGGTCGTTTCAGCTGGCGATTCGGGGCACTGAGCGCGTCACACCGTGAGAACCACCTTGCCTACAGCGCGCCCATTCGCCAGGTAGCAGATCGCCTGGGCGGCCTCGGCGAGCGGGAACGTCTTGTCGACGATGGGCATGATCTTCCCCGCCTCCATCAGCTCGCGAAGGACCGCCATGGACTCCCTCTTATTGGGCATCGAGAACCCTGACTTGGGCATGTGGCGGCTGAACGGAGTCCTCGCCATGAGGCCGAACACCTTGGGGATGCTGCCGAACCACTTTCCTCCGGACTGGCCGTAGCCGTCGTGACCTATGAGGACGTAAGTGCCGTCGGGCGTGAGCGCGCGCTTGATCCTGGAGAACGGATGGTTGCCGGGAATGTCGAGGATGAGGTCGTATCGTTCGCCGCCCTGGGTGAAGTCCTGCTGGGTGTAGTCGATGACACGGTCCGCGCCGGCCGACCGCAGCACGTCCTGGCGTGCCGTGTCGTCGACGCCCGTGACCTCGGCGCGGTACGCCTTGGCGATCTGGACGGCGAGGAGCCCGACGCCCCCGGCCGCCCCGTTGATCAATACCTTCTGGCCCGCTTCGAGCTTGCCCTGGTCGCACAGCCCCGACAGCGCGATGATCCCCGACGTTGGCACGGACGCGGCCTGTTCGAAAGTGACGTTCGACGGCTTCAAGGCGATCCAATCTGGCCGGACGACCGCGTAGTCAGCGTAGGCGCCGCCGTTTGTCCATTGGTAGCCCTTGACGCACTCGCCGAAGACCTCGTCCCCCCGCTTGAACTGCGTGACGCTCGCGCCGGCCGATTCGACCACGCCGGCGAGATCGGTCCCCACGACGCGGTTCTTCGGTCTGCGAACGCCTGATCCCATCAAGCGCAAGACGTACGGGCGTCCCGTGACCACGTGCCAGACGTCAGGGTGGACCGACGCGGCGCGGACGCGGACGAGGACCTCGTCCTGCTTGATTGTGGGCGTGTCGATGTCCTGGAGCGAGAGCACGTCCTCGGGCTGGCCGTACGCGCGTTGGACGATGGCTTTCATCGGTGGATCCCTTCGCTGCGGTGTCGTTGGCACGATAGCCGTGGTTGAGCGGTGCCGTGCTGAACACCGAAATCGCACCCCCCAAATGCTACAGCTTGGCCGGGTCCACAAAGAGCGGTGAATAGCTTTAGCTAATTCTCCGGGCTCTATTGCCGGTCCCGAACGGGCGCGGGCTAGACGCGGCGCTGGAGTGGCACGAAGGTCTCTCCGTTTATGAGAAGCCTGTCGCTGGCTAGTAGTAAGGCGTCATTGCCCACTTACCGGGGACCCGATGGCCACCGGCGTCCCCTGGCCGGCCGTCGAACCGTTGCGTGGCGCAGTCTATCATTGGGAACACACGCGGAGTGCCCGTTGGTGCGGGCTGCCCTCGCGGCTGATGGCCAGGGGGACAACGAAGAGGGGCTCTATTGCGGACCGTCAGACTCGCCTACCGGGACCGTGACCGGCTCCCCTTCATCGAATGCGTGCGCGAGATGGCGCAGCGTCACTACGGCGTCGAGGTCGCGGTGCAGCGCATCGATACGACCGAGGGCTACGAGGACGCGCTCTTCGACGACGGCTGCGACGTCATCATCGAGCACCTCGAGTATCTGTACGCGAGGGCCGCTGAAGGCGCCGAGGTGACGATGTTCT
>JADFRC010000123.1 GCA_022561455.1 Chloroflexota bacterium | reverse complement strand
GTCCCGCGGGCGGGCATGGCGGTGAACGCCTCGTGGCCCGGCGTGTCGATGAAGGTGATCGGGAAGTCGTTGCGGTCGACCTGGTAGGCGCCGATGTGCTGCGTGATGCCGCCCGCCTCCTTGGAGACGAGGTCGCTCGAGCGGATCACGTCGAGCAGGGTCGTCTTGCCGTGGTCCACGTGGCCCAGGATCGTCACGATCGGCGGACGGGGCGAGAGGTCGGCAGATTCGTCCTCGGCGACCGCGCCCGCGGCGACGCTGACCGCGTCGGCCGCCCGCCGAGCCACGTAGCCGAACGGTCGTGCGATGGCGGCAGCCGTGTCGTAGTCGACCACCTGGTTGATGCTCGCGAAGACGCCGGTGCGCATCAACTGCTTGATGATGAGCACGGGATCGACCTGCATCCGCTCGGCGAGCGTGCCGACGGTGATGGCGTCGCCCAGCCGGAGCGCGCGCAGGGTGACCTTGCGCGTTGCGGTTGCCTGACTCTCCTCGGGTTGCTCGACCACGGGTCTCTCCTCGTTCGCCTAGGTTAGCCGGGCGACGCGCCGATGAAGGCGGCGCCGGCTGCAGCCAGCTGTTCTCTATCCGACGCGCTCACCTCACCGCGGAGGGCGTGGGCGAGCCGGTTCGTGCCCGCTGCGCGCTCCCAGCAATCGGGCCGGTGGCACAGATACGCGCCGCGGCCCGGGCGCTTCCCCGTCTCGTCGACGATGCACTCGCCCTCAGCGGTGAGCACGACGCGCACGAGCTCGCGCTTGGCGCTCTTGGTCCCGCACATCACGCACGTTCGGACCGGTACGTGGCGAGGCTGCTTCATCGATCTCTCCGCTGGAGCGCTAGGCGCCCGGCCGGCCTCCCGCGCCGCTGGGACCACCACCGGACGATGGCGGCCTTGCGCCGCCGGGCGGTGCGCCGCGGTTCGGTCCACGGAACGGACCGCGGGCCGGTCCGCGGCTCGAGCGGCGGCGTGTTCCGGTGCGCCGGTTGCGGGAGGGACCGCCCAGGATGTCCTCGGCGAACCGGATCGCCGTACCGCCGCCCACGGGCTCTGGCGTCTTCCACACGGCGGCGTCGGCGTCTGCCTCTGGAACCGCTTCCTCCTCGACGATGATCTCTTCGACCTCGTCGGGCGCTTGGATGTCCAGGGACTCGAGCGCCAGCATCTCTTCGGCGCTGAGCGCCGGAGCGGCCTCCGGCTCGGCCGGCGGCTCGACGGTCGCGGCCTCGGCCTCCAGCTCGGCCATGATCGCAGCGTCTTCCGAGGGCACTTCGGCCGGCGCTTCGGGCGTGGCGGGTGCTTCGGCGGCGGCGGGCTCCGCCACGGCCTCGGCGGTTGCCGGCTCCGCGGCGGCTTCGGCCGTCGCAGGCTCGGCGGCCGTCTCGCGCTCGGCGACGTCGCCTTCGATCTGGCGCTTCATGCGCTCGATCTCGATCTCGGTGGAGCTCTTGATGTCCACCTTCCAACCGGTGAGCTTGGCCGCGAGGCGCGCGTTCTGCCCCTCACGGCCGATGGCGAGCGAGAGCGAGCGGTCGGGAACGATCACCGTCGCGGTCTGCTCCTCGGCATCGAGCTCGACGCGCAGCGGCTGCGCGGGGCTGAGCGCGTGCGCCAGGAACACCGCATCGTCCTTCGACCACTGGATGACGTCGATCTTCTCGCCCTGGAGCTCGTTGACGATGTTCTGGATACGGATGCCGCGCAGCCCCACGCACGCGCCGACCGGGTCGACGCCGTCCTGCTTGGCGTGGACCGCCACCTTGCTCCGGGAGCCGGGCTCCCGAGCGATCCCGCGTATCTCGACGATGCCGTTGTAGATCTCCGGTACCTCCATCTCGAAGAGGCGGCGGAGCAGGTCGGGGTGTGTCCGCGAGACGATGATCTCGGGTCCCCGCGGCGTGCGGCTGACCTCGACGATCATGACCTTCATCTTCATGCCGGGGCGGTAGCGCTCCGCCATCCCCTGCTCGGTCGCGGGCAGCACGGCGGTCGCGCGGCCGTTGAGGTCGAGCGTGACGACTCCCCCGTAGGCCCCGCCGCGCTGCACGGTGCCCGTGAACACCTCTCCCTCGCGCTCGGCGAACTCGCTGAAGATGAGCTCCCGCTCCGCCTCGCGGAGACGCTGGATGACGACCTGCTTCGCGGTTTGCGCGGCGATGCGGCCTGCGGCCTGCGGCTCCATCTCGAACTCGAGCACATCGTCGATCTTCGGGTCCGAGCCCTTCCGGAGCTTCTTCGCCTCTTCGATCGTGAGCTCGGCGAGGTCGTTCTCGACCTCCTCGACCACGGTCTTGAGCTGGAACACCTCGACCTCGCCGGTGCCGGGGTCGAGGTGCACGCGCACGTTGCTCTGCCCGCCGGTCGCGTTCTCCTTGCGATACGCGCTGGCCAAGGCAGCTTCGACGGCCTCCACGACCATCTCCTGCGGCAGATTGCGCTCCGCCGCCAACTGCGTCACCGCAATCAGGAACTCGCTCTTCATCGGCCCTCGCCTCTCGGGTTCCGAACCCCCCGGACACACGAGAGAGTGGGCCAGGCCCACTCTCACGCAGTCATGGTACGCCCCGCGGCCATCCTTGTCCAATCCACTGACCGCCCGACGGCGTGCTTACCGCCAACACGCTGCAACGGCGCCGTGGCCTGGCGGAGCAGGGTCAACCGAACGCGCTGGCACTCGCTCAGGATGCTCTATACTGCGCCCGTCCGCGACCGGTCCTTGGAGGCCGCGCCCGGCGGCTCGGGCCCTACGCCCAGCGGCTCGGCCGCTACGCCCAGCGGCTCGGCCGCTACGGAGGAACGCCGATGAGATGGGCCTCGCACGTGTCCGAGCGCGCCTCGTGGGACGAGGCGTTGGCGGAGTGCGCCGATGGGGTCACTACCGCGCTGGGGGCGGGCGTCGATGCCGACCTGGTCGTCGTCTTCGTGTCCTCGCATCACGGCGGGGCGGAGCAGCAGCTCCTCGATGCGGTGCGAGCCCGATTCCCGAGCGCGTCCGTCATCGGCTGCTCCGGCGCCGGCGTGATCGGCGGCGGGCATGAGGTGGAAGACGCCCCCGGCCTCTCTCTCACGGTGGGTAGCCTCCCGGACGTCACGATCCGCGGCTTCCACCTGCGCGGCGAAGATCTGCCCTCGGCCGACGCGCCGCCCGAAGCGTGGGCCGAGCGGACCGGCGTGCCGCTGGACGCGGACCCCGCGTTCGTGCTTTTAGCCGACCCGTTCACCTTCGAGACCGACGCACTCCTGGCCGGGATGGACTACGCCTTCCCCAACGCCGTGAAGATCGGCGGGCTCGCCAGCGGCGGGAGCGGACCCGCGGACCCGCATGCCCTCTTCCTGAACGAGACCGCGTACCGCGACGGTATGGTGGGTATCGCGCTCTTCGGCAACGTGGTCGTGGACACCGTCGTGGCCCAGGGTTGCCGCCCGATCGGCGAGCCGATGCGCATCACCGGGGCGGAGCAGAACGTGCTGCTCTCCCTCGACGGCGAGCCGCCGGTGCAGCGGCTCCAGGAGCTCTTCGAGCGCTGCTCGCCACGCGACCGCGAGCTGGTCCAGCGCAACCTCTTCATGGGGATCGCGATGGACCCCCTCCTCGAGACGGTCCAGGCGGGTGACTTCCTGATCCGCAACGTGGTGGGGATGGACCCGCAACGGGGCGTGCTCGCGGTCGGCGCGCAGCTGCGGGAAGGGCAACTCGTGCAGTTCCACGTCCGCGACGCCGATACGTCCGCCGAGGACCTGCGCCTCGCGCTGGCGAGCTATCGCACCGCGGCGGGCGACCGATCGCCGGCGGGCGCGCTGCTGTTCTCATGCACCGGGCGCGGCCGGCACCTCTACGGCTCCATCGACCACGACACCGGCCTCTTCGGCGAGCTCGTCGGCTCGATGCCCCTGGGCGGTTTCTTCTGCAACGGCGAGATCGGCCCCGTCGCAAGCACGACCTACCTGCACGGCTACACGAGCTCGTTCGCGATCTTCCGGGCGCGGACAGCCGCGGACTAGACCACACACAGGAGGAGCGGCTATGCAGGGACTGGATGGACGCATCGCGGTGGTGACCGGCGGCGCGCGTGGTCTCGGCCGCGCCGCCGTCGACCGGCTCGCTCAGGAGGGCGTCAAGGTCGCCATCTTGGACATCCAGGAGGAAGAGGCGCGAGCCGCCGCCGAAGCGGTGGGCGGTATCGCGTTCAACTGCGACACGACCAACGAGGCCCAGCTGGCCGCCGCCTTCAAGGGGATCGGTGAGCGGTTCGGCGGGCTCGACATCCTGGTCAACAACGCCGGCATCATCGCCCCCCGCAAGGAGTGGACGACCTGGACGAAGGAGGACCTCGCGCGCTTCGCGGAGGTCAACTACATCGGCTACTTCCTCACCATCAAGGCAGCGTACCCGCTGCTGCGAAAAAGCGAGCACGGCCGCATCATCAACGTGGCCTCGCGCACCTTCTTCATGGGCAACCCCGGACAGACGCCTTACGTCGCCGCCAAGGGCGCGGTGGTCGGCCTCACGTGGAACATGGCGAAGGAGCTGGGCGGCGACGGCATCACGGTCAACTCCGTCATGCCGGGCCAGGTCGAGACGCCCGGGACCGCCGCCTACAACCCGCCCGAGGCCTTCGAGCGCACCATGCAGAGCCAGGCGATCAAGAAGCGGGTGTACCCGAATCACCTCGCGGGACTGATCGCCTTCCTGGCCAGCGACGACGCGGAGATGATCTCCGGACAGTCGATAGTCGTCGACGGCGGCGGCCTGCTGCACTGAGCCTAGAGCCGCTCCTCCACGAGGCGTGCGAGCTCCTCCAGCTGCGCCGGGGCGACCAGCGCCTCCGCACCGCCCACGGCGATGCTGTGCAGCGTCACGAGACGCCGCCCGTCCACGAAAGCGACCGCGGCTCCGACGCCGCCGCTCGGCCCAGCGGAGGCTGAGCGGTCGCCGATCGGCTCCGCCATGGGATCGAACGCGGGCCCGGACTCGATGACGTCCAGCTGCGTCTGGGCGCGCTCGGCCGAGTCGAAATCGAGCACGGTCAAGCTCAGGCCGCTCGCGGGGGCCGCCCGCTCGAAGTGCAGGCCGTACCAGCTCCGGATCTCCCGTACCTGCTCAGCATCGACCGCCTCGGCCAGCGCCCGCAGGTCCTCGACCCGCGGCTCGAGGCCGTCCGTCTGCGCGCCCACGGCCTCGAGGTCCGCGAGCGTCAACAGCAAGCGGACCGCCTGCTCGTCGAGGGGCGCGCCGCCGACCGGCGAGGGCCGAGCAGCAGGGGTGCCGCAAGCCGCGGCCACGAGCGTGAGGCTCGCTATCAGCGGCGCTAGCAAGATGCGGGGGAAAGGGGCGCGCCTACTCACCGAGACGGTCGTTGAAGTAGGAGACGACTTCCGCCACGTACTGCGCCGGGTAGTTCTCGTACGCCTCGGTGTGACCGCAATCGGTATACACCGTGAGCTGTGGGCCCACGGACGCGGCGTCCCGCAGCCGCCAGAGGTGGTCGATCGAGATGCGCTCGTCGTCCCGGCAGTGCGTGAGGCCGATGGCATAGGCGTAGCGCGGGACCGCCACCTCCGGGCGCACCGCGGCGAGTTCGATCCCCTTGAACCAGCGCGCCGCCCAAGCGATGCCCGGCTTGAGCATCTGCGCCCCCCAGCGAGGAATCGGCGTCCGGTCGGACACCTCCTTCACCAACACGTCGGCCATGGCGGCGAACGCGCTGTCGGCGTACACACCGGCCACCGCCGGCTCCTGCACGCCCGTGAGCAGCACGATCGACGCGCCGTAGCTGAACCCGTGGAGGAAGATCTTCCCCGGCACGGCCCCTCGCTCGCTCAGCAAGAAGTCCACGGCCCCGAGCACGTCGTCCTGCTCGTACAGGCCCGCGCCCATCTGCGCCTTGTCCGACTCGCCGTGGCCGCGCAGGTCGAAGGTGAGCGCCGCGAAGCCCTCCTCCAGCAGGTCGCGGACGAGCTCGAGGTCGCCGCTGCGCGTCCCGTCGAGGCCGTGCACGAACACCACGG
>JADFRC010000122.1 GCA_022561455.1 Chloroflexota bacterium | reverse complement strand
CGGACACGACGACCAGCACCGAGCGCAGCCGGCACGCCGGCACGATCACGTGGCCGGAGAGCCTGGCGAGCTTCGATCTACGGCCAGCGCGTCTCGGCTCCGGGGTCGCCGTCGCCTTCAACGGCACGGACGAGGAGGGCGACGTGCCCGACGCCGGCCGCTACTCCTTCGGCGACGGCGCGGTGGACCAACCGTTCAGCGTGCTCGCGCTCGTGCGGCCAGATGCCAACGACGCACTCATGACGATCGTGGGCAAGCTCGACTCGGCAGCCGCCGAGGAGTGGGAGCTGAGCCTGAGCGCGTCCGGCCACCCGCAGCTCGTGCTGACGGACGAGAGCGCGTCGGCCACGCTGGCCGGACGGGACGCGGCTGCTGCCGGCACCGGCTGGGTGCTCCTGGCCGCGACGTACGACGGGAGCAGGGCGGCCTCGGGCCTGCGGCTCTACAAGGACGCCGCGAACCGGACGGTGACGGACGACAGCTCGGGTACCTACACGGCGATGGAGAACACCGCCGCGTCGGTGCACCTCGGCGCACGCTACACGACCAAGGAACGGTTCCTCGACGGCAGCCTTGCCATGGTCGCCGTGACCGCCAAGGCACTGAGCCAGGACGAGGTGTGGGCGGTGAAGGAGCTGGTGGATTCGTATTTCGGGCTGAGCCTGTAAGGGACCGCAACTCGGTCTGCCGAAGGAGGCGAACGTGGCAACGATCACACTGACCATCCCTGACGCCCTGCTGTCCGGCCTGGCGGCGTCCGTCAGGAGCGCGCACGGCGACGCCGTAGCGGCACCCTCCGACGCGGACGCCGCCCTGGCAGAGGCCGACACCGACTTCGACGGGGTGGCCTGATGGCACGCCTCGAACCCGCTGTCCGCAGCGGCAGTCTGCTCAAGCTGTATCAGACCCTCTGGGCGCCGTACTACCAGGCGGTGCTCAGTGTCCTGGGCCCAACCGGCGTCCTCCTGCCCTTCGGCGACCCGCACCACGGACAGCCAAACGCGACCACGTTCACCACGAAGGGTGAAGAGCAGGTCACGTTCACGTGGTCAGAACCGCTGAGCTCCTTCGACACACCGCTCGACGTGACCGGCGCCGATAGCTTCCAGGGCATCGTGCCGGTCGTGACCTTCAACGGCACCGACGAGAATGCCATCACACCCGATGCTGCCTTCTGGTCGGTGGACGACTCAGGGGACAACGGGTTCAGCATCGGGATGTGGGTGTACATCAACGACACCGTTGTCACCCGTCGCATCTTGGGGAAGTACGACACGGGAGAGGCGATCAGCGAGTGGTCGATCTTCATCAACGCCACCGATAAGCTGATCTTTGTCATACGGGACGAAAGCGCCGCGGTGAACATAGAGCGGGACTCCGACGCGGCAGTCAACCAAGGCCAGTGGGCATTCTTGGTTGCGACCTACGACGGGACGGGTGGAGCAACCGCGATGGACGGAGCCACGCTCTATCAAAATGGCGTGGTCATGGCTTCCACCGCGGTGAACAACGGTTCCTACGTCGCTATGGAGAACGGGACCTCGGTCGTCAGTCTGGGAGCGTTCAGGATCAGCGGCAATCCCACGGCCTTATTCGACGGCAAGATGGCCGGTGGCCCGCTTGGCCCCTGGTTCGTGACCCACGATGCGGCGGGCATCATCACGGCCGACGAAGTGCGGGCGCTGTACGACCTGGGCCGCGCAGCCCTGGGCCTGTAGAGGAAACGCCGCCGTGACGACGAGCAGGACACGACGCGAGCGCGGCCGGCGCAACGACTACACGCCGACGGTCCGGCCCCGCGCAGCGCGCCAGGAGGGCCAGCGCCGGCTCACGCCCGGGTATCTGGACGACCTGTCGGACACACAGTTCCTGTTCGTCAGTCTCGGCAGCGGCTCGACGGCACGGGTGACGGCGCTGACGCCCTCCCCCGGGAGGCGGCTGCGGATCGTCCGCGTCAACGTGTACCAGATCGCCTCCGATGGGCTCCACTTCCTGGAGGTCTACTACGGGACCGGCGTCAACATCGCCGCGGCCCCCCCGAAGGTCATCGACTACGTGCGTATCTCCGACCTCTCCCAGGGCCAGACGCGCACGTGGAGCCGGGGCACCGGGCCCATCGCGGCCAAGAACGAGGTCCTGAGCGTGCGGTTCACGGTGAATCCGCAAACGTCCCACAAGCTGATCATCGAGTACACGGAGGAGCGCTAGCATGGCTCGCGAAGCGTACCGGTCGCTCTACGGCGACCTCACGAAACTGAAGGACACCTCCCTGCTCGACGACCCGACGGGCGGCTCCGGCTCCGACGACGAGCTGTTCCAGCTGCTGCTCGCGGTTTCGGTCGCCGTCGACGACTACTGCAACCGCCGCTTCTACCCGCTCACGGCGACGCGCACCTTCGACGGCCCGGCCGACCTGCTGTTGCCCGTACCCGACCTGCTCACGGTGACGAGCCTCAAGTCGGACGACGACGACGACGGTACCTTCGAGACGACGTGGGCAGCGACCGACTACCAGCTCCTGCCGTTGAATGCCGAGCCGGCGCAGCACTGGGGCGGTCCGTACTACGCCATCAGGGCGCTGGCTCGAGGCACGAAGCAGACGTTCGACATCGGGCAGGCGCGCTACGAGATCGCGGGGATCTGGGGCTACCGCGACTTCCAGGAACCATCCGGCTCGCTGACCAACGGCGCCGTCGCCAACCCGACGACCACCACGGTCAGCGTCGATGCCGGGACCGACCTCGCGGTCGGTCAGACCGTCCTCATCGATAGCGAGCAGCTGCTCGTGACGGCCATCAGCGGCAACAACCTGAGCGTGACGCGCGGCCTGAACGGGACCACCGCGGCCACGCACACCGACAACTCGACCGTCTCCATCCTGCGCTGGCCGGCGCCCGTGGAGCGAGCCACGCTCATCAACACCTCGCGCATCTGGACGCGCGCGCCGGCTTTCGAGCCGTTCTACGTCGACGTCGATCTGGACACCGACGTGCGCACCATGCTCGACGCATACCGGCTCGCGGCGGTCTGAGCCTGGCAACGCTCACGCAGAAGGAGCGGGTCGCGGCCCTCGAGGCGCGGCTCTCCGGTCACGCGCACGAGCACGACCTCGGCGACCGCGTCTGGGCAGCGAAGCTCGACGCCATCGACCAGCGGCTCCGCGGCATCGAGCGCGTGCTGCTGGAGGTGCGCATCAACCCCGCCGAGGCCCCGCAGGGCAGCGGCTGGCGGCGGCTGACGCGGCGCGACGTGGGCGTGATGAGCGGCACCGCGGCCGCGACCACGGCGCTGTGGTGGCTCACCGAGCTCGTGCGCACCGCGGTGGGGGCCTAGCCCGCAGCCGCCAGGCCGCCATCACATCTCGTGTTGTAAGATGGAACGACTATGGCAACGAACAAGAGCCGCAAGACCCACGAGACCAGCAACCCACGCGAAGCAAGCTCGCACGCGGATCGACGCACCCGTTACACGTTCTCGAACAAGACTGTCGGCCGCGTCGTCCATGCAGGCCTCACGGGTCGAATGCGGACAGCAGGCGCAAAGTCCGTTGGGCATAGCAGTGCGAACTTGAGCATGCGGTCCACTAGAGCAAATCATAAGGCGCTCGTGCAACGGGCTACGCGCTCGGCAATCAAGCTGCATCGGGATGCGCTGAAGGAGCTCGAGCGTTACTAGACGACGGTATACATTCCTCACGGTCGAGGATGTCGAGCAAGTCGTCTTCCAGTTGACGGCCGAGTTCTATCCGGGCTATCCGGACCCCCTGCCAGCGTTTCAGTACATCGGCGGCGACTACGGTCGCGGGCTGCTCGAATCAGCGCTCGCCGCTCCACAACATGCCGTCGGTGGGACGTACCTCGCTCGGACCATCTTCGACAAGACGGCACTCCTCTTCCGCTCGCTCGTCAAGAATCACGCGATGGTCGACGGGAACAAGCGGCTGGCGCTGACGACCGCTACTGTCTTCTTGTACCTCAACGGCTACGTGCTCACCGCGGCAACCCAAGATGCTATCGAATTCACGCTGGGAGTTGCAGCAGGCCCTGCGAATCCAGATGTCATTCCTATCTCCAGGTGATTCCGGCGGAACTCGATCCGATTCGAGACAATGCTGGCGGCCAGTCCACAGGACCGGCAAGAGCTGGCCCGTGCTATGCGCGTATCCGTCGCCATCATCGGCCAGCAGATCGACCAGGTGAGGCGCGAGCTAGATAGAAGGCTCGGGGCGCCGTAGGATGGCGCCATGGGCTCCAGCGTCACGCTCATCCCCATCGAAGGCATGCCCGAGGTCACGCCCGGCGACGACGTCGGCGCGCTGATCGTCGAGGCGCTCGCTCGTCAGCGCACGCCGCTCCAGGACCGCGACGTCTTGGTCGTCACGCAGAAAGTCGTCTCGAAGGCCGAGGGGCGCATCGTCGACCTGCGCACGATCACGCCGTCCGCGCGGGCGAGCGATTTCGCGCGCCGGTGGGAGAAGGACGCGCGCGTCGTCGAGGTCGCGCTCGCCGAGGCTGTGCGCGTCGTGCGGATGGAGAACGGCGTGCTGATCACCGAGACGCGGCACGGCTTCGTCTGCGCGAACTCGGGCGTCGACGGCTCGAACGTCGGCTCGGCGAGCGGGGACATCGTCACGCTGCTGCCGGAGGACCCGGACGCGTCCGCTCGCCGCATCCGCGACCGCGTGCGCGAGGCGGGCGCCGAGGTCGCGGTCATCGTCTCCGACACCTTCGGGCGGCCTTGGCGGGAGGGCGCCGGGAACGTGGCGATCGGCGTCGCGGGCATCGAGCCGCTGTGGGACTATCGCGGCCAGCAAGACACCGACGGCCGCGAGCTGCACTCGACCGTGATCGCGGTGGCCGACGAGCTCGCCGCCGCCGCCGAGCTCGTCACGAACAAGCTCGACCGCGTCCCGGCCGCCATCGTCCGCGGCTACGCCTACAAGCCGAGCGAGAGCGGCATCGCGCCCGTCATCCGCGAGCGGGCGAAGGACCTGTTCCGGTAGCGGGCTAGGCGCGCGGACGCTCGCCACCGCCCGGCCTCAGCGGCCCCAGGGGCACCCAGCCGCACTGTCGACAAGCGCCAGTCAGTGAGAGTGAGGGGGTCAGGGGCTTGGCTTGTGCTATTCTGGCCGCGCGCAAGAACGCACTCCGGGAGCTTGGGGAGCCAGGCTGAGAGGGCGGCCATCCGCTGCCGACCGGTCACCTGATCTGGGTAATGCCAGCGGAGGGACGATCACGCGAGCCACCGTCCCCTCGGGGCCGGTGGTTTTTTTCAAGAGCGAGGGCGACATGAGCGACGACCTGCTACACATCGGGGAGTTCACGCTCCGCTCCCGGCTGATCGCGGGCACGGGACGCCACCGAAGCAACGAGCAGCTCGTCGCGTCGCTCGAAGCTTCGGGCGCCGAGGCCGTGACGGTCGCCATCCGGCGGCTCGACCTCGATCACCCCAACGAGCCGACGATCCTCGACGTGATCGACCCGGCCCGCTACACGATCCTGCCGAACACGGCCGGCTGCAAGACCGTCGAGGAGGCGTTGATGGTCGCCCGGCTCGCGCGGTCGCTCGGCCTGCCGAACTGGGTGAAGCTTGAGGTCATCCCCGACCCGAAGTACCTGCTGCCCGACCCCATCGGCACGCTGGAGGCCGCCAAGGCGCTCCTGGCCGATGGGTTCACGGTGCTACCGTACATCCACGCCGACCCGGTACTCGCGAAACACCTCCAGGAGGCGGGCTGCGCGGCGGTCATGCCGCTCGGCTCGGCCATCGGCTCCGGCAAGGGCATCCACACGCGCGAGGAGATCACCATCATCGTCGAGCAGGCGAGCGTCCCCGTGATCGTCGACGCGGGCTTGGGCGTGCCGTCCGACGCCTCGCAGGCGATGGAGATGGGCGCCGACGCCGTGCTCGTGAACACCGCCATCGCCCGCGCGAAGGACCCCGCGCTCATGGGCGAGGCATTCAAGCTGGGCGTCGAGGCCGGGCGCAAGGCGTACCTGGCCGGGCGCATCGAGCAGCAGGAGTACGCCCAGGCGAGCAGCCCGCTGGAGGGCGTCATCCAGGCGACGTCGTGAGCGCCGCTACGAGCTCCAGGCCCGTTCCCGTGCCCACCAAACTCCCCGCGCCATGCGTCGCGCTGGTCACCGACCGGCGCGTGTCCGGCAG
>JADFRC010000014.1:2517-26752 GCA_022561455.1 Chloroflexota bacterium | reverse complement strand
CGCTGCTGACGGCGCCGGTCGCGCAACGCATGCGCGACGCGATCCCCGACTGCCGTCTCGTCGAGCTCGACGGCGGCGGGCACTGGGCGCACCTGGAGTCGCCGGAGGCCTACGAGCGCGCGGTGCTGGACTTCCTGGGAAGCTAGCGGCGCTCGAGCAGCAGGAAGTGGTTCGTCAGATGGGGCCAGTCGATGCCCGCCGCCCGGATCACGCGCGGGAGCAGCTCGAGGGTGAGCGGAGCGGTGGCGCTGAGGGCGCGCCAGATGGGGCCTCCGGCGAAGGCTGGGTCGCGCCGCTTGAGGGCGGGCAGCCGGCGCACGAGGTTCACGACCTCGACCGCCACCTCCATGCGCGCGTAGCCGCGGTTGCGCTCGACCGCACGCACGCGCAAGCCAGCGTCGGCGGCGATCCCGGCGTACTCGGCGGGCGAGCGGTAGGCGACGTGGTAGTCGCCGGTCCGCACTTCGACGCGCGCCCGCGCACCGGACTCCCGCAGGATGATCGGGCCGTCGGGGACGAGCTCGGCGACGCGCGCGAGCAGGCGCACGGCGTCGTCGCGGTTGAGGTACATGAGCATCCCGCCGAAGAAAGCGCCGTCGAAGCGGCCCTCGATGTCCACTTCGAGGCAGTCGCCTTCGATGAGCTCGACGTTCGTCGTCCCGCGCAGCCGCTCACGGGCGCCGGCGACCATGGCGGCGCTCTGCTCGATGGCCACGACGCGCCGGTAGCGCTGGGCGAAGAGCGCGGTCCACGCACCGCTGCCGCTGCCGAGGTCCAGCACGGCGGATCCCGGGCCGAGGCCGGCGAACCAGCGCTCGACGACCTCGCGCTCGAGGGCGAAGCGGTCGTCCACGCAAGCCTGCGGCAGCCCCTGCTCGTGCGCCATGTAGGAGGCGGCGGCGGCCGTGCCGGCGGTGCGGTCCCAGTACCGGCGCACCGCCTCGTAATCCAACCGTTCGTCCATCGGGCTCACCGACCCTCCCCCAGCCCTTATCTCTAGCATGCTATCTTGGCGCTCCGGCGCCTGGTAGGCTCGTGCGGCACCTCCGAAGACCGGCCGTCGGCCGGGGTCTGGACGATACTCGATGATTACCTCACGACGGCCGATCGTCGGTCACCTGCTCGATGCCGCGAACCTGGTCACGCTTGCCGGCCTCCTCAGCAGCATCCTCGCGATCACCTTCGCCGTGCGGGGAGAGTTCGCCGTCGCGGGGATGGGGCTCGTCCTCGCCTTCTTCTTCGATGGGATCGACGGACCGGTATCGAAGCGCCTCTCCGGACGGACCGCGGCGGACCGCGCCTTCGGGGCCAGCCTCGACTCGCTCGTGGACATGGTCGGCGCCGGCGCGACCCTCGCCGTCGTGCTGCTGGCCTACGGCGGGTTCGGCGCGGCGTACGTGCCGGGAGCGTTCGCGCTCGTCGGCGCGGTCGCGTTCCGGCTCAGCTACTTCGACGCCCACGGACTGGACGAGCGCACGGGCCGCTACGTCGGCATGCCAACCGACCAGGCGATCGTTACCTTCGCCGCGCTCATGCTGCTGGACGGCCCGCTTGAGCGCGAGCTCTTCGTGGTGGTCCTCTACGGCGGAGCGATGGCGCTCGTCGCGCTGATGGTCAGCCCGCTGCGCGTCCCCAAGCTCACGGGAGGAGCGTTCTACGCGCTCAACGGCGTCGCGTTTGCCATCGCCGCGCTGCACGCGGTGCGCCTGGTCGGCTGACCGCAGGCGCCCTCAGCGGCTCGACCGGGCCAGGCGAGCGCCGGCCGGGACGCGCGAGCCGAGCCGCTGCCAGGAGCGCATCCTCTCCGCGTCGGCCAGGTCCTCGACGGTATCTACTTCGGCCCAGGCGCGCGCGCCGGTCCGCATGACGTGGAGCCGCATCGCGCCTTCCGCGATGGCACGGGATATCGCGACTTCGTAGTAGTCGCCGGTCAGACCGTTGGAGACGTAGTCGCCGAGGGCGGGCATCAGCACGCCGCTGACGGCCCGGCGGGAGAACTTGTAGATGTTCACGGTCTTGAGGGCGGGCCCATAGTCGAACCCAGGTGGCTGGTCGAGCTTGAGCACCATCGCGCTCGCCCGGTCGCCCTGCGCCAGGATGACCGTCCCGTTCATGGGGAACCGGAAGCGGTCCACCACCGCGACGTTCTCGTAGGGGGCATCGAGCAGGTCCATCAGGAGCTCCGGCTCGAAGATCAAGTCCCCTTCGAGCAGCAGCAGGTCTCCGGTTACCTCCCGGCGGGCCAGCCAGAGCGAGTAGATGTTGTTCGTGGTCTCAAAGACCTCGTTCTCCACGTACGTGATCGAGAGGCCCAAGAAGCGGCTGCCGAAGGCGCTGCGCACCTGCGCGGCACGGTGGCCGACGACGACGATGCACTCCCGCACGCCCACCTCGCAGAGCGCTTCCAGCTGGTATTGGAGGATGGGCTGGCCCCCGACCTCCACGAGGCACTTGGGGCAGTGGTCGGTCAGCGGGCGCAGGCGTGTGCCCTGGCCGGCCGCGAGAATGAGCGCTTGCATGCTTGAGCCTACTTCCTCGCACCGGCTGGTGCCGTCGTTTCGCTCGCCATAGCCAGCAGGGCGCGTACCAGCTCTTCGTTCTCCTCGGTGGTCCTCGATGCGATCCTGAAGAATCTGCTATCGAGGCCCCGTTTCCCACTGCAGTCGTTGACCAGGAACCCAAACTCGTCGAACAGACGGGCGGTGATCTCCGACCCGGTGAGGTCTGATGTGCTCCGGCACAGGACGTAGTTCCCATGGGTCGGATAGGGCACGAGGAAGGGCACGCCGCGCAGTCCTCGATAGAGGGCCTGCGTGGCCCGCCGCACCTGCGCGCAGGAATCGGCGAACCGCGAGCCGTACGCGCCGAGGTGCTCGAGGAAGAACTGCGCGAGCGAGTTGACGCTCCAGATCGGCAGCGCGGCCCGCAGTTCCGCGATGAGCTCGGCGTCGCCCGAGGCGGCATAACCGAGACGCAGCCCAGGCACTCCGTAGGCCTTCGACATGCTGTTGACGATGACGAGGTTGGGGAATTCGCGGATCGATCCCACGACGCTGAGGTCCCGGTACTCCCCACCGGCGAAGTACAGGAACGACTCGTCCACCAGGACCAGGTCGAGGCCGCCGAAGGCGCGGAGCATCCGGACGACGTCTTCCTTCGAGACCAGCGTCCCGGTGGGATTGTTGGGGCGTACGATGACCACCGAGTTGGCCCCGGCCTCCTTGACGTGCGCGATGAAGCCGTCGACGTCCAGCTCGAAGTCGGGCCCCATGGCGTATGCGCTCACGCGCTTGCCTTGGGCCTCGGCGCGGTTGCGGTACTCGTCGAAGGTGGGGATGGGTATCGCCAGATGCTCGACGCGCATGCTGGTGATCGCGCTGATGAGCTCGCTCGCGCCGTTGCCGACGACCAGCTCCCTATGCGTCATGCCCAGGGGCTCCGCGGCCAGAGACGATAGCGAGCGGTTGGTGGAGGGGTAGGACGTGACGAGCGTCCGGAGGCTCGATGAGAGCGACTCGAAGAACTCCTCCGGGGGGAAGTAGCGGTTCGTCATGTAGCAGAAGTCCTGGAGCTCGAAGTTCCAGAAACCTCCGTACTGTGACGAGATTGCCCGCACGTCTGACGCCATACACCTTCTCCGGTTGAGCTAATGCGAACCCGCCGCTACGGCGTAGTCCTGGATGGTGGCCTGCGCGGACGCTCCCCGAGCCGAAGCTATCGGAAGCGCTGCCGCGGGCGATGCGGCGAATCACCTGTCAGCGGCGCGCTGATCAGAAGATCGCGGGTGGTGCCGCCGAGTGGTCGCTCGGCGGCCGCGTTACGCGGGTGGTTCGCCGGCCTCAGGGCGGCGGATGCGGCCCAGGCCGCCTCGCAGGGGAAGTGATGCGGTGGCTGCCCTCGCGCGGGACGCGACGCGTCGCAGCTCCATGGACCCGCGGCGGACGCGGGGCTCGATCGATGGCCAGTAGGCCGTTACGGATGATCTCATCAAGCTAGAGTGAACCTCAAGGGCCGGGCGTGAACCTCACGGCGGCACACCGGCCCCGAGTGTACACGGACGCCATGCGCTGTCAACGTCGGCGGGGAGCATCAGGCTCGAGGGGCCGGGACCGCGAGCGCCGCGGCGGATGGCGTCTGCATCGGCAGCGTCCGGTCCACGAATTGACTCTCGCCGGCCACTGTCGCCACAATGGTGCATCGGCGGGCGCGCAGCCATACCCACGCCCCACGATGGAGGTGCCAAGTGAGCACGGACACACCCGCAGGCTCGCCAACCCTGGGCTTGGGGAGGCGGTCGACGCCGCCGGGACCGTCGAGAACGAAAGAAGAGGTGCAAGCGTCCGCGCAGCACCGGGACCTCTCGACTCCCAAGCTCAAGCAGGGTGACCCAGCCTTCGACTTCACCTTGCCCACGCTGGACGCGACGCATGGCCTGAGCGACGTGAAAGTGCAGCTGTCCAGCTTCCGGAGCAAGCGCCCCGTCGCGCTGATCTTCGGCTCGTACACCTGACCTCCATTCCGGCGCCAGTTGGGCGCACTGCACGACCTCTACCACGAGTACGGCGACCGGGTGGAATTCCTCGTCGTCTACATCAGAGAGGCACACCCCGACGACGGGTGGATGTCCCAGGGCAACCAGGAGGCCGATATCCACGTCTACGACCCGACGACCGAGGAGGAGCGGGGCGAGGTGGCGCAGGCATGCGCGATCGCCCTCGACATCGAAATGACCGTGCTGGTCGATGGCATCGACGACACGGTGGCGAGCGCGTATGGGGCACTGCCCGACCGGCTGTACCTCGTGGGCAGAGACGGCCGAGTTGCCTTCCAGGGGGAGAAGGGGCCAAGGGGATTCGTCCCCGAGGACCTCGAGGTGGCGATCCGCCAGGAGCTAGCCCTCAGCTAGCCGATCGGCTGCCCACCCGCACCCGCATCACTCGGGTTCCAGGTTCCGTTGCTGCGCTGTTGCCGGAGGCCGTATCAGCCCTCCGCGCTCCTGACCTGCGCAGCGCTGCTCCGCGCGGTGGCGAGTGGCCGAGCGTTGACCGGCGCGCGGGCGACGGATACGCTGCGGGCTGCCGCCGGCACACCCCCTCCCGAGGAGTCACATGCGGTTCGGCCTGTACCTGCGCTCCTTCCTGTCCGACCCCACGCGCCCGCTGCACGAGCAGATCGACGAGGTCATCGAGATCTGCCACGTCGCCCGCGACTCAGGCTTCGGGTTGGTCACCGTGCCGCAGCACTGGGTCTCGCACCCGACGGTCTGGCCGCAGCCGTTCCCCATGCTGGCGCGCCTCGCGCCGGAGACCGGCGACATGCGGCTCATGACGGGCATCCTGCTGCTGCCGCTGCACAACCCGCTCCAGATCGCCGAGGACGCCGCGACGCTCGACCACATCTCCAAGGGCCGGCTCACGCTCGGCGTCGGCATCGGCTACCGCGACACCGAGCTCGAGGCGGCCGGCACGACGCGCAAGCACCGCGCGTCACGCATCGCCGAGTCGGTCGAGCTGATGAAGCTCCTGTGGACCGGCGAGGAGGTGAGCTTCGAGGGGCGATATTGGAGCGTCCACGAGGGCAGGATGGGCTTTCGGCCCTACCAAGACCCGCACCCACCGATCTGGATGGCCGGCCAGAGCGAGGGAGCGGTGAAGCGCGCCGCACGCATCGCCGACTCCTGCTACGTCGGCCCTCAGGTCGGCTTCGACGACCTACGGACGCTCCTCGCGCTCTACCACGCGGAGCGGGAGGAGGCTGGGCGCGCCAAGGGCGGCGTCGCCATCTCGCGCGGCGTGAGCCTGGCGTCGAGCCGGGAGGCCGCGGTCGCCGAGGCGCAGGCCTCGGCCGCGTCGTCCTACAAGATGTACGCGGCGTGGAACATGCAGGAGCACACGATGGTCAAGATCAATATCTCGGCCGAGTCCGAGGTGGGCGACTGGGCCGTCACGGGCAGCGCGGCCGATTGCGTCGAGCAGTACGCGCGGCTCGAGGAGGAGTTCGGCGTCGATTCCGTCGTCAACACCTGCTTGAACCTGCCCAAGGGGCTGGAGGCACGCAAGGAGTACGTGCAGCGCTTCGGCGAGAGCGTCATCCAGGCGATGAAGCAGCCCGCATGAGACCGTTCGAGTACGTGCGGCCGACCACGGTTGGCGAGGCCACGGACTTCCTGCGCGAGCACGGCGACGACGCGCTCGTCGTGGCCGGCGGCACGGCCGCGGTCGTCATGATGACCCTCGGCGTGCTCCGGCCCGACTACGTCGTGGACGTCGGTTTCATCCCCGAACTGGGCCCCGAGCTGGACGGCTCGCGCTCCGGCGGCGCTGGGCTGCGCCTCGGCGCGCTCACGACCGTGCGGTCGATCGAGCGCGACCCCGCCATCGCCGGTGCGTACGGCCTGCTGGCCGACGCGGCGTCGCAGGTCGCCAACGTGCGCGTCCGCAACCGCGCCACCGTCGGCGGCTCGGTCTGCTACGGCGAGCCGCAGACCGACCTGCCCCCGGCGCTCATCGCGATGGGCGCGAGCGCGACGATAGCCGCGAGTACGGGCGTTAGGACCGTCCCGCTCGCCGGCTTCTTCGAGGGTCCCTACGAGACGGTCCTCCAGGCCGGCGAGCTGCTGACGGAGATCACCGTGCCGCTGCCTGAGCCGGGTACCTTCGGCTGCCACGCCAAGTTCACGGTCGGCTCGCCGGAGAACAAGCCGGTCGCGAACGCATCGGTGCTCGTCCGCACGGACGAGGCGGGGCGCTGCGTCGAGGCGCGCATCGTCATGGGCGCGGTCGGACCCGTGCCGGTCGTCGCCGAAGCGGCGGCCGCGCTGCTCGCCGGCGAGGTCCCCGACGCGAAGCTGATAGCCGAGGTGGCGGCGCGGGCGGCGGATGCGACCGACCCGCAGGACGACCTGCGCGGGCCGGTGTGGTACAAGCGCCGCATCGCGGCCGTGCTGGTGGAGAGGGCGCTTTCATGTGCGCTGCGCAAAGCAGGAAACGGGACCCGATAGTCGGCACGTCGATGCCGACGCTCGAGGCGGCCGACAAGGTCACCGGCGCGACGCTCTACGTCGGCGACCTGGTCGTGCCGGGCATGGCGCACGCCAAGGTGCTGCGCAGCCCGCTGCCGCACGCGCGCGTCGTCTCGATCGACGCGGCCGAGGCCCGCGCGCTCCCTGGCGTCGTCTGCGTGCTGACGCGCGACGAGGTGGCGGCCGCCGGTATCGAGCCGGTCTACGGCTTCGTGTACCGCGACGCCCCTCTGGTCGCCTTGGACAAGGTGCGGTACCAGGGCGACATCGTCGCGGTCGTCGTGGCCGACGACCTCGCGACCGCCGAGGCGGCGCTCGAGCTGATCGAGGTCGACTACGACGAGCTTGAGCCGGTGATGGACGTGGACGCGGCGCTCGCGGACGGCGCCCCGCTCGTCCACGACACCTTCTCGCCCATCGCCCCGGAGCTGCGGCCGGTGGAGGGCACGAACGTCTGCCACCGCGCGAGCATCGCGTGGGGCGACGTCGAGGCGGGGTTCCGCGAGGCCGACCGCATCTACGAAGACACGTTCAGCGCGCCTCCGGTGCAGCACTGCGCGCTGGACCTGCACGCGTGCGTCGCGGCGATCGAGGACGGTGCCATCACCGTCTGGACGAACTGCCAGTCGCCCTTCCCGCTCCAGCGCGAGCTCCAGCGCATCTTCAAGATGGACGCGCGCGTCATCGTGCCGTACGTCGGCGGCGGCTTCGGCTCAAAAAGCCGCGACCGCCTCGAGTGCGTGGTCACGGCGGCGGCCCAGCTCGCCGGGCGGCCGGTGCGTCTCGTGCTCACGCAGGAGGAGACGTTCTTGACGTTCATCCGCCCGGCGTACCGCGGCACGATCAAGACGGGCGTCAAGGACGACGGCACCATCGTCGCCCGGCACGTGCGGTTCACCGTCGACGTGGGCGCCTATGCCATCAGCGGAGCGCGCAGCGCGAACAACACGCTCAAGGTGGCCACCGGCCCCTACCGCATCCCCAACGCGCTCGTGGAGTGCGACGCCGTCTACACGAACAAGCCGCCCTCGGCCCCCTACCGCGGCCTGCCGACGACGCAGCACACGATGGCGTACGAGACGCAGCTCGACCGTATCGCGCGCGACCTGGGCATCGACCCCGTCGAGCTGCGGATGCGGAACCTGGTCGTCGACGGCGACGTCCACATCACGGGCGACCTGCTGCGCTCCACCCACGCCAAGGAGTGCCTCGAGGCCGCGGCGGCGGGCATCGACTGGGGCAAGCCGTCCGAGCGCCCAGATAAGCCGGCCAAGCTGCGCGGCAAGGGCGTGTCGTGCACGATCAAGTACACGCTGACGCCGCCGACGCGCCTGTCCGAGAACGGCGCGGAGATCGAGCTTCGGGAGGACGGGCTCTTCGAGGTGCGCATCGGCACCGTGAACATCGGCCAGGGCTCCGATACGACGATGGCGCAGATCGCGGCCGACGGCCTGGGCGTCGGCCTCGACCGCATCCGGGTCGTGCACAGCGACACCGCGCTGGTGCCGGTCGACAGCTCGACCACCGCGAGCCGCTCGACGTACCACATGGGCAACGCCGTGCTCGATGCGGCAGCCAAGCTCACGGCCGACGTCCTCGCGGTCGCCTCGCAGCTGCTCGAGCGCGACGCGGCGAGCCTGGCGCTGGGGCCGGACGGCGTGGAGGCCGACGACGGCGAATCCATCTCCTACGAGGAGCTGGTGCGGCGCTCGGGCGGCCCGCTGACGGCGCTCGGCGAGTGCGTCGTCGGCGGCACGTATACGGCGCCGGACGGCACGGAGTACCCGATCGCGTCCACGTTCTGGTCGTTCGCGTCCGCCGCCGCCGAGGTGGAGGTGGACACGGACACCGGCGAGGTGCGCGTGCTGCGGATGGGGGCCGCCTCGAACGTCGGCAAGGCGGTCAACCCGGACTCGGTGCGCACGCAGCTCGAGGGCGGCGTCGGCATGGAGCTCGGGCCGACGCTCTTCGAGCAGCTCGTCTGGGACGAGGGCGGCCAGCTCCTGACGGCGGCGCTCATGGACTACCCGCTGCCCACGATGGAGACGTCGCCGCTCTACCGTCCTGAGATCATCGAGCACCCACTCGAAGGCGGGCCGTTCGGCGCGAAGGGTATGGGCGAGATAGGCTCCGTCATCACGCCGGCCGCCGTCTTGAACGCCGTGTACGACGCGACGGGCGTGATGTTCCACGAGGTGCCGCTGCTCCCGCACAAGGTGCTGGCGGCGTTGGAGGGGCGCAAGTAGGGGCGCACGGCGTGCGCCCGGCGAAGACCATGAAGATCGAGCTCAAGGTCAACGGCAAGCGCGAGCGGCGCGAGGTACCTCCGTCGCGGACGCTGCTCGAGCTCGTGCGCGAGGACCTCGGGCTGACGGGGACGAAGGCGTACTGCCACAGCGGCATCTGCGGCGCATGCACGGTGCTGCTCGACGGCGCGGCCGTCAGCTCCTGCTCGCTGCTGGCCGCCCAGGCCGACGGCGCCGAGGTCACGACGATCGAGGGGCTCGCGGCCGACGGCGCGCTCCACCCGATCCAGCAGGCGTTCATCGACCACTTCGGCTTCCAGTGCGGCTACTGCACGCCTGGTATGGTGCTGCTGACCAAGGCCCTGCTCGACGAGGTGCCGGAACCCACGCGCGAGGACATCGTGCGCTACATGGGCGGCAACATCTGCCGCTGCACGGGCTACGCCGGCATACTCGCCTCCGTCGAGGCGGCCGCGAAAGCGCTTTCCACGAAGGATTAAGCCGTTGGAGCTCACCGACCGGTTCACCGTCCCCGCCGATAGCGCCACGGTGTGGGCGCTTTTCTGGGACCTGCCGCGCATCGCCGGGCTCCTGCCGGGCTGCGAGAGCGTGGAGGCGATCGACGAGCGGCACTACCGCGCGCACATCGCCCAGAAGGTCGGCCCGTTCAAGGTCTCGATGGACCTCGACCTCGAGGTCCTCGAATACGAGGTGGAGAAGCGCGTGGTGGTCACCGGCGGCGGCCACGACCGCTTCGGCAACCGGCTGACCCTGAACCGTATCGCGCTGGAGCTCGCCCCGGCCAGCGGCAGCGGCACGGAGATTTCGTACTCCATGGAGTTCAACCTGTATGGGCGCATGGCGACGCTCGGCAGCTCGGTGGTGAAGCGGAAGACCGAGGACATGCGCGTCGAGTTCACGCGCGCGATCATCAAGGAGCTCGGCGGAAGCCCGTAGGGGCGCGATTCATCGCGCCCTGCCACGAAACGACCAGGGATAGGGAGATGAGCCGATGGCAGTAGACGACCTGCGGGCGTGGATCGAGCGCATCGACGAGATGGGCCAGCTCTCCCGAGTGAGCGGCGCGGACCCGCTCCACGAGATCGGCGGGCTGGTGGATATGTTCCAGTGGGACATGGAGAAGCCGGCGCTGCTCTTCGAGAAGATCAAGGGCCTCGACCCCAGCTTCAGGCTCCTGGCCAACGTGTTCACCTCGCTGCCCCGCATCAACCTGAGCCTGGACCTGCCCATCGACTACAGCCGCCGTGAGGTCGTGCGCGAGTGGCGCGACCGCCTCAAGACGTTCGAGCCGCAGCCCGCCGAGCTCGTCGAGGACGGCCCGGTCCTCGAGAACCGGCAGACCGGCGACGAGATCGACGTCACGCGCTTCCCCGCGCCGGTCTGGCACGCAAAAGACGGCGGCGCCTACCTCGGCACGGGCAACATCGTCGTCATGAAGGACCCCGACACCGGGTGGATCAACGCGGGCACCTACCGCGTCCAGGTGCACGACTCCAAGACGCTCGGCATCATGATCTCGCCGGGCAAGCACGGGCGCATGATCCGCGAGAAGTACTGGGCGCGCGGCCAAGCCTGCCCGGTCGCGGTGTCCTTCGGCCACGACCCGCTGCTGCTGCTCCTCGGCGGCCTCGAGGTCGACTACGGCGTGAACGAGTACGACGTCGCCGGCGGCATCCGGGGCGAGCCCATCAAGCTCATCACCGCGCCGCTCACCGGCCTCCCGGTGCCGGCGACCTCGGAGCTCGTCATCGAGGGCGAGATACCGCCGGACGAGACGCACGCCGAGGGACCCTTCGGCGAGTGGGCCGGCTACTACGCGGGCGGCGAGCGCGACATGCCGATCATCCGCGTGCAGTCGGTGATGCACCGGAACGACCCCATCATCCTGGCCTGCCTGCCGGGCAAGCCGCCGAACGACAACACCTACTTCCGCAGCCCGCTGCGCTCGGCGCTGATCTGGAACGAGCTGGAGCGCGCCGGCGTGCCGGGCATCACGGGCGTGTGGTCGCACGAGGCGGGCGGAGGGCGGCTGTTCAACGTCGTCTCGATCAAGCAAGCCTACCCCGGCCACTCCAAGCAGGTGGGCATGGCGACGGCGAGCTGCCACGCGGGCGCGTACGCCAACCGCTTCGTGGTGGTGGTCGACGACGACATCGACCCGACCGATACGAACGAGGTGCTGTGGGCGATGTGCACGCGCACCGACGTGATCGACGACATCGACGTGATGAAGCGCTGCTGGAGCACGTCGCTCGACCCGATGGCGTATGCCGGCGAGGGCGACGGCCCGCGCTACTACAACAACCGCATGATCATCGACGCCTGCCGTCCGTACGACCGCCTCGATACCTTCCCCGAGGTCGTGCGGACGAGCGACGACGACGCAACCAAGCTCCGCGCTCGCTGGCCGGACCTCTTCGGCGCCGACGGGAAGGCGAAGGACGAGCCCGCGAGCGCAGCGCGGTAGGCGGCTTTCCCCCAACCGGGACACGCCACACGAAAGGGCCGCCCTTGCCGGGCGGCCCTTCTCTCGGTCTGTATCACGCGGGCGCTAGGCGCGGTGCGCGGCCAGCTGGCGCGTGTCGTCCACCAGGTCGGTGACCGCGACGCTCTTGAGCATGCCCCAGCCGCACATCCAGTCGTACGTGCGCTGGAGCTCGTCGGCCGGGATCGGCGCCGGGTCGACGACCTGCAACCGCGAGGGGTTGAGGTCGGCGACGGTGAGCGCCGCGACCGCCGGGTCGGACTTGTGGTAGTCGATGAAGTACTGGAGGTACTTGGTCTTGTCGGCGTTGATGCGGCGGACCGCCTCCCGCACCGCTTTGTTGAAGGACGCGTACGTCTCGCCGTCCATCTCCTCGCTCGCGACCTCGGTGCCGTGGTAGGGCGCCGCGAGGATCATGCGGCACCCCGCGCGCTCGGCGACGGTGATGTAGGGCTCGGTCAGCGTCGTCGCGTCGATCTCGTGGTTCATCAGCGCCTCGAAGCGCAGGCGCGAGCCGTTCGGCGCGAGGCAAGTCTTGATGGCATCGCGGGGTAAGAAGCCCTCGAGCATCAGGAGGGCCAGGTAGTGCGTGCCGGCGAAGTAAGGCACGCCGACGAGCTTGTTCGCCAGCTGCTGCGGCGTGTAGACGCCGGAGTCGGGCGCCACCATGAGCGCGCCGAAGGCGATGATGGCGCGGCGTCCGACCTGCTTGCTGTCGGTCTTGGAGTCCTCGACGCGGCGGTAGTTGCCCCACTCGCACGCGTTGAACATGGCGGCGCCACCCTGCTCCGCGGCGCTGCCGTGGCTGGCGAACGAGTTGGCCATCTCGGGGTCCGTCATGCTGCGGTCGACCTTGGTGGGCGCATTCTCCCCGCGCCGCACGAACTCGATGTCGAGCCCCTCGGCGGCGAAAAGCCCCTCGTCCTGGGCGACGAGCTCCGGTAGCCCCTGGAAGGGCGCGGTTGTTTCGAGCTTCAGCTGCTTCGCCATCGCTATCATCTCCAAGCGTGTGCTTCGTCGCATGGTACACGCCAGCCCCCGAGCGTCAATAAGCGGCGATATAATCCGCCGGTCGCAAGCCACCGTGGAGAGAAGAGCCCATGACGACCGCAGACGACAAGCTGGCGGCCCTCAGCCCCGAGCAGCTCTACGAGCGCTACATGGAGACGCAGGCCGCCTTCGGACGGGCCGCGAAGGGCCTCGATGCACGGCGGAAGCAGAACCGGCTGCACGTGCCCGCCGAGGAGGCGGACATCGCGAACGCGGGGCCCAACCAGCGCATGATCGTCGGACCGGAGATGGGCTTCAACGTCCACAACCTCCACGTGTTCACCTCGGGCCGCGCCGGCGGCTCCGAGCGCTACCACACCCACGGCGACGCGCTCAAGTACTACATCAAGGGCAGCGGCTTCGAACTCATCGGCGAGGAGCGCTTCGAGGTCCACATCGGCGACTTCTGCCACGTGCCGGCCAACGTCTGGCACGGCACCGAGAACCCGAACCCCGAGCCGCTGGTCTTCCTCGCGGCCCAGCAGTTCCCAGGGACGTACCGGCAGGTAGCGACGCCGTTCATGCACGTCGAAGCGCCCCAAGCACCACCCGAGGTCAAGGACCTGTCGCTCGGCGAGCTGGCCAAGCTCGAGCCGTGGCCGCTCTACCTGCGCTACCTGGAGGAGCAGATGGCGTTCGGCCGCGTCGCGTTGGAGCTCCAGCGCCGGCGCGAGCAGAAGCGGCTGCTGGTGAAAGCGAAGGACGCGCCCCTGATGGAGTGGGGCCCCGGACGCCACCACATCATCTCGCCGGAGCTCGGCTTCGACATCTACTCCTTCCAGCTGTTCATGGAGCACGTGCCCGGCGGGACGGACCGTGGTCTGCCGCAGACCTCGGGCGACGCGGTGCGGTACTACATCGAGGGGCGCGGGGTCGAGGTCATCGACGATGCGGAGATCGAGGTCGGGGCGGGCGATTTCGTCTGCATCCCGGCCGGCTCGCGCCACGAGACGCGCAACCCGAACGCCGAGCCGCTGCGCTTCATCTGCTGGCAGCAGATACCGGGCACGTACCTCCAGGTCCACACGCCCGTGCTGCCGGAGGGCTAGGTGGAGCGCGGACGCTTATGTGTCTCGCGGAACAAACTGCCGGCAGGATAGCATGGACGATACGTTGCTGTATCGTCTATGATACATCGGCGGCATCTCCTGCTGTTGCCGGCAGCAGCAGGAGCGGTTGATGCCGACGGTCACGATCGAGGGACGATACCGCTTCGTGGTCAACACGCGTGAGAACGCCTTCGAGCCGCCGCACGTCCACGTTTGGGTCGGGAAGGAAGACGCTTGCAGGATCGAGCTACTCGGCGGGACGTATATGGACGAGCCCCCGCCGGGGGACGCCCGCGACATCCTCGACGCCTACGCTAGACACGTAGACGCGATCTGGGCGACCTGGCACGCGATCCACGGGAGATAGTCAGATGAGCACGGCGACCGTCCTGGTCAAGAACGCAGATCGGATGATGAACGCTATCAAACCGGTTCCGGAGGGCATCGAGCTCTCGTTCGCGGACGGGTGTAGCGGCGTGATCCCGTTCGCCGATATCCCCGAGATCTCGGGGCTCGCGGACCTGGACCGTGTCGAGCTGCCGACTCCGTACGAGGCGGTCCTGTGGAGCTCCGGCGGGAAAACCGCCGAGATCCCGTGGGACTTCGCGCGGGCCTACTGCGACCCGTCGTACCGGTCACGGGTCGAGGCCGTGTCCACCCGTGGCCGCCTCGCGCTCGGTGCCCAGATCAAGCAGCTGCGAGAAGACGCGGGCGTCACGCAGCAGGTCCTGGCGCGCTCCGCTGGCATCGGCCGGATCACGCTGCTCCGGCTAGAGCGGGGCGAGCAATCGCCCACGTTCAAGACGCTGTTGTTGCTGGCGGCCGCGCTGGGCAAGCCGGTCCAGGACCTGGTGGCGCCTACGGCTTCGCCGAGTCCTAGGCGCCCGTAAGCTCCTCGCGCAGGAACGCGAAGGTGCGCTCGAGCGACTCCTCCCGCGCGCGCTGCTGCGCCGGAGACGGGTCGTTGCCGGGGTTCAGGAACGAGTGGCCGGCGCCCTCGTAGAACGCGACCTCGTAGCGCTTCTCGTACCGGTCGAGCGTCGCCGTGAACGCGTCGACCTCCTCGCGCGGCGTCGAGTGGTCGGCGGTGCCGTAGTGGCAGAGCATGGCGACGTCGATGCCCTCCAGCTCCTGTGGGTCCGGGAAGAGGCTGTGGTAGTAGATGACTCCGGCGCCGAAGGCGTCCGTCCGCCCAAGACTCAGCAGCGCGAGCCCCCCGCCCAGGCAGAAGCCGACGACGCCGACGCGCGCGTCGCTCTCGACCCACGGCAGGTCGCGCAGGAACCGCGCACCGGCCGTGACGTCGCCGACCGCGCGGTCGATGTCGAGCGAGTTCTTCTGGAGCAGCGCCGGCGTACGGCCCTCGGGGTGCGCGCCGTCGAAGAGGTCAGGAGAGAGCGTGACGAACCCGGCCTCGGCGAAGGTGCGCGTGATCTGGCGTTGGAACCAGTTCAGGCCGCTCATCCCCGAGATCAGCACCACGGCGGGCCGGACTCCCGCGGCAGCGGGCCGCGCCACGTAGCCGTCCACGAAGTGGTCCTCGTTGTCGTACCCGGCGTGAAGCGACACGATGCGCTCGCTCACGGCACCCTCCCCGCTGCGGCTCGGCGCTTTGTCTGACTGTGCGCCTACGGCTCCGGACTAAAGCAGGCACGCGCTGCTTCGGCCCCCGGTGCCCGCCGAACGCGCGTCTGACTGTGCGCCTCCGCTTCGCTCCGGCTCCGGACTAAAGCAGGCACGCGCTGCTTCGGCCCCCGGTGCCCGCCGAACGCGCGTCTGACTGTGCGCCTCCGCTTCGCTCCGGCTCCGGACTAAAGCAGGCACGCGCTGCTGCGGCCCTCGGTGCCCGGCTCGGCGTCGAGCCGGATGATAGAGCGTGGCGATGCCCCACTCAAGCGGCGGTTAGGCGGCGGGATCGGCGACCAGCGGGATGAGCGTGCGAGGCGAGGACCGCGCGGGGCCTTCGGTGCGCGGGCGGCTCCACAGGTAGAGCCCGACCGCGAGCAGGACGATCGCGCCGATGGCCACCAGGATAGCGCCGGTGTCCGGCGCCGCGGGGTCGGCCCCCGCGGTCCGCATCAGCTCGAACCCCTTGCTGAGCCAGGCGGCGGACAGCAGCATGACGAGCCCCGAGACCACCGCCACCGCGGGGCGCACGGCCTCGAGCTCCTTCAGGACAGAGGCCATCATCGAGGCCACGGCAGCGATCGTGATGAGCATCAAGGGCACGCCGGGGAACCCCTGCCAGCCCACTTCCAGCAGTCGGGCGATGGTCGCCTGCTGCTCAGGGACGGCTTCGACGCCACCGAGCATGTACCACGGGTACGCGGCAGCCGCCAGCGAGAGGACAGCGCCGAACCCGATGAGCGCGGCTGGCGGGGGGTCTTCATGGGGGACAGGGGGCAGCGGCGCCACCGATTCATGGATGTCCAACCGCGCCGCCGACATCGGGGACGCAGTGCTCGCGATCGAGCACCGGCAGAAGCCACACACGACCACGTCCTTGGGGTTGACGACGCCGCATTTCGGGCACTTGCTGTCTCCCAGCACGGTGCCGCACGCCTGGCAGAAGTTCATGCCGGGCGAGTTCTCAAAGTGGCAGGCGTCGCACCGCAGCTCCGGCCATGACCGGAAGATGCGCTCCGCAAGCCCCCTCATCGTCGACATCTGGCCCTCCGTCTCCCCGCTGACGGGAAGGCGCCCCGGTGCGACAGCCACGCCCCGTCGAGCGGGGACCGTCCGGCGTCACCGAAACGTCCAGCGGCCGGAGACTACGACCGGGGGCGATGATTGCCGATGTCCGGTGGGCCCACGCTGCCGCATACTTTCGGGCGGCTACCTCTGGACGTGGGCCGAGCGGCGGCCCACGTCCGGCATCCGGTGTGCTCCGCGAGCCTCGCTCCCGCTTGACAGCGCCATCGGGGCACCCTAGCCTCGCGCCGACAGTCGCACCGGAGGGACGAGGATGGCGCAGAAGACGAAGAGCGAGCAGCCCGAGACCGAATACAACAAGATGGCCCTGGCCTATAAGTCGCCGTACGAGCGGTGGAAGGAAGCCGAAGGGCTGCCGACGATCCGCGGGCTGTCCGTACCGAGCCTGATGGACGTCGAGCTCACCCCGTGGGCCTCCCGTGGCGGCTCCGGCATCTTCGTCAACCTCATGGGGACCGACGGCTTCAACGACACCTATATCTGCGAGATACCGCCGGGCAAGTCGCTCAACCCGATCAAGCACATCTACGAGGAGACCGTGTTCGTGGTCAAGGGCCGCGGCGCGACCACCGTCTGGCTCGACGGCGGCGAGAAGCAGACCTTCGAGTGGGGCGAGCGCAGCTACTTCGCCATGCCGCCGAACGCGAACTACCAGCACCACAACGGCTCGGGCACCGAGCCCGCCCGCTACGTGGCCATGACGGCCGCGCCGCGCGTGATCGACACGTTCAAGAACCTCGACTTCGTGTTCAAGAACCCGTTCGTCTTCGAGGACCGCTTCGACGGCAAGGCGGGCTACTTCACGCAGTCAGAGAGCCCGAACGAGCAGGGCGGCTGGACGACCAACTTCATCGCCGACGTGGACTCATCCAGCAGGATCGCAACGGACAGCAAGGCCCGTGGCGGACGCACGCCGGGTGCGCTTGGCACCGGCTTCAACATGGTGAACTCCACCGTGCGCTCCCACGCATCGTCGTGGCCCGTCGGCTTCTACAAGAAGGCGCACCGCCACGGCCCCGGCATCCACATCGTGCTCTTGCGCGGCGAGGGGTACTCGCTGATGTGGAAGGAGGGCGAGCCCGTCCAGAAAGTTTCCTGGAAGCCGGGCACGATGTTCGTGCCGCCGGAGATGTGGTTCCACCAGCACTTCAACACGGGCGCGGAGCCGTGTCTGTTCCTGGCGATCGGCTGGGGCAGCGAGAAGCCGAAGGCCGGCGGCGGCGCCTACGTGTACAAGAGCCTCAAAGAGGGCGGCGACCAGATCGAGTTCGAGGACGAGGACCCGCAGATCCACAAGGACTACGAGGAAGCGATCGCCGCCGTCGGTGCGACCTGCGAGATGGGCGGGCTACACCCCTTCTGCACCGCAGGCTAACGTCCCTCCGCGGCCCCTTCCTGAGGGCGTGACGGTCTCCCCGAAGGCCGGTCGGCCGGCGAGACGGACGTCGTCTCGCTCCGCATCTCGAACAGCGGCATCTCGCCGAGCGCGGCATCGATGATCGCCCGCTCGGCTGCGGTGACGATCGTCTGGTGGAACGTCACGGTCCCCAGGTCGATGGCCGTATCCAGGCCAACCACGCCCCGCAGGTCAGTCCGGTACATGATCGCGCTCGTGAGCACCGCGCCGCTCAGGTCGGCGTCCTTCAGCGAGAGCCTCAGCAGGAACGCGCTCGTCAGGTCGGATCCCGGCAGCTTCGCGCCCACCAGGCTCGCCTCGTAGAAGTCCGTTGCCCGCAGCGTGGCGCCTGCGAGGTTCGCCTCCTGGAAGCGGCAGCCGATCACCGTGGCGCCCGAGAGGTTCGCCCCTTCGAGGTTCGCGCCCGTGAAGTCGCCTCGGCGGAAGTCGGCGCCACGCAGGTCGGCGCCCGAGAGGTTGATGCCGGCGAGCTTGCTGAACGGGAAGTACAGCCCGCGGGCCGAGAGCCCGCTCCAGTCGGAGCCCGCCGCCGTCAGCGTCTCGGCGCGCAGGTCCCGCTCCCGGAGGTAGGCGTTGAGGCCGGCGTAGGCAGCCTCGTCGTCGAGCGCGCCAGAGAGACGCGTCGAGGAGAAGTCACGCTCTCCGTCCATGAGGCGCTTCACGAAGTCCTTGGGTGCGATCTCCGTCAGTGTTGCGACCATCGGTCCTCCTTTAGGTTGTCCGCGTGGGGGGTGCCCGCGTGGGGCAGGGCCAAATCTAGCAGAGCCGCAGGCCGGGCGCCACGCGGTCTGCTCGCGGGCCAGCTATCATCGGGCTCGTCCAACCGTCGTCCGACCGCCGAGGCATCACGCGCCCGTGACCGAGTCGTCCCCAGCTGAAGGCAACCAACCCCCGCAAGAGACCGCGAGCGTACGAGTGCGCCCGTGGGGCTCGCTGCAATACGCCCAGTACCGGCTGCTGGCGGGCAGCGGCTTGCTCGGCTCCATGGGTATGCAGATGCGCGAGGTCGTCAACTTCTGGGTGGTCTTCGAGCTGACGGATTCCTTCCTGCCCCTCGCGCTCCTCGGCTCCCTGCGGGTGCTGCCGCTGTTCTTGTTGGGGCTCCTGGGTGGACTGCTTGCCGACATGGTCGACCGCCGGAAGATCCTGTTGGTCGGTTACGGGATGAGCTTCGTCACGACAGGCGTGCTCGCCGCGCTGTTCGTCACCGGCAACCTCCAACTCTGGCACATCTACGCGACGACGCTGCTGTCCTCGATGGCGACGGTGCTGGACGGTCCGGCGCGCACCGCCCTGATCTACGGCTCCGTGCCGCGCTCCCACCTGACGAACGCGCTCACACTGGCCTCCAGCGTCCGTCAGAGCTCGATCCTGATCGGCCCCTCTATCGGCGGGCTGCTCATCTCCTTTTCCGGGATCGGAGTCGCCTACATCGCGACGACGGCCATCTACGTGCCCGCACTCGTTGCCGTGCTCCTGCTCAGCGACGTGCGGCCGGCCGAGGGACGCACGCGCCCACGGTTCCGGCGTGCGGACATGCTCGAGGGTATCCGCTGGGTGCGGAGGACACCGATCGTCGTGGCGTTCACCACCGTCGACTTCACCGCGATGGTGTTCACGAGCTACAAGGTGCTTCTGCCCTTCTACGCGGATAAGCTCGGCGTGGGCTCCGCGGGCTTCGGTTTCCTCACGTCGGCTCCCGCGGTTGGCTTCCTGATCGGCTCGGCCGTCCTGCTCGCCCTCGGTGACGTGCCGCGGAGGGGTCTCGCCGTCACGCTCGGCATCGTGGGTTACGTCGCGGCCGTGTTCGTGTTCGCGCTCTCGCCGTGGTTCGTCCTCTCGCTGGCCGCACTCGCATTGGCGGGAGGGTTCGACGGCGTCAGTGCCATCATCCGCAGGACGACGCTCCAGCTGCTGGTGCCCGACGACATCCGCGGACGGGCGACGTCGGTCGTCCAGGTCTTCACGCAGGGCACGTCGTCGGTGGGCCTCATCGGCACCGGGGCCGCCGCCACCGTCCTCGGCGCCAGCGGAGCGCTGCTGGGCGGCGGCGTCTTCGCCCTCGCCGCGCTCGCCGCCGTCGCCCTGCGCTGGCGCCAGATCCTGACGTTCCGCATCTGAGCGCGCGTCTGACTGTGCGCCTACGCTTCGCTCCGGCTCCGGACTGAAGCAGGCACGCGCTGCTTCGGCCCTCGGTGCTCGACGCACGCGCGTCTGACTGTGCGCCTACGGCCCAGTCCACCACCCGCAGACGCCCCTTTAGTGGGTCCAGGGCTGTGCCCTGGCTGTGCCCTGGCTATGCCCTGGTCCAGTATGCGAAGCCCATAGCGAGGCCCGTCCCTGCCGGGGTTCGGTAGGCCGGGACGTAGTCGACGACGCTCATCGTCATCGGCTCCATCGCGCCGGAGACCGTGATCCAGTTGAGTATCTCCGACGTGCCCCCCTGGAGCTGGGTGCCCGGTATCGCGCGGAGCACGTCCGGCTGCTTGCGCTCCATGGCATCGAGCACGGCGCGGTCGAGCTCTTCGTCGATCCGCTGGTGGCTCAGTCCGCCCGAGGCCATGACGGCGACGCGCTGGTCCGAGTCCCACTCCTCGATCGCCGCGCGGACGGCCTGGCCGAGCGTGTAGGCGCGCGCGGCGGTCGGCTGGTTCGGCGGGTAGTACGTGTTGACCATGAACGGGAGCATCGCGCGCTCACCGATACTCGGCATGTTCTCGGCCACGTGCGTGAACGCGTGGCCGAGCCCGACGTCCGTCTTGAGCTCGTTCGAGCACGCGACGTCGATGCCGGCCTCCACGAGCCGCGCGATGAGGTGCTCGGCCAGCTCCGGCGCCCCCTCGAACACGCGGTCCGGCGCCCAAAGAGGCGGCGCACCGCCGGCCTCCGCCTTCCACTCGTCGCGCTGCCGGCGTCGCTCGCCGCGGGCCATCGAGGCCCCGCGATAGACGCAGAACATGGGCATGTTGTCGTCGTGGAACTGCTCGTGCTGGTCGTCGCCGAAGACCACGATCACATCGGGCGACGTGCGGGTGACGATCTCGTCGAGCTGGGCCTGCGCCCGCTGGCCGGCCTGGAACTTCTCCTCCATCTTCTCGGGCGAGGCCTCCTTCGCCATGGCGGGCCTGGCCTTCGCAAGCATCTCGTCGTAGTAGGGCTTGCGCCGATCGCGGGCGGCGTAGAAGTCCCAGGTGCTCGACGGAGCGAACGTCGAGGACCCGTGCGAGGCCGCGATACCGAGAACGATCTCCGCCATCCGCGCTCCTCCTCCTCCGGACCCCGCTGTCTCAGCGATGCGACGCCCAGTCGCCCGGCATCTTACTCTCATCCAGCCGCGGCGCTGGTACCCCCAAGGGGAGCCCGCTATCCTCCCGGTCGAGGAGGAGCGGCATGGGTGAGCTACCCGGCATCATGGCCGGCGAGGTGGAGCGCGTCGCCACGGGCTTCGAGTACACCGAGGGCCCGCTGTGGCACCCCGATGGCTACTGGCTCTTCGTCGACACGCGCCCGAACCTCGTCTTCAAGCTTGTCCCCGGCGGCACGCCGGAGGTCGTCCGCTCCGACAGCGGACGGACGAACGGACTGACGTTCGACATCGAGGGGCGGCTGCTGATGTGCGAGGGCTACGGGCGCCGCCTATCGCGCATGGAGCCGGACGGCTCCATCACGACGGTGGCAGGCGGCTTCGAGGGCAAGCGTCTGAACCGCCCCAACGACGTCGTCTGCCGCTCGGACGGCGCGATCTACTTCACGGACCCCGAGCCGCTGGTCGCGGACGCCGACCGGGAGCTCGGCTCGAGCATGGTCTTCCGCGTGACGCCGGACGGCGCTATCGAAGCGGTGGTACGGGATGCGCCCTACCCCAACGGGCTCGCGTTCTCGCCGGACGAGCGCACCTTCTACCTCATCAATACCAGCGAGCCGAAGCGCATCAGGGCCTACGACGTAGGGGCTGACGGAGCATTGGGCGCCGTGCGCGACTTCGCCGACGTGAGCGGCGTCCCGGTCCCAGACGGCATGACGGTGGACATAGACGGCCGCGTCTACACCAACGGCCCCGGTGGCGTTCTGGTGTTCGAGCCCGGCGGCCGCTGCCTCGGCACGATACCGGTCCCCGAGCTCCCCACGAACGTCGCTTTCGGCGGGCCCGGCTACGGCACGATGCTCATCGCGGCCAAGACGTCGGTCTACAGCGTGCGGCTCGAGACGACGGGCGTCGTCCCGCCGGGCGCGCTGGCGCTCATGCGCTAGTCGCCGTCGCCGTAGTCCCACTCGTAGTCGGGGTCCTTGTAGACGATGTCGGGCATGAGGCTCTCGCGGCCGCGCTTGGCGAGCTCGGCCTCGAAGTACTCGCGCACCTTGGGAGCCTCGTCCGGGTATTCGATCTGGTGCCGGTAGTTCCCGGCGCCCGCGAGCTGCGGCAGGTGGCCGAACTTGAGGTAGCGTGCCGGCTCCGTGCCCAGGTTGAAGTGCTGGTGATACCACCCACCGGGCGGCGTGAAGACCGCGGCCTCGCCCCACGGGCAGACCACCGCCTCCTTGCCGGGCTCGGTCAGCAGCGAGTAGCCCTCGCCGCGGGGGATCACGATGACGCGGCCGGGGCCGTGCAGGTGCGCCTTCTTGTACATGGCCGCGTCGAACACGGACATGCTCGCGCTCATGTTCGTGCCGGGGAACCGGACGTTCACGGCGGTCCCACCGGCGCCTCGGTGGCGGTACGGGGAGAGCTTGTCCCACGCGGCCATGTCCGGGAAGAAGTTGCCCACCCACGTGGCGCCGCCGTGCGCCGCCGCCGGCATGCTGTCGTCCCGCACGGCCCCCTCGGCCTCGGCGGCCTTGTCGACGGCGCCGTGTCCAAGCACCGCTTTGGCCTGCGAATAGAGGTTCTCGCCCTGTCCGTAGAGCAGGCTTGGGTCCTCGTACGGGTTCTTGAAGAAGAAGTCGGGGTCGGGCACGACCGTCATGGCCATGGGCATGTAGTTGTAGTGGAGCAGCCGCGCCGGCTGGTCGCCGCGCGCGTTCGAGAGCTGCGCGTGGGCGTAGCGCGGCACGTGGAACATGGCGTGGGGTGCCCACTCGAAGCTGGTCTTGGGCCCCTCCCCGGCCCAGACGCTGGCCAGGCCGGAGCCGGAGAGCACGTAGATCGTCTCGCCGATGGGCATCTTGAGCGGCGGCAGCGTCACCCCAGGCGGGATCTCGACGATCCGGGCCTCGCTGACGCCCTCCATGCCCTTGAGCTGGAGGAAGGCGGCGTTGCACCCCCGCTCCTCCCACCAGCCGAGCTCGACCTCGCGCAGGTCGGAGATGTAGTGGCCACGGTGGATCGGGATGCCGATGGACTCGATCCACTCGTCGTAGATGAGGTGGCTGCGCCGCTGCTCGGTCGGTGCTTCCGTCATGCTCGTACCTCCTCTACCTCCGGGACAACGATCGGGCTGTGCCGTCCGGGCCTGCGATCAGGCCGGCAGCTCGTGCTTGAACTGCTTCCGCGAGGGGAAGAAGCGCCGCATGCCGGGCGTGGCGCCGTGCTTGAGGCACTCCTCCTCGAAGAGGTCGAGCACCTCGGGGGCCTCGTCGTCGTACTCGATCTGGCGGCCGCCTTCCTTGATGCTGACGTCGGCGCCCTCGCCCGCTCCCGCGCGCGGGGCGCGGAGCCCCAACAGCCCCGGCGTGAGCGCGAGGTAGCGCGCGCGGCGCGTGCCGGAGTTGAAGTGCTGGTGGAAGCAGTCGTCGCTGGGCACGATGACGAGCGAGCCGACCTTCCAGTCGGCCTTCCGCACGTCGGAGCGGTCCTCCTTCGTCCACAGCAGCGAGTAGCCGGCGTCGCCGCTCAGGAGCACCAGGTTGGCACCCGGGCCGTGCTTGTGCGCCTTCTTGTAGGTGCCCACCGGGAACTCGGAGACGTGGGCCTTGGTGGAGTTCCCCGAGAGGTAGAAGAAGGCGTTGATGCCGCCCGCGCCGCGCTCGTCCCACGACCACAGCGGCATGTCGGGGGCATTCGGTATGAAGTTGGAGACCCAGAGGCGGCCGCTGTACAGCGTGCCATTCCCGCTGAAGTAGTCCTCCTGGCCCCCGAAGCGTCCCTTGAAGCGGGTGTCCGTGTTGAAGATGAACTCCGCGTCGTTGAAGAGGCGCATCATGGGCGGCGCGTTCGTGACCGCCAGATAGCGCGCCGGCTCGACGCCGCTGCCGTTGAAGTGCTCGTACCAGCAGTTGAGCGGGACCGAGAACAGC
>JADFRC010000014.1:0-2419 GCA_022561455.1 Chloroflexota bacterium | reverse complement strand
GCCGCCCTTGCGCTCCCACGGGCCCAGCTCGACGTCGTTGAGGTCGGCGAAGGCGAACTCGTCGATGACCTTCACGCCCTCGCGCTCGAGCCAGCGGCGGTAGGGGTCGTCGAGGAGGAAGTCGTCCAGCCCCGTCCGCTCCTCGGCCCTGATCATGTCCCGGTCGGTTTCGGTCGCCATGGCTGCCTCCCTTGTGTGGTCCAGGTCCGTGCCCCGGTGCGGCGCATCATCGCACGCGGGTGAGCGTACTCCAAGCGCGGCTTGTGGGACGGCGGCGGCGGCGCGCGGACGGACGTACCGCACTTGCAGATCGAGCCCAGGGAGTCTCCCACAACGCGGCCCGGTGATGTATATTTCCGGCGGTAACCGGCAGCTCGAAACCAACCCCAGGGCCGCGGAGCGCATCCGCGGCCATTGATGTGCGCCCAGCGGCGCAAGGAGCACCGATGGATCTCGTCCGTTTGCTCGGGATGGAAGCCACATACTCGCACCGCAAGCTCGGAGCTATCCTCGGCGCGACGACCATGTATGTCGCCGCCGTTCTGATGCTGCGTCCAGCCGCCGGCGATTCGATCCTGATCGCTGTGATCGTTCCGGTCTTGATTACCGCCTGGAGCTTCGGAGCCCGGGCCGCTCTACTCGCGAGCCTGCTGGCCATCATGTTGAACGTGTTCTTCGTAACGGTGGTTGGGGATGAGGGCATCGCGGCGTGGCTCCTCATGGGGGGCGCTCTGGCGCGCGGCGCGGCACTTACCGGGGCGGCAGTGCTGGTCGGGCGCCTGCGGGACCTCCGAGCCCAGCACGAGCGGGAGCTGTCCGAGCGCGAAGCCGTGCAGAGCGCACTTCGGGAGAGCGAGGAGTGCTACCGGGCGCTCTTCGAGTCCGCCCCATTGGGCATCGCCATCACCGAAGCACACGGCATCATTGTGCAGACGAACCCCGCCCTGGAAGAGATGCTCGGGCGCACGGCGGATGAGCTACGCGGATCGCGGTTACGCGATTTCAGACTCGATACGAGCCCGCCGCCGCGCGAAAACATCTTCACACGCCTCGCAGGTGCGGAAAACGGGACGCTGCGCTACGAGCGGCAGTTCCTGCACAGCAGCGGCGAGACCGTGTGGGCATATGTCACCGCCGCCAAAGCTCCCGCCCGGGCGGGTCAACCAGAGCACGTGTTCCGCATGTTCGAGGACATCACCGAGCGCAAGCGGGCGGAGGACGCGCTCCGGGAGGCAGAGGCGGAGCGCCTCGATCGGACGCGGCACCTCGCGTCGATCGGCCAGCTTGCCGCCGGCGTCGCGCACGAGATCAACAACCCGCTCAACAGCGTGATGGGCTTCACGCAGCTGGTGCTGGGCGAGGAAAGCCTCTCGGCGCAGGCCCGGTCCGACCTGGAGACGGTGTACGCCGAAAGTCAGCGCGCGTCCAAGATCGTGCAGAACCTCCTGTCGTTCGCCAGGAAACGCGAGCCGGAGCGTCGCCCGGTGGACGTCCGGTCCGTCGTGGAGCGGGCATGCCACCTCAAGGAGTACGACCTGCGGAAGCACGCCATCGAGCTCCGCACGCACTTCTCGAAGAGCCTGCCGCTCATCCTGGGGGACGAGCAGCAGCTCACCGAAGTGATGCTCAACCTCCTCACCAACGCCGAACAGGCGATCGCGAGCGCCGGGCGGCCAGGGGCCGTCACCGTCACGTGCGCCGCATCCGACGGCCTCGTCGAGATCACGGTCGCCAACGACGGCCCAGGGATCCCGCCGGAGGTCCTCGGAAGGATCTTCGAGCCCTTCTTCACGACGAAGGAAGTGGGCGGCGGGACAGGTCTCGGGCTGAGCATGTGCCAGGGCACCGTCCGTGAGCATGATGGCGATCTGTGGGCCGAGAGCACGCTCGACGGTGACACGACCTTCTTCATCACGCTCCCGGTCCCGCTCACGCCACTCACGCTGCCCACGACGCCGGATGCGGAGCCGGAGCACCCGTCCGTTCCCAGGATGCGCATCCTGGTGGTGGACGACGAGCCCCGCGCCCGGGACCTCATGGCGAGGGCGCTGGCCAAGGACAACCACACCGTCGAGCAAGCGTCGGACGGGGATGACGCCTGGCGCCAGATCCGCAGCACGCCGTATGACTGCGTGATCGCGGACCTGCGCATGCCCGGCACGAGCGGTCAGGAGCTCTACCGCCTCGTCGAGGAGTCCGACCCGGACCTGGCCGCCAGGTTCATCTTCATCACGGGGGACACGATGAGCCCCGACACGAACGGGTTCCTCTCCTCGGTGGCAGCCCACTCGCTGATGAAGCCGATCGACATCACGGAGCTGCGCCGGCGGGTGGCGGAGCTGCAAGAGGTGGGCCAGGGCGCCGAGGAAGCGCGATGACCGCAGCGCACCACGACGTGGCCACGCTCGCGGGCGGGTGC
>JADFRC010000121.1 GCA_022561455.1 Chloroflexota bacterium | reverse complement strand
GAGCGCAACTCGATGAAGATGGTCGCCGACCACACGATCAGCGCGAAGGAGCACGGCGCGGACTGCATGGTGACGCCGTGCCCGCTCTGCCACCTGAACCTGGACGGCCAGCAGCCCAACGCCGCGGGGAGGGCCGGACGCAAGATCGGCGTGCCGATCCTGCACCTGCCGCAGCTCATCGGCCTCGCGATGGGCTTCTCGCCGAAGGAGCTCGGCCTGAACCAGCACATCATCAGCACGAAGGCGATGGTCGAGAAGGCGAGCGTCCGGGCGTAGGGACACGCCGAGCGATGCCGTAGGGGCGCACGGCGTGCGCCCGCCGCCCTGCTGAACGTCCGCCGCCGCGCTTTGCGCCCGCCCGCGTTTCGGGTAGATTGGCGCATCATGATGGACGCGGTCATCACGGTCGGCGTAATTGTCGTGGTCCTCGGGGGCATTCTCGGTCTCATCGTGACCGCCCTCAAGCTCGCTGGCAAGACAAGCATCCCAGACCTCCTTCAAAGGTCGGGTTCAGCCGAAACGCACCCGCCGCCCTCAACGTGCGAAGCGGCCATACCCTGGGTGGGGCGGCCCGCCTCCATGGGCGCCTCGTTCGTCGGACGCGACGGAGACCTGCCAGAGCTGATCAAGCTTCTGGACGAGAAGCAAGGGGTCGTACTTTGCGGCGGGCCAGGGACTGGCAAGTCGCGGCTGGCCGCGGAGCTCACCTACGTCCGCGGTGGCCGCGGGTTCTGGGCCAACGGCGCGGCAACCGTCGAGAGCACACTGGGCGGTCTGGCCGTGGCCTTCGCAATCGACGTCGAGGGCAAGGACGACGCCAGCGTCGCAGCCGAGGTGCGACGCTGCTTGGCAGGCGAGCCTGCGGACGCACTCGTCGTCTTCGACAATCTGCCCCACCTCGCGCAGACGAACGAGCTGCTGGACGCGGCCGGGCGGATGCGCGTCCTCATCACCTCACGGGACGTCCGTACAAGCGTCGTTCCCGCGACCGTCAGCCGCCATCTCGTCGAAGTGCTCGACTCGCACGCCGCGGTCGCGCTGCTGGAGGCCCAGGCGCCGGACCGCGCCGGAGACGTGGCGCTCCCGAGGATCGCCGAGGCTGTAGACCGTCTGCCGCTCGCGCTGATGGCACTTGGGACAGCGCTACGTGAGGCGGTGCGCTCCCCGGCCGAACTGCTCGGTGCACTGGGGACCGCGCCGAATCCCGCCGAGTTCGACGCCTTTACGCAAGCGCTCGAAGGTGCCGACCTGCCGCATCCAGCCGGTGTTTTCGCTGCCCTGACCGAGGGGTTCGAGCGGCTCTCAGACGACGCTCGAGCGGCGTTCAGCAGGCTGTGTTACGTCGCCGACCTGCCGGTGCCCGACGCGCTCGCGCGTGCGCTAACCGGCATCGGAGACGATACCGACGCCTACGGCCGCTGGCTGGACGAGTGCCAACGACACGCGGTCCTCATCAAGGAGCCCGGCCAGGTGCGCATCCACGCGTTGACGGCCGCGGCGGTGCGAGCCACCAACCCCGACGCAGCGCTCACAAGGCAACTGGATCACGCGCTCGGCGCGGACGACCCAGACGCACTCGCGAGCCGGAACAACCTGGCCATCGCCTTTCAGGCAGCAGGGCGCACCAAGGAGGCCATCGCGCTGCTCGAGGAGAACATGTCGGCTTTCGAGCGGGTTCTGGGCGCTGAGCACCCAGATACGCTAGCGAGCCGGAACAACCTAGCCGCCACCTATCATAAAGCTGGGCTCACGGAGAAGGCCATCGCGTTAAACGAGGAGAACATGTCGATTTTCGAGCGGGTGCTGGGCGCGGAGCACCCGCTCACGCTGGGGAGCCGGAACAACCTGGCATACGCGTATCTGACCGCAGGGCGCACGGGGGAGGCCATCTCGCTGCTTGAGGAAACACTTCTGGTCCTGGAGCGCGTGCTGGGCGCGGAGCACCCGCTCACGCTAGGGAGCCGGCATAACTTGGCCAATGGCTATCAGGACGCAGGACGCACAAGCGAGGCAATCGCGCTGGACGAAGAAACACTTCGAGTGCGGGTGCGCGTGCTGGGCGCGGAGCACCCGGATACGATGACGACCCGGAACAACCTCGCCAACGCCTATGGGGACACGGAGCGCGCCGAGGAAGGGATCACACTGCACGAGGAGACCCTACGCCTGAGGGAGCGCATATTGGGCTCTGAGCACCCGGACACGTTGGTGAGCCGGAACAACCTGGCCAACGCTTATGGGCAGGCAGGGCGCACCGAGGAGGCCATCACGCTGCTGGAGAAGAACCTGCCCCTGATGGAGCGCGTGCTGGGTGCTGAGCACCCGGACACCCTACGGGGCCGGAACAACCTGGCGACCGCCTACGGGGGAGCAGGACGCACCGAGGAGGCCATCACGCTACTGGAGGAGACACTCCCCGTCATGGAACGGGTGCTAGGCGACGAGCACCCGTATACGCTCGTGAGCCGGAACAACCTGGCCGAAGCCTATCGAGCCGCCGGCCGTGAGGCGGACGCCGACCGGCTGATGGCGGGGCGCGATGAGGACGGCAACCTCAGCTAGTGTCCGAACCCGATGTCCGCCTCGTAGGCGGACAGGATCTCCGCGGCCAGGTCCTGGAGCGGGCGGTGCGGGTCCGGGCCCGGCGGGAGGTCGTCGCTGGTCCCCGCCTCGAACTCGGCGACGGCCTCCGCCTGCGCGCGGTTGAAGACGTTGCGCACCATCATGGCGGCCCCGCGCTCGACGTGCGCCAGGATGCAGCCGTACTCGAAGGCCATGGAGAGCGCGTTGTGCGCCGTGTCCTCGGTGGCGTGCGCATCGTCTTCGACCGCGTGCAGCAGGTCGTCGATGAAGTCCTCCGGCTCGAGCGGCTCGGGCGAGCTGCGGACGGCCGCCGCCTTCTCGACCAGCGGCTCGCGGCACTCCTCGATCACGTGCTCGACCGCGCCTGCGTGCGTCTGCTCCAAGATGTCGAGCACGCGCTCGCCGTTCCCGACGCCCATCGCGCAGCCGAGCGCGAACGCTGCGACCGCGGCCTCCGAAAGCGGGCCGGCGTCGAAGTGGCGCTCGCCGTCGTGGTCGTGGCCCGGCACGCCCTCGAGGTAGAGCGCGATGACGACGTCGCTCAGCGCGACGGGGCCGTCGGGCTCTCCGTCGATGGGTTCGAGGGGGATGATGCGCTGGGACAACGTGGCCGCGGCTAGGAGGCCGGCGCGTTCGCCATGACCTCGACCAGCTCGCGCACGCCGTCGGCCGAGGCCGCCAGCGTCGTGCGCTCGGCGTCGGTCAGCTTGAGCTCGACGATCTTCTCGACGCCGCCCGCGCCCAGGATGACGGGCACGCCCATGAAGATGCCGGAGATGCCGTACTCGCCCTCGAGCAGCGCCGCGCAGGGGAGCTGGCGCTTCTGGTCGAGCAGGACCGCGTCGACCATCTCGGCGATCGCCGCCGACGGCGCGTAGAAGGCGCTGCCGGTCTTGAGCAGCGCGACGATCTCGCCACCGCCGCCCTTCGTCCGCTTGATGACGCGCTCGAGCGCGTCTGGGCTCAAGAGCTCGGCGATGGACACGCCGCCGACCGTCGTGTGGCGCGTCAGCGGCACCATCTGGTCGCCGTGCCCGCCCAGGACGTAGGCCTGCACGTCGCGGACCGACACGCCGAGCTCCTGGGCGAGGAAAGTCCGGAAGCGGGCGGTGTCCAGCACGCCGGCCATGCCCACCACATGGCTCTTGGGGAGCTTCGAGACGCCATAGGCGTGCTGCACCATCGCGTCGAGCGGGTTCGAGACGACCATCAGCACGCACTCCGGGGAGTGCTTCACGACCTGCTCCACGACGGAGCCGACGATCTTCATGTTCGTGAACAGCAAATCGTCGCGGCTCATCCCCGGCTTGCGGGCGATGCCCGCGGTCACGACCACGACGTCGGAGTCCGCGGACTCCTCGTAGCCGTTCGAGCCGGTGATGCTGGCGTCGATGCCCAAGATGGGGCCCGACTCGGCGATGTCGAGCGCCTTGCCCTGCGGCATGTCCTCGACGACGTCCACCAAGACGACGTCCATGTAGTTGCGCTCGAACAGACGCTGAGCGGTGGTGGCGCCGACGTTGCCGGCGCCGACGACGGTCACTTTCTTACGCATGAGGTCCTGTCTTCTCCCTGCCTGTCCTGTTCCTGAGAGTAAGGGGGGGTGCCGGGGCGGAGGTGCCGCTAGGCTCCCCAGGGCGTGATCTTTTCCTTCAGTGCCTTGTAGCCTTCCAGGAATCCGGGCCGTGTGCCAGCGTAAACCTCATCGAAAGTGGCCACCGCTGCGTCCAGCCACTCGCGGAGCTGCTCGTTGCCCGGGTTCGCATCGAGATAGGCGGCACGGATCAGAACGAAGTGGATCCGCGGGTCGTAGGGGCTCTTGGTGCCGCCCATCGACTCGTCGCCATCGAGCAGGCGGAGGAGCATGGCGTCGGCCGAGCCCAGCGTCTGCTCATGGATCGGCGGGCCGTCCATACGGTACATGATCGAGGTCATGTCCCGGCCGTTGCCGGTGGTGTAACCCATGCCGGTCCACATCTTGGCGTCCATCTTGGCGTTGGCACCAACGTGGTCCAGCACCAGTTGCCCGAATCGCCGCAGCGGGTCGGAGATGTCCGCGAGCAGGTCGGTCAGCCGGTCGCCGTCAAGGTCGGTCGCCAGGATGATGTTGTCCCGCTTCTCGATCAGGTCCCAGATCAGAAGACCGTAGTTGGTATCGGAGATATGTTGCTCGATCTGGCCGCTCCACGACTCCATCCCGTCTTTGAAATCGCCCGGCAGCAACGCGATGATGCGGTCGACGTTCTCACGGTGCTCCTCGTATCCATCCACGGCATATCTGCGGCCGATCGTGAACTGCGTGCCCTGGAGCAGCCATGAGAGGAGACCGGCGTTGATGCCGTCTTCCTGTGCCTGTGTTGGCTTGAAGGCGACCCGGCCGAACTTGGTGGTCTCATGGACCATCTTGAGGAACAGGCGGCAGGCATACGCCATCTGCACGCCCGGCGTGTTCATCTCCGAGTGGACGATGCCGGTCTTCGGATCGACGCCGAATACTTTCTGATCTTGCGAGTAGGGGAGGCAGGGCATGCAGCGCACCACCGTGGTGCATCCGTAGGGGCGGACGTTGCAGTACACGCCGGCTTGGGTGCGCAGCGGCGCATTGCCGGACTTGCCCATGACGACGACCTTGCCGCCCTTCCCGTCATTGACGTAGGCATCGCCCGCGGTCGACCACTTGATCGACGTCGCGGGCATGTTGCCGAACCAGGAGAGCGGTGCGAGCTTCAAGTCGTGCCTGATCTGCGCCCACATGGGAACCGCATAGAAGGGGAGGCCGAGGATATCGGCCGCCGCTATGGTGCCGAGCAGCGCGTAAGCGTCCGTGAGGGAGTGGGCTACCGGGTTGATCTTCCCGTCGTGGTTCCCGCCCTGCCATATCGTGGCGTCGGGGTATCCGGCAGGCCGCACATCCGTGGGCTCGAAAAGGGTGGAAAGAAGGCCAAGCAGGTCGCCTCCGTCGGCTTCCATGCGGGCGATCTTCAGGAGGTCGAGCATGTCACGGTCCTTTCGCTTGGCGCGCGTCCCCCCAGCGTCCTGCTCAAGCAGGCGCGATCGGTCAGCGGTCGATGATCGAGTGGCTCATGCCGCGCGCCAGCGGCATCGTGCGATCCGCGTCCTTCGGGTGCGCGGGACAGTCTAAGCCCGTTCAGAAACGCGGGCAAGCCGGGATGTGGCTCTCGGCTACAGGGGTATGTTGCCGTGCTTCTTGGGCGGGAGCGTGTCGCGCTTGTTCTGGAGCGCGTCCAGGGCGCGGATCAGCTTCGGGCGCGTGTCGGCCGGGTCGATGACGTCGTCGACGAAGCCGCGCTCGGCCGCCTGGTAGGGGTTGGCGAAGCTCTCGCGGAACTCGTCGCGCAGCTCGGCGCGCATCGCCTCCGGGTCATCGGCCTCGGCGATCCGGCGCCGGTGGATGATGTTGACCGCCGCGTCCGGGCCGAGGACCGCGATCTCCGCCGTCGGCCACGCGAGGTTGATGTCTGAGCGCAGGTGCTTGCTGCCCATGACGATGTACGCGCCGCCGTACGCCTTGCGCGTGACGATCGTGATCTTGGGCACCGTCGCCTCGGCGTAGGCATAGAGCAGCTTCGCGCCGTGCCGGATGATGCCCTGCTGCTCCTGCTCCTTGCCGGGCAGGTAGCCGGGCACGTCCA
>JADFRC010000120.1 GCA_022561455.1 Chloroflexota bacterium | reverse complement strand
CCGAGGTGGACGCGGCGCTCGGCGCTCTGTCGTCCGCGGACGCCCGCTTCGACGTCGTGACCGACGGCGACGGGCACCCGTGGGTTGTCGTCCGAGGTGACGGGCTCTCCGAGCTCGCCGCCGCGACCGGGGTCGTCGGCACCGCGCTCGAAGCGGGTGGCCTGGGTGACCGCGTCATCGCGGCCATCTACCCGTTCCGGTGGAAGGACCGGCGGGTCTACTGGATGTACCAGCCGCGCGTACGGGCATACACGCCCTTCGCGCCGCTCGGCGACGACGAGGGCAGCGAGCGCGACCACCCGCTCGAGCTGCGCATGGAAGCGGCGTTGCGCAAGACGCTGCCGACGGCGAAGCACATCAGCGAGTGGTACCCGATCTGGGGCATGCCGATCTAGCGCCGGGCCCGCCGCATCGCGCCATAGCCGCCGCCGACGATCGCGACGTCGAGCGCGGCCAGCAGGCCGAGCCCGGCGAGCAGCGGCATGCCGGCGAGCACCACCAGCACGACGACCAGCACCCCGCTGAGCGCGAGCGATCCGGCGATGCCGTAGCCGATCAGTGTCATGGCGACGCAGTATACGGTGCGGGCCGCGGCCCGGCCGCCGCCCGGGCCGCCGCCCGGGCCGCCGGTTGAAGCACGCGCGGCGATGACGTACACTACGAGTGACCCTCCCCCAGGGGGTATGGGTCTGACTCGAACGAGCGGAGGCTCCGGGATGCTTGACGATGTGAAGGACGATGCGCTCAAGCGGCTCAACTACCTCGCGGGCCACCTCGACGGCGTGCGCCGGATGATCGAGGCCGATGCCTACTGCCCGGATGTCCTCAAGCAGACGTATGCCGTGCGCAAAGCGATCTCCAAGCTGGAGACACGCATCTTGGAAGGGCACCTCAACTCATGCGTTGCCGAGGGCATCCGTGACGGGCGCCAGGAGCAGGTGGTGTCGGAGTTGATGGAGCTCTACGACGTGGCGAATCGGTGAGGAGCGGACGATGACGACGAGCGCAGAGCGCACCGAGCAGCGCGTTATCCTCCCGATCGAGGGTATGACGTGCGCGGCGTGCGTTCAGACGGTACAGGGTGCCTTGGCCAAGGTCACAGGAGTGGGCGACGCTACGGTGAGCCTCGGGACTGACACGGCGACCGTTCTGTACGACCCAGCCTTGGCTCAGGTCCGCGACCTCATGGGAGCCATAAAGTCGGTGGGATACGGCACCGGAGGCGATGCCGTGGCTTTCGTGGTGCCTGGGCTTGGTGACGGGAGCGCGGCAAGGTCGATCGAGAGTCGCGTGAGCGAGCTCGACGGTATCACCAGCGTTTCGGCGAATCCAGGCATGGAAGTAGTAACGGTCTCCTACGTCCGGGGCGCCGTCAGCATGGAGTCTATCCAGCAAGCGATCGAGGAGTCCGGCCTGCGGGTTGAAGAAATCCAGAGTGGGGATCAGCTGGCGGCTGACTTGGAGCGGCTCGCCCGCACCAAGGAGATCCGGTGGCTGCGCCGCAAGGTGATCATTGCGGGCACCGTCGGCGCCACCATCATGACGCTGATGTACATGAGCCTCGAGACCATTGGGCTCACCGAGTTTCAGCTCAACGTCCTCCTATGGACGATGGCGACTCCTGTGCAGTTTTGGATCGGCGCGACCTTTTACCAAGGTGCCTGGAGTGCACTGAAACATCGCACGTCCAACATGAACACGCTGGTTGCGCTCGGCACGAGCGTGGCTTACGGATACAGCACCAGCCTCACGTTCTTCGGCGGGTTCTTCAGCGAAGCTCACCTGCTGCACGCCCACAGTACGTTCGGCCACAGCACCGGGACCTACTTCGACACCTCCGCCATCATCATCGCCCTCATCCTGTTCGGGCGGTTCATGGAGGCACGTGCCAAGGGCCAGACGACGGAGGCGATCCGAACACTCATCGGGCTGCAACCGCGCACCGCCCGGGTGGTCCGCCACGGACAGGAGGCCGACATCCCCATCGCCGACGTCATGGCTGGCGACCTCGTCCTCGTACGGCCCGGCGAGCGCGTCCCCGTCGACGGAGAGGTGACGGACGGGCACTCGACTTTGGACGAGAGCATGCTGACCGGCGAAAGCATCCCCGTCGAGAAGGAGCCCGGAGCCGCGGTCTACGGCGGGACGATTAACGCGGTAGGGAGTTTCACCTTCCGCGCCACGAAGGTGGGTAGCCAGACCGCACTGGCCCAGATCATCCGCATGGTGCAGCAGGCACAGGGCTCCAAGGCCCCGATTCAGCGGGTTGCCGACACGGTCGCGGCCTATTTCGTCCCTGCCGTCCTGGCCATCGCGTTGGCGACCGGCCTCGTGTGGTACTTCTGGGGGCCTCCTCCGCAGGGGGCGATCGCCATCCTCAACGTCGTCGCCGTGCTCGTGATTGCCTGTCCCTGTGCGCTGGGGCTCGCGACGCCCACGGCCATCATGGTGGGCACCGGCAAGGGGGCTGAGAACGGCATACTCATACGCGATGCCGGAGCGTTGGAACAAGCCCACAAGCTCCAGGTGGTCGTCCTGGACAAGACCGGCACGCTCACGATGGGCAGCCCGCGCCTGACGGATGTTCGTCCTTTGAACGGCCTGGCAGAAGACGAGCTACTGGGACTGGCCGCATCCGTCGAGCGTGCCAGCGAGCACCCCATCGCGAGCGCCGTCGTGGATGGCGCTCGCGAGCGGGGCATCGTCCTCGCCGCTACGGATAGCTTCCAAGCGGCTCCGGGGCTGGGCGTTCGGGCACGGGTGGACGGCGAGTGGGTCGCCGTCGGCAGCACGAGGCTCGTCGAGCAAGCGGGGCTGTCCATGGACGGCGCGGCCGACCTCGTCTCCGAGCTGGCCCGAGCAGGACGGACGCCGATGGTCGTCGTGCGCGGGGAGCAGGTCGTGGGTGTGCTCGGCGTGGCCGACACCGTCAGGCCCGAGTCGGCGGAAGCGGTAGCCCAGCTCAAGGCTTTGGGGCTGGACGTGGTCATGCTGAGCGGAGACACAAAGGCGACCGCCGAAGCTATCGCTGCGCAGGTCGGGATCACCAGGGTGCTTGCGGAGGTGCTGCCAGGGCAGAAGGCCGAGGAGATCAAACGGCTTCAGTCCGCGGGCGAGCGCGTCGCCATGGTGGGCGATGGCATCAACGATGCCCCGGCCCTCGTCCAGGCGGACGTGGGCATCGCCATCGGCACCGGCACCGACGTGGCCATGGAAGCAGCTGACGTCACGTTGGTGCGCGGCGACCTCAGAGGCGTGAGCCAGGCCATAGCCCTCTCGAAGGCGACCATACGGACGATCAAGCAGAACCTGTTCTGGGCATTTTTCTATAACACCGCGCTGATCCCTATCGCTGCAGGCGTCTTGTACCTCGTGTTCAGCGACGGGGTGCCTGCCGGCTGGCTGCGCTATCCCCTGGGGGACTTCGGGTTCTTGAACCCCGTCATGGCTGCGGGCGCGATGGCCTTGAGCTCCGTCTCCGTCGTGTCGAACTCGCTGCGGCTGCGCCGGTGGAAGCCGTCAGGCAGAGTGCGACATCCAAGCTCGGTGGTGTCCGGCACCCCCAGTCCCACGGGCGGGTAAGGCCCATCCTGGGCCGGCGTTAGAAACAGCAGCAACCTGAAGTTGCGGGAGGCTCGTCAAGACATGGCAAGCATGGATACTCTCTTCCAGAATCAAGGCACTGCGACGGACCCAGTCTGCAAGATGACAGTGGACAAAGCGGCCCCGCCCGGCGGCACCGCGGAGCACGGGGGGGCGACGTACTACTTCTGCTCCACGGGCTGCCAGCACTCCTTCGTGGAGGACCCGGCGAAGTACCTCTAGCTGGCGGCGACCCCGTAGAAGCGCTCGGCGGCGCCGCGGAGGACGCCGTGGCGCTGCGCTTCGCTCAGGTCGGTGCGCGCCGCCATCTCGTGGAGGGAGTTGGGGTAGTCCCCGTCCCAGTGGGGGTAGTCGGACGCGTACATGACGGTGTCGGCGCCGATGATGTCCAGGGTGGCCCCCAGCAGCCGCTCCTCCGACTCGGCGCCGAAGAAGATGTTGCCGCCCTCCCGTACGTAGGTGCTGGGCCGGTTCGGGAGCAGCGGGGCGTCGACCTCACCGCGGTGGGAGAACTCCTCGTCGAGCCGGTCGAGCCACCACGGCACCCAGGTGGCGCCTGCCTCCAGGAAGCCGAAGCGCACGGTGGGGAAGCGCTCGAAGACGCCCTCGAACATCATGCTGGTGAAGTGGCGCAGGATGCCGAACGGGTGCGCCACCGAGTGCGCCTGGATGAACTTGGGGAAGACCTCCGCGCCCGGAGCCATCGTCGAGCCCGACGCGTGCACGGCGACCGGCATGCCGAGCTCCGCGGCCGCTTCGTAGACGCCGTCGAACCGGCGGTGCCCCAGCAGGTGCGTTCCGTCGGCCGGGAACATCACCGCCACCATGCCGAGCGCCTTTGCCCGGCGCAGCTCGACGGCCGCTTCGTCCGCGTCGTGCGTGGGCAGGAGGCCGACGCCGAGCACCTTCCCGCCGCTCTCGGCCACGATGCCCCCGGCGAGCCAGGCGTTGTATGCCTTGCAGAACACCGCCTGGTAGTCGGGGTCCTTGATGAACCCGGAGAAGAGACCCATCGTCGGGTAGACGGCCGTCCACTCCATGGGCCCGCGCTCGAGCGCATCGAGCCACTCCTGGGCGGTGCGTGCCGAGCCGCGCAGGAGCCGCTGACCGAGGTTGCGGTCCTGGCCATCGACCGGCACCAGCGTTGCCGTGATGGCGTCGCTGCTTCGGAACTCACGGTATGGCTCGTCCATCAGGGCGACGAGCTCGGCGGCGTTCTCCAGGACGTGGCCGTCGCCGTCGACGGCCAGCGTCTTCGTCTGCACCATGACGCGCCTCTCCACCTGAGGATGGTGGGGTTCTACGCGCGCCGCCGGCGGCTGTCAACCGGCCGGGGTTAGCCCGTGACCAGCTCGTCGATGAGCTCGTTCATCTTGGCCTCGTTCAGCGCGCCGGTCCACGTCCGGAGGACCTGGCCGTCGGCGCGGATGAAGACGGTCGTCGGCATGCCGAGGATCCCGAACTTCGCGTTGACGTCGGGGTCGGACGTGGTCCCAGCGGGATAGGTGATGCCGATCTCGGCCAGGAACGCCTCACCCTGCTCGCGCGTGCCGAGCCGCCACTGCGGGCCGATGTCCACGCCCAGGAGCGTGACCTCGTGCGCGCGCTCGTCGTAGACGCGCTGGAACTCCGGCATCTCCAGCCGGCAGGGACCGCACAGCGCGGCCCAGAAGTTCAAGACGACCGGCTTGCCCCGCTCGAGGACCGCGGCAAGCGTGACGTCCCCCTCGCCGATGACATCCCCACCCTGGCTGACCGCGATCGCGAGGTCGGGGACCGCGTCCTGGACCTCGTTCTGGCACGCCGCGAGTGCGAGCGTAGCGGCGAGCGCCGCCGCCGCGAATACTCCGAGCCGGCTGCGTCTGTGTGTCACCGAGGGTCTCCCATCGCAAGCGCTCCCCCTACTTGAAGACTACGCCTGAGGCGTGCCGCCAGGTTGATAGACGGCTGTTTGGGGATAGAAGTCGGACCAGGAGAACCAGAACGAGACGAACGAGGGAAGCTGCGCCAGCGCTGCGCCCTCGAGCGGGCCGTCGAGCGCGACGCCCTGGGCCGTCGACCAGAGGGAGCCTGTCTGGGCATCGCGCATCGTCGTGCCGTCGCCGCGCTCGCCCTGCTTAAACGTCAGCGTCAAGCCGTCCACCGTGCGCTCGAAGACCGCGGCAGCCTGCGAGTCAGGGTCGAAGGTGACCACGATGGGCTCGCCGTCGTAGGCCTCGTTGAGCACCAGGGCGTCCGCCAGGTCGCGGTAGGCGTAGGCGATGACGTCGTTCCCGTGGCGGAGCCCGACGACGAGCTCCTTGGTGGGCAGCCGGTCGTCGCGGTTCCGCTCGCCGAGGATGCCGGCCCTGCCCGAGGCGTAGTACCCCTCGTAGCGGTCGGCCCTGAACAGGCTGAAGCCGCGGTCGAGCAGGAGCGTGTCCGGGTGCTGCGCCGTCCAGGCACCCCAGGTCGTCAGCTGCGACGGCACCATCTCCATCCGAACGCCGGTCATCGGCCCCTGAACGCCCTCCGCCAGGAACTGGCTCCACAGCGACTCCGTCTGGTGGTCGTAGAGGACGACGGCGTTCATGATGAGCTTGCCGGATACCCCGAACGTGAGCTCCCGTCCCTCGATGCTGCGGGCAAACACGATGCCCGTGAAGCAGAGCGGTCACCAGGTGACGACGACGGGGACTCCTCCGACCGTGTCGTTCACCACCTCGCGCGAGCTGAGCTGCGCCGTGGAGTAGGCCCGGTGGTCGCCGTTGATCGAGAGGCCGATGACCCGCCTC
>JADFRC010000119.1 GCA_022561455.1 Chloroflexota bacterium | reverse complement strand
TTATAATGAGTGACATGTCGGAGCTGCTGGACAAGGTCGCTTCGTACCTGCCGGCCGAGAAGGCCGCGTTCGTTCAGGGCGCGCTCGACTATGCCACCCGCGCCCACAAGGGCCAGAGACGGCGTTCCGGCGGGCCGTACATCGACCACCCCGTGAGCGCCGCCATGTACCTGGCGGACCTCTCCCTCGACGCGCCGACGATCGCGGCGGCGCTGCTGCACGACGTCATCGAGGACTGCGGCGTGAGCGTCGACGAGCTGCGGACCGAGTTCGGCGACGAGGTCGCGCGCCTGGTCGACGGCGTCACCAAGCTGGCGAAGCTGGACACGCTCGCCAGCGACGAGGTGGAGCCGCTGCGCGCGGCCGACGTCGCCCAGGCCGAGAGCGTCCGCAAGATGCTCGTCGCTATGGCGGAGGACATCCGCGTGGTGCTGATCAAGCTGGCGGACCGCCTGCACAACATGCAGACGCTGGGCGCGCTCCCACCGGCCCGCCGCGTGGCCATCTCCCAGGAGACGCTGGACATCTACGCTCCGCTGGCCCACCGCCTGGGCATGGGTGAGATCAAGTGGCAGCTGGAGGACCACGCGTTCCGGTACCTCCAGCCGAACCAGTACCGCGCGATCTCGAAGCTGCTGGCCAGCAAGCGGAAGGAGCGCGAGGCGTACGTCGAGCAGGTCACCGACGTGCTCTCGGGGGAGCTCAAGCGCGCCGGCTTCGAGGCCGAGGTCACCGGGCGGCCCAAGCACATCTACAGCATCTACACCAAGGCGCAGGCCTACGAGGCCCAGGGCAAGCAGCTCAAGGACATCTACGACCTGTTCGCCGTCCGCGTGCTGGTGCCCACCGTGCAGGACTGCTACGGCGTCCTGGGCGTCGTCCACACGCTCTGGCGCCCGGTGCCGGGCCAGTTCGACGACTACATCGCGAGCCCCAAGGAGAACCTCTACCAGTCGCTGCACACCTCGGTGCGCTCCATCGGCGGGCTGCCGGTGGAGGTCCAGGTGCGGACGTACGACATGCACGAGGTCGCCGAATACGGCGTCGCCTCGCACTGGGGCTACAAGGAGGGCGCCAGCCCGAAGACGCAGCGCTCGGACGAGCGGATGACGTGGCTGCGGCAGCTGCTGGACTGGCAGCGCGAGGTGAGCGGCACGGAGGAGTTCCTGGAGACGGTGCAGACCGACGTCTTCCGGGACCAGGTCTTCGTGTACACGCCGAAGAACGAGATCAAGGAGCTCCCGGCCGGCTCGACGCCCATCGACTTCGCCTACCGCGTCCACACGGAGCTGGGGCACCGCTGCATCGGCGCCAAGGTGAACGGCAAGCTTGTCTCGCTCGACACGCAGCTGCACAACGGCGATAGCGTCGAGATCCTGACGAGCAGCGTGGCGCGGGGGCCGAGCCTCGACTGGCTCAACAAGCACCTCGGCTACATCAGGACCGCGAACGCGCGCCACGCCGTGCGCGCGTGGTTCCGCCGCGAGGAGCGCGGGGTGAACGTCGAGCGTGGCCGTGACCTCCTCAAGCGGGAGCTGCGGCGCCTGAGCTCGCGGACCGACGTGAAAGCGATCGCCGAGATGTTCCACTTCGACTCCGCCGACGACCTGTACGCGGCCGTTGGCGGGGGCCTCGTGTCGATGGCGCAAGTCGCCGAGCACATCGCGGGGACCGAGCCGGAACCCCCGCAGCCGGCACCGGCTGCGGCTGCCGGCGGGACCACGACGGGCGTGACGGTGCTCGGCGTCGGCGACCTGCTGACCCGCATGGCGGAGTGCTGTCACCCGCTGCCGGGCGACGACATCACGGGCTACCTGACGCGAACGCGCGGCGTCACGGTGCACCGCACCGACTGCACGAACCTCCCCTCGGCCGGCGACCGAGACCGCACGGTCGCGGTCTCCTGGAGCCCCGCTCGGACGCTCTTTCCCGTCCGCCTCCGGGTGGAGGCATTCGACCGCGTGGGGCTGCTCCACGACATCACCGGCGCGACGTCCGCCGAGCGCATCAACATCCAGGGCTCCCGGACGGACGTGAGCGACGAGGGCGTGACGGTGCACTTCACGGCACAGGTGGGCTCGCTCGAGCAGCTCTCGCGCCTGTTCTCGCGCATCGAGGGCGTGCGCGGCGTGCGAAGCGTCACTCGCGAGCTGCTGCGGCCGCCCCGGCGGACCGCCGGGGCCAAAGCCCCGCGCCGCCGCCGCAAGCCCGAGCGCGCAAGCGCTCCCCCCACGCTTGAGCAGGGTGGCGGAGCAGCCCCTCACCAGGCATAATGGTGGCGCACACGCCCCAGACCACACGTCCCGTCACTCCGAGGAGCTAGCGTTGCCCGCCAAGAAGACCGCACGAGTCCAGGAGCGCCGCCGCGTTGCCAACCGCCGGGTGCGCTCCACCACACGCACCGCCGTCCGCAAGGCCGTCCGCGCCATGGACGGTGGCGAAGCAACCGAGGCGGCGGCCGCCGTCGCGCAGGCGATCAGCGCGCTCGACCGCGCCGACACCAAGGGCGTCATCCACCGCAACAACGCCGCCCGGCGCAAGTCGCGCTTGATGAAGCGGCTCGCGAAGACCACGGCGTCCGAGTAACTCCACCGTCCGCCTCAGGCTCCCCCGTTCGTCCGCTCAGTGGGACAACCGTTCGTTGACGCGCACGCGCGGGCAGCGCTAGGCTGCTGGCGAACAGACGTTCCAACTCCATGCGAGGCGCCATGCCCCCCCTCCGCCCACGCCAGCAGCAGATCCTCGACTTCATCCGCGCATACCGCGCCGACCACAGCTACATGCCGTCGGTCCGCGAGATCCAGGCGGGGTGCACCATCAGCTCGACGTCGGTCGTCGACTACAACGTGCGGATCCTCGAGCGCGAGGGCTACCTGCGCCGGTCGCCGGACATCTCCCGCGGGATCGAGCTCGTGGGCGACGAGCCGGAGCCCGCCGTCGAGCTGATCTCCGTGCCGATCATCGGCGCGATCGCCGCAGGCTCGCCGATGCCGGTGCCCGAGGCCGCGCAGTGGGCCGCCGAGGACGTGGAGACGGTGTCGCTGCCGCCGGAGCTGACGCCGCGCCAGGCGGAGAACCTGTACGCGCTCCGCGTGAAGGGCTACTCGATGATCGACGCGCTCATCGACGACGGCGACATCGTCGTGCTGCGGCCAACGGCCGACCCACGCGACGGCGACATGGTGGCGGCGTGGCTGAAGCTCGAGGAGGAGGCGACGCTGAAGCGCTTCTACCGCGAGGGCGACCGCATCCGCCTCCAGCCGGCGAACGTGCAGATGGAGCCGATCGTGGTCCCCGCGGAGAACGTCGCGGTGTACGGGAAGGTCGTCGCGGTCATCCGCCGGCTCGAGTAGAGCGCCGTTCAGTTCAGCGGTGCGGCCAGCGCTTGGTCGCGCCTGTCAAAAGCCACAGTCGGCGCTGGCGAGTGGGTCAAGGGCTGTGCCCTTGTCAGTCCGACGACGGTAGCGTTTTGGCGGCGAGCAGCTCCATGGGCGCTCCGTCGTAGCAGACGCGGGAGCCCCCCGCGCGGATGCACAGGACCGTCACGCCCGTCTTCGCGTCCTGATAGCGTTTCCCGAGCCGGTCGGCCTCGTCTTCGGGTGCCGCGACGCATGAGAGCTCCCCGTCACCGCCGCGGGTGACCATGTACTGCGCGCCCGCCTCCGGGCATTCGAAGCGTTTTCCCGTCTCGGCCGGCATGGATGACTCCCTCTGCGGCGTCGGCGCGCCCATGATACCAGCCGGTTCGGAGCGGTCCTGCCGCGCGGAACGCCGGCGTATCTGCGCGCGGCAGCCTCGTTCTCCCTCCTCACCCCCGCCCTCTCCCTGGCCAGGGAGAGGGCGGGGAACGGCGCTGCGGCCCCGCGGAGCACTGCCGCTCGTCCGAGGCAGTGCCCTGGTGCCCTGGTATGCTGGCGCGCGCAAACGAGGTGAGCATTGGCGATCGCCGCTGGCGTGCGGAAGCACATGGCCGACAGCTCCTGGATCCGCCGGATGTTCGAGCTGGGCATCAAGCTCAAGCGCGAGCGCGGCGAGGAGAACGTCTTCGACCTCTCCTTGGGCAACCCGGTGATGGAGCCGCCGGCCGAGTTCTTCGACGCGCTCCGCGCCTACGTGGACGCGCCTCCGGCCGGGGGCCACCGCTACATGCCCAACGCGGGCTATCCGGAGACGCGCGCGGCGGTCGCGGGCGCGCTGGCCGGCGACACCGGGCTGCCGTACGAGCCGCAGCACGTCATGATGTGCGTCGGCGCCGGCGGCGGGATCAACGTCGTGCTGCACGCGCTCTGCGACCCCGGCGACGAGGTCGTCGTCCTCGCGCCTTTCTTCGCCGAGTACCTCTTCTACGCAGCGAACCATGGGGCCGTGCCCGTCGTCGTCGGCTGCGGTGCCGGCTTCACGCCCGACCTCGCCGAGCTTGGGTCGAAGCTGACGGCCCGCACGCGGGTGGTCCTGCTCAACTCGCCCAACAACCCCTCGGGGGCCGTGTACGGCGCCGGCTTCGTCGCGGAGCTCGCCGAGCTCTTGGAGCGACGGGGGGCGGAGCTCGGCACCGAGATATACCTCCTGAGCGACGAGCCGTACCGCAAGATCATCTTCGACGGCGCGGCGTACCCGTTCCCGCAGGCCGTCTACCCGCGCACGGTCACGGTGACGTCGCATTCGAAGGACCTCGCGCTGCCCGGCGAGCGCATCGGGTACGTCGCGCTCAGCCCCGAGCTCCCCGGCGGCGAGGAGCTGATGGACGCGCTCGTCTTCTGCAACCGCACGCTGGGGTTCGTGAACGCGCCGGCGCTCATGCAGCACCTCGTCCGCGGCCTCCAGGGCGTCACGGTCGACGTCGGCGACTACCAGGCCAAGCGCGACTACCTGCACGGCGTGCTGGTGGACGCTGGGTACGACGTGTTCAAGCCAGGGGGCGCCTTCTATATGTTCCCGCGCTCCCCGGTGGACGACGAGATGCGGCTCGTGAGCGCGCTCCAGGAGCACGGCGTGCTGGTCGTGCCCGGCCGCGGGTTCGGCATGCCCGGCTACTTTCGCATCTCGTACTGCGTGGACCAGCGCGTGCTCGAAGGAGCCGCGCCCGGCTTCCAGGCCGCCGCGCGAGCGCTCGCCGCGCCGTGACCGAAGCGGCGCCGTCCGTTATCATGGGCGCCGCCAAGAGGGGCTTTTGGAGGGGTGGGGATGCTCCGGGCACCGAGCGACTTCGGACACGATAACCAGCTCCGCGTGCGCATGTGGTTCACCATGGCGCTGCTGGGGCTGGTCTACGCCGTCTTCCTCTTCGTGCTGTTCCGGCTCGGCGTTGGCGTGGGCATCATGCTGGCGCTCGCGGGCGGTCTCGCGCTGTTCCAGCTCCTCGCCTCGGACCGCATGGTGCTCGCGACGATGCGGGCCAAGGTCGTGACGCCACAGGAGCAGCCGGAGCTCCACCGCATGGTCGAGCGCCTGTCTCTGGCAGCGGGCATCCCGAAGCCGAAGGTCGCCGTGTCCGACATGCAGGTGCCCAACGCGTTCGCCACCGGGCGCAGCCAGAAGACGGCGGCCGTGGCCGTGACGAGCGGCCTGATGGCGCTGCTCTCCGAGCGCGAGCTCGAGGGCGTCCTGGCCCACGAGATCAGCCACATACGCACCCGGGACGTCGTCGTCATGACGTACGCGAGCTTCTTCCTGGTCGTGGCCTCGACCCTGATGAACTTCCTCTTCTTCTCCGCCATCTTCGGCGGGATGGGCCGCGGCCGCCACGGAGGCGGCAACGTGTTCATGATCGCCTACGTCGTGACCATCGTCGTGTGGCTCATCAGCCAGATGCTCGTCGCGGCGCTCTCGCGCTACCGGGAGTTCGGCGCCGACCGCGGCGCCGCGGTGCTCACGCGGCGGCCCGGGGACCTGGCCTCGGCGCTCCAGCGCATCCAGGCAACGATCACCGGCCTCCCGCAGAACGACCTGCGGCGCGCCGAGAGCCTCAATGCCTTCTTCATCATGCCGGCCGTTGGCGATGGTTTCGCCAAGCTCTTCGCCACGCACCCCCCGATGAACCGCCGGGTGGAGCTGCTGCGGGAGATGGAGCGCGGCATCATGATGCTGGCGTAGCGCATATGTGCTGGTTCCTCTCGAAGAACAAGACCGCGGACTGGGAGACGGCCGCAGAGGCCATGGGCCGTGCGGCCCAGCGCCTCGAGCAGGAGTTCGAGACCGTCACCACCGGCAACGTCGGCGTGCTGGTCCGCCCGAGCGCCGACCAGGCCCCCGAGGCGGCCAAGGCCGAGGTGGACGCGGCGCTCGGCGCTCTGTCGTCCGCGGACGCCCGCTTCGACGTCGTGACCGACGGCGACGGGCACCCGTGGGTGGTCGTCCGGGGTGAAGGGCTCTCCGAGCTCGCCGCCGCGAC
>JADFRC010000118.1 GCA_022561455.1 Chloroflexota bacterium | reverse complement strand
GACGAAGCCGATGGACGCTTCGCTGACGCCCAGGTCCTCGCTGATGACCGGGATCAGTGGGATCGGCACGCCCAGGGCCGCGTTGTCGAGCGAGGCAAGCACCACGAACACCGCGACGGTGAACCAGATGTGCCTCCGGCCACCCCACCACGCCGGCCGGGCGCCGCGCCGCGCCACGTCAGTCGCCCAGCGCCTTCACCGCGTCCTCGATCATCCGCGTCGCCTCGTCGTACGACGTGCCGGGCGCGAGGCCGGTCAGGGCGTCCCCGTGGAGTCTCCGCAGCCAGCCGGCTTGCATGATCCGCACGTCCCTACGGCTCGTCCTTGCGCATGGGATGATATGCGGTTACGGCGGCGCGGTGGTAGGCCGGTGTTGGGCCCTCCCCGGAGCGGACGCCCGGTCGCACGGAAGCAGGCCGGCTTCCCCTTGCCGCCGGCCGGGATCACGATTACGGTTGCACCGCCATGACGATGCCCGACGACACACTGTACGACCGCGTCGGCGGCCGCGACTTCTTCGTGACGCTCATCGAGCGGTTCTACGGATCGGTCGCGGACGATCCGGTCCTGCGGCCCCTCTACCCCGAGGACCTCGGGCCGCCCAAGGCCCACCTGGCCGGGTTCCTGGCGCAGTACTGGGGCGGTCCGCCGCAGTACACGGCGGAGCGCGGCTCCCCGCGCTTGCGCATGCGGCATGCGCCCTTCGCGATCGGACAGATGGAACGTGACGTCTGGGTGCGCCATATGCGCGCCGCCTTGGGATCGGTGGACGTATCGCCGGAGGACGCGGCGGCGCTGTCCGAGTACTTCGAAGACACGGCCACGTTCCTCATCAACCGGCCGTGAGCCCGCTCCTCGCCTCGGGCGGGAGCTAACGGGCGGGAACTAACGGGAAGCGGGCCACAGCATCGTGACGGCGACGCGGCCGCACTCCAGGTCCTGCTCCGCCGTCCCGCCTGCGACGCCGATCGCGCCCAACACGTACGGCCGGCCGAACGGCAGCCCGCCGGCATCGAGCACGACGCGGGCGGGGTCGGTGCCATCGGGGGCGCGTGCAGCCCGTTGCTCGGTGATCGCCGAGGTCGCGAGCTCGAACGTCACGGCCGTATACGCCTTGTTGCGCGCGACGTCGTCGTACTCGGTCGTCGTATCGCTGTCCTCGGCCACGACCGCGCAGTGCTGGTCGAGCACCGCGACGGCGACCTTGATGCCCAGCTCTGCGGCACGCCCCCGGGCCGCATCGAGCATGGCCCCGGCCTGCTCGACCGATACCGACGGCGCCGCTTCCTTCGCACGCAGGAAGAAGGCCGCGTTCGTCTCGATGGACCCCTTCCACTGCTCGGGGACCTCGTGCTCGAGGTAGATAGCGTCGACCGGACAGACCAGCACGCACTGCTCGCACGCGATGCAGAGCGCCGGGTCGATGAAGAACCGGTTGTCCTCGTCGGTCGTCTCGATGCAGTCGACGGGGCATACCTCGACGCACGTGCCGTCCTTCACGTCGATGCAGGGATCGGTGATGACGTAGCTGGAGAAGACGGGGCCGGTCGTCATGGGCCTACAGCCTCGGTACGCCTGGGGCCAGCGGCAGGTCGGTCAGCACGCCGTCGCCCACGTAGACGTGGGCACCGTGCTCCTTCGTCACGAGCTTGCCGCCCGCGCCGGTCGTGCCCAGACCCGCGGCGACGGCGACGGCAACCGCATCCACCGGGCGGACGGTCGAGGCGTAGCCCAGCTCGCGCATGTACGCGCTCAGGCTGAAGTTGATCGAGGCCGACTCCTGGACGGGGTGCTGCCCGCCGATGCCCTTCTCGACAGCCGGGTCGTGCTCGGCGTGCACGGTGCACATCACGACGAGCGTGTACTTCGCGAGCAGCTCGTCCGCGTCCTCGCCGCCGGGCGCCCCGCCCGAGCCGCTCTCCAGATGCGCCCGCTCGAGCTTCGCTATCCCCATCGAGGACGCGCCGAGGAAGGTCGCGAGCTCGGCGAGGTCTCTTGAGAGCCTGCCGGGCTCCGGCAGGTCGCTGCGGACCGGGAAGATACGGCCTTCGGGCGCGTTCTTGATGGCGGGGATCAGCTCGTTGTCGGGGTCGGCCACCGGCCGGGAGATGAACCCCTCCCAGTAGGGGTCCTTGGGCGAGCGCCAGGGCATGAGCCGGCTGAGGATCCCCATGGGCGGCAGGAGGCCTAGCCCTTGGCCTTGAGCTTCGCCTTGAGGATGTCGAAGCGCCGAGAGTTCTCCTTCAGCGGATAGTAGTGACCCTGTTCCTTGGAGCTCAAGACCTCGCCGTCCGGCAGCTTGAGCTGGCCGGAGTCGTAGCTCATGAACTGCACGCGCTTGCGGCCGAGCTTGCCCCAGAAGACGTCGTCGATCCACTTGAGCGGACGCGTCACGAGACCGCGGAGCGGTATCGGCGTCCACTTGATCGCCTTGATGGCCACCGTGCGCCACCAGACGTCGGGCTTCGTGTAGGGACAGACCGTCACGCAGGTGAGACAGATGTCCCAGTAGTCCATCACGTGCGGGCGGAGCCGGTAGCACGTCTCCCAGTTGATCTTGAACTTCTCGACGCCGTTGATCACCTCTTTGCCCTTGGTCGTGATGCTGTTCGTCGGGCAGGTGTTGGCGCACTTTTTGCAGACCTGGCAGAAGTCGGTGACGCCGATGTCGATCGGCTCGTCCGTGACGAGCGGCATGTCGGTGAGGATCGGGTCGCCCAGGTGCACGCGCGCGCCGAACCGTTCGGTGATCAGCATGCCGTGGCGGCCCATCTCGCCAAGCCCGGCGGCCAGCGCCACCGGCATGGACGTCGCGACGCGCGTGGCGACCGAGTAGCCCATCTCGCGGATGTACGACGCCAGGTTGGAATACGTCGTCCGCAGGTGCTCCGCGCCGAAGTGGTAGGCGATGTCCCCGATCCGGTGCCGGTGCGCGCGGCCCATCTCGTAGTCCCACGCGTAGATCAACGCGATGGCGTACGGATAGCGTGCGGTCGTGGTCTCGGCGGTGGCGGGAGGCGCGCTCGCTCCGGCCGCGGTGCCGTCGTCGGGGTAGCGGCCGCCGGAGTAGAGGAACTGCGGCTGCACCCGCATGATCCCCACGTCGGACGCACCGAGGTAGCGGGCCACGCGCTTGATGTGCGCGGTCAGCACCGCGGGGTCGGATACGGGCGCCCGGTCCGGGTTGACGGCGCCTCGCGGCGCCCGCGCGAGCACGGTCTCGAAGGCGTTCCGCCGGTCGGCCGCGGTATTCGCCGTGGCGATGCGGCCGAGCGGGTCAAGCGAGGTGCGGTTGAAGTACCAGTTGTGGAGCGGCTTGCCCAGCTCCCCACGCTTGTTCTTCTCGTGCGGCGTCTGCGTCGCGTCGACCGAGCGCCAATCGCCCACGATACGGACGCTCCGGCCGAGGTACGGCAGGGGCTCGCCGGTCTCGGGACGAGCCGGCTCGGTGCTCTTCGCTATGGTCATCCCCCACCCCTCCAACGGTCGGTTCGGACGCGCGGACACTATACCGCAAACGATTCTTAGCGCCGGGCCGTGAGCGGCGCGTCCTTCTCGCCGAAGGGCTCCACGGCTATACTCCGCATCCCGCGCGAGCTGGTGCGCTTGGGCTTTTAGAGGTGGCGGCATGAGCGATGGGCGGTCCATCGTCACGAAGCGAGGCGATGGAGGCGAGACGGACCTGCTCTACGGCGGCCGCGTGTCGAAAACGGACCCGCGCACCGAGGCTGGCGGCGCCCTCGATGAGGCTGTCTCGGCACTTGGGCTGGCGCGGGCGCTCTCCGGCGAGCCGCTCGTGAGGACGGTCGTGGACGAGCTGCAGCGGGCCCTCTTCACCCTCGGTGCGGAGCTCGCCACGGACGCGGAGTCCCACGAGAAGCTCGCGCAGCATTTCAAGGCCGTGAGCGCGGAGATGACACAGGCGTTGGAGGCGCACATCGGTGCGCTCGAGCGGGAGGTCGACCTCCCGCCGAGCTTCATCGTGCCCGGCGCGTCGCCCGCCTCGGCCGCGCTCGACGTCGCTCGCTCCGTGCTTCGGCGTGCCGAGCGGCGCGCGGTCGCGCTCCTTGAGCGCAGCATGCTCGCCAACCCCGAGGTGCTGCGGTACCTCAACCGGGCGTCCGACCTCGTGTTCATGCTTGCGCGCTACGAGGACCGGGCCCTGCCGGTGGAAGTAGTATCCGAGCGCGCCGCACGTCGCTCCAAACGGTAAGGAGGCAGTCGATGCAAAGCTCAAGCGCGAAAGGCGCATCCGCACCAAGATCGAAGCTGCGACTGAGACGGACCGCCGCTCAGGTGGCATCGCTCACCCTGGCATTCGTCGTGTTGGGCTTCGCGGTGATGGGAGTGCGAGCGGTGCTCTTTCCGGCAACGCCGGCGTTGACCGTCGTCAGCGTGCAGTTCCTGGTGGAAGTGCCTGACTCCGCCCCGGACTGGACCATCGTGGCGGTCCCGGCCGGCACGGACGTATGGCGCGCGACGTCGGTGACCTACGAGGTCGAGGCAGACTGGTACGCCGAGTTCGGCTCGCACCTGGTGCGCTCCATCGACGGCCTCCACGACACGCCGGAGCTGTACTGGACGTTGTGGCTGTGGAACGCGGACGACGAGGCGTGGGACCACGCGCAGGTAGGTGCCGATCATCTAACTCTGGATGCGGACACGCGCATCGCCTGGCTCTACGGCACGCTCGACGCCATCCCGTCGCACCTGGAGCCGCCGCTCGAGTGAGACGCACAGCTCTCGGGCGAGCTAACGCACGGGGGGTCGACCTGCTCAAGGCGAAGCTCAAGAGCAAGGCCGACGCGTAGGCCACCGGTACCCGCCCTACCCACCCACCAGTGATGCTTCCCGATCGCCGAGCCGATGGCGGCTGGCATCCGCGGATGCTGGTGGGCGGTCGTTGGCGTATCGTTGCCAGGCCAGCCACGAGCCTGGGAGGGGAGCGATGAGCTACAACGGACACCTCGTCGTCGACGCAGACTGCCACATCCGCCAGTACTGGGACCTCGACCGCACGTACAAGGAGCGCATGGACCCGGCGTACCGCGAGACGTACGCCCGGTTCAGCGAGGCGTCGGCCGCGGCGAGGCGCAAGCCCGGCGACCGCGGCTTCTCCGAGTTCCTCTGGCCGCAGCTACCCAAGCGTCCCCTGGGGGTCCACGAGGCGTACGAGGCGCGCGCGCGCAGCGGCCCGGCAGAGGGTGGCGGCAGCCGGAGCTCGACGAACGCGGGCGTCGAGATCGACCCCGCGTGCAACTGGGACCCCGCGGTCCGGCTGCGGGACATGGACACCGCCGCGGTCGACATCAGCGTCGTCTTCCCCAGCTCGGCCGACAGCTTCTGCGCGCTGCGCGACGCGGGCTTCGAGGCGGCCCTGCACGCCGCCTACCACCGGTTCATGCACGACTACTGCGCCGATGCGGACGGACGCCTCTGGTGGCTCGGGGCCTCGACCTTCCGGAACATCCCCGAGACCATCGCTCAGCTCCAGCACTGGGCCAAGAGCGACCCGTACTTCGCGGGCATGTCGATCCCCCGGTCCTGCCCCGACGGACGGATGCTCGACAACCCGGACATCCATCCCCTGTACGCGGCCTCGCAGGAGCTGGACCTGCCGCTGTGGGTCCACTCCGGAGCGAACCGCCCGCCCTTCACGCCGTGGACGGACGCGCCCAACGGGCTCTACCACGCCATCGGCGGGCAGTACGCGATGGCCGCGCTCATCGGCGGGGGCGTCTTCGATCTCTTCCCGCGCCTCCGCATCGGTCTGTTCGAGAGCTTCAGCGGCTGGATGCCGTATCTGGTGGAGCGGCTGGACGACGGCTACAAGCCCGGCTCGGCCGCAACGCCGAAGCTCGAGCGCTCGGCATCGGAGATCGTGGCCGCCGGGAACCTCTTCTGCTCGATCGAGGCCGACGAGGAGCACATCGGGTACGCGATCGAGACGCTGGGCGAGCACCCCTGGCTCTTCTCGACCGACTACCCGCACAACGGGAGTCCGTGGCCGAACGCGGTCCCGATGGTCGCCGGAAAGGCGATAGCGGAGAGCGCGAAGATCAAGCTGCTCGGGGAGAACGCGCACCGGTTCCTGCCGCAGCTCGCGGGGGTGGCCACCGCCTCGGCGTAAGCGAGAGCGGCCCTAGCATCAGGCGAGGGCGCTCACCTCTTCGAATGGCCGCGCGAGGCGGAGCGACCCCCCCACTCGTGCGTACCGGAGCTCGCCGGGCAGACGACCCCTGCCTTGAGCGTCACGACCGGCTCCAGCGCCAGATCGCCCACGCGGCTGACTCCGATGGTGTCCGTCAGCTTGTACTCGCCCTCGGTCGCCTTCAGCACGGAAACGTCGGCCGGCATGCCGACGCCCAGGCTCCCCGCGCGGTCCTCTATCCCGAGCACGCGAGCCGGGGTCTGCGTGGTCATGCGGACCACGTCGTCCAGCGAGAACCCCAGCTTGAAGAACATCGCCGTGTACTCGAGCAGGCTCCGCTCGGACGCGACGCG
>JADFRC010000117.1 GCA_022561455.1 Chloroflexota bacterium | reverse complement strand
GTTACGGTGATCAGTAGCTGGCGTAGCCCGAATGGCTGAGGCACGCGCCGCGAGGAATCACTCGTTACGGCGATTGTTCGGCAGGTGAGCGGGGTGCATCCTTGCCGTAGAAAGCAGGGGTTCATATGACTACACGCACTGCAAAGAGAACACAGCCGAAAGATTTGCTATCGGTGGGGCAAGCCGCTGAGGTTCTCTCGGTCCACCCCGATACGCTGAGGCGCTGGGCCGCCAGAGGCTTGCTGAGAGCCTATCGAGTGGGGCCGAGGAGAGACAGAAGGTTCCACCGCTCGGAGGTTGTCCGGCTGATAACCACGGGCTGACACACGTCAACATCCCTACGTCTCTCCAAACTGGTTCTGGTCGATTGAGGTTGACGGATGGCATCGATTGTCAGGCCGGACCGTCGACAGTTCCGCGAACGATGGCGCAAGTGTTCCACCAACACCGTTACGGGAGTATTACGAGCGTGGCCGCCGCTTGATCGCCGTCTTTGTGCCGGTCACGTACGGAGACCGAAGCTGCCCGTCAGCCGGCGCCTCTTGAGCAGCGCGGTGGCCTTGGACCACGAGAACCATGCCATCCGCCCGGTCATGTCGGCCTCGGAGTGCAGATGGAGCTCGGTGAAGAACTTGAGGAAGAAGAGGCCGCCCTCGCGGCCGCTCACCGGCGACTCCTGGACGAGCGCCAGGGGAGCGAAGTCGCCGGTCGCTCGGAGGACCTCTTCGCTGAAGGCGGGGTCATGGTCCGCCCACGAACAGACGGCGAGCAGCTTCGGACCCACGGCGTTGGCCTGCAGCCATCCCCAGTACTCTCGCAGCTCGGCGCTGGCCGACGGCGACGTCTCCCCGCCGTGGCCGATCAGCAAGAGGCAGTTGGCCGCTTCCAGCAGGGGTAGATGCCGCCCGAGCTCCTCGGGTCCACTCACCCGTAGTGATCGCCCGCCGACCAGCCGCAGCCCGCGGCGGACCATGGCTGCGCACAGCCGGTCGCAGAACTCGGCCTCCCAGCCGGCGAGGTTGCGCGAGGCGTCCACCAGCAGCAGCGCCGGCGGACCCTCGATGACGACGCGGCTCGATAGCATGGGCGGCGGCCCGCTAACGAGTCAGCGCCGCGGCCAGTGCTTGAGCCTCGTCGGCGTCGAGGAAGAAGTCCAGCTTCGTCACCTGGCCCAGCTTGCTCAGCGTGAGCACGAGACGCGCCCGGCCGTCGTCGGCCTCCTCCAGCTCGAGGGTCTTGGGGTCGTGAGAGATCTCGAACGCTTGCGCCATCCTGCACCTCTCCGCTAACGGACGTTACCCGCCCGGCGACTCGATCTCCGGCTCGACTGAGATGTCGGAGTCACGGACGAACAGCTCCCACGGCTTGAGCGACTCGACGAACGCCTTCGCTTCGTCCTGGCTCGCGATGCCGCGCCGCGCACGGTCGGGATCGTAGCCGAACGTCGTCGCGAAAGCATCGAAGCCGCGGGGTGTCGTCCGCACGCCGCCGAGCCGCTCTTCTCGCTCGCCGTCGGCCAGCATCAGCCGCAGGCCCTGCTTCACCGCTTGCCAATAAACCCTCATGGTTCGTCCTTTCAGGCTGAGAGGAAAGCCTACACCCGTTCCCGTTCGTGGTGAGGCACTCGAACCACGGACCTCGGCTGCGGACAAGCCCTGGGCCGCCCTTCGAGAGCCTCAGGACGAACGGGAACGGGCGGTGGACGCTCGGCTATGCGGCCGGCTCCACCTCGGGGATGCGCTCGACCGGGAACTGCGCCGCCCACGCGTTCAGCCCGCCGAGGAGCGCGGCCGCCTCGACCCCGGCCTGGCGGAGCTGCTGCGCCACACGGGCGCTGGTCCCCTCGCCCACTCAGGTGCAGTAGGCGACGATGGAGCGTCCGCGCGCATTTTCAAGCGCCCACGTCAGCACCTCGTCGGGGTGCAGCCGGATGCTGCCCGCCATCCGCACGCCGTCGGCCTCGTACTTGGACCGCGTGCGGACGTCGAGCACGAGCGGCGGGTCGCCGGAGCGCAGACGCTTGTCCAGCTTGGCCGGCGTGATCCGCCGGGCCTCCTGCTCGTGCACGCCCAACAGTGCCGCCGCCGTGTCCTCGCGCTCCTCCACGAGCACCTCGGTCGCCACCTTGCGCCCGTACCACGCGCTCATCGGGGCCGCCGTCGAGCCGTGGACCGTCACGGACGCCAGCACGACGACGCCGACGGTGGCGAGCAGCAGCTCGGCGCCCGGCAGGCCGGCGAGCACGACGAGCAGCGCCAGCAGCAGCGAGTTGAGGCCGCGCGGACCGAACCAGGCGATGAACGCGCGCGCCTCCCAGCTCATCCGCGCCCGCACGAGCACGAGCGAGAGCACCGACGGCCGGATGACGACGATGCAGAGCGCGGCGAGGATCAGCGGGGGGCCGAGCGCGCTCATCACGATGATGGAGGAGAGCACCGCGCCGAACAGGACGAACGCCACCAGCATGGCCACCTCCGCCGTGACCTCGCCGTACTCCAAGAAGCAGTCGCACAGTGCCTGATTCAGCGCGACGACCGCGATGCCGGCCGCGAACGCACCCAGGAAGCCGTCGCCTCCGGCGACCGTCGCCGCGGAGTACGCGGCGAGTACGAGCCCGAGGCCGTAGAGTGCCTGATACTCGCGCCGCACGCTCATGTGGCGGTCCACCTTGGCGATGAGCCACGACCCCCCACCGCCGACGGCGAAGCCGATGGCCGGCCCCAGCACGAGCAGCTTCGCCAGGAACTCGGCCCATCCGGCCGGGCTGCTCGCCTCGGCCCGCGCCACCGCGATCAGGACCAGCACGATGGGCAGCACGACCATGTCGTTCGTCCCGGCCTCGAAGCGCAGCACCTGACGCACCGACCGCGGGATGCGCGTGTCGCGCACGATCTCGCGGAGCACGACCGGATCGGTGGACGCGAGCGTGGCCCCACCGATGAACGCCATGGTCCAGCCCCATCCGAAGATGACCTGGATGGCCACGGCGCCGAGCCCGATGACGATGAGCGTGCCAGGGCCGAGGATCAGGAACGGGACGCCCCACCGCTTGCCGAGCTCGCGCACATCGAGCTTGACCGCGTCCAGGAACAGCACGAGCGCCAGCGTGAGCGTGGCGACGATCTCGAGGACCTCGTCGTGCGGGCCGACTTGGAGCACGCCGAGGAACCGCTCACCGAGCAGGAAGCCCAGGCCCAGGAAGATGAGGGGGAAGGAGAGGGGCGAGCGCTCGACCGCCCCGGAGATGAGCGCCGTTACGACGAGCACCACCGCGACGAGTCCGAAGCCCAAGACGAAGTCAGGCACCTAGCCGCTCCTCAAGCAGAAAGCCTCCGGCTCCCCGGAGGCCATTTCGCGACCCGGCGCCCGCCTGCCTACGCGCTCTTGGCGTCGATCGTCCCGATCTCCACGACCTGGCCGCTCGACGTCAGCAGCCGCGGGGGCGCGAGCCGCTTCGGATCAGCGGCGTCGATGACGCACCGCCGCACGTGCTGGAGCGACGGCAGCTCGAACATCACGTCGAGCAGCACCTCCTCGATGATGGTCCGGAGCGCCCGCGCGCCGGTCTTGCGCCCGAGCGCCTGCTCCGCCGCCGCTTCCAGCGACGACGGCGTGAACGTGAGCTCGACGCCGTCGAGCGCGAACAGGTGCTGGAACTGCTTCACGACTGCGTTCTTGGGCCCGGTGAGCACCTGGACCATCGCGGGCTTGTCCAGCTCGTGCAGGCTGACCGACACCGAGAGGCGGCCTATCAGCTCGGGGATGAAACCGTACGCCAGCAGGTCCTCCGGCGCGACGTCGCTGCTGATCTCCTCGGCGTCGCTGTCGCCCGCATGGAAGCCGATGCGATGGTTGGACATCGTCCGCCGGGAGACGATCTCCGCGATCCCCTCGAAGGCGCCGCCGCAGATAAACAGGATGTTGTCCGTCTTGATCTGGAGGAACTCCTGCTGCGGGTGCTTGCGTCCGCCCTGCGGCGGCACGTTGGCGACGCACCCCTCGATGAGCTTGAGCAGCGCCTGCTGCACGCCCTCCCCGGAGACGTCGCGCGTGATCGACGGGTTGGCGCCCTTGCGCGCGAGCTTGTCGATCTCGTCGATGTAGATGATCCCCTGCTCGGCCCGGGAGACGTCGAAGTCGGCGGCTTGGATGAGCCGCAGGAGTATGTTTTCGACATCCTCGCCGACGTACCCGGCCTCGGTCAGCGAGGTGGCGTCGACGATGGCGAACGGCACGTCGAGGATGCGGGCCATCGTCTGCGCGAGCAGCGTCTTGCCGGAGCCCGTCGGCCCGACGAGGAGGATGTTGCTCTTCTGGATCTCGACGTCCTGCGAGGCGGCGTTGGACCAGATGCGCTTGTAGTGGTTGTAGACGGCCACGCTCAGCACGCGCTTGGCGCGGTCTTGGCCGACGACGTACTCGTTCAGGCGCGCGTAGATCTCCTTGGGGGAGAGCCCGCGCGAGGGGAGCGACGGCTTGGCCGGGGTGGCCGAGCTCTCTTCGGAGATGATCTGCTCACAGAGATGCACGCACTCGTCGCAGATGAAGACGCGTCCTGGTCCGGCGATCAGCCGCTTGACGTTCGCTTGCGCCTTCCCACAGAAGGAGCAGACCTGATCGGCTCGCGTCGGCGTGCTGCCGGAGTTGGTGGGCATCGGTCTACTTCACCCCTCGCCCAGGCTCGGAGCTCCCGGACCCGGTGCTCACGACTTGGCGCCGCTGGTGGTGGACATCGGGGAGCTCCCGAGGATCTCGTCCACCAGACCGTACTCCTTCGCATCCTCGGCGGCGAGGTAGTAGTCGCGGTCGGTGTCGCGGGCGATCTTCTCGTAGGTCTGGCCCGTATGCGTGGAGAGGATGGTGCGGATCTTGTCCTGCATCCGCAGGATCTCCCGCGCCGCGATCTCGATGTCGGTCGCCTGCCCCGACGCGCCGCCCATGGCCTGGTGCATGTGGATCGTCGAGTTCGGCAGCGCGAAGCGCTTGCCGGGCGCCCCCGAGCACAGCAGCACCGTCCCCATGCTCGCGGCCATGCCCACGCAGATCGTGGACACGTCGCACTTGACGAGCTGCATCGTGTCGTAGATGGCGAGTCCCGACGTGATGACGCCGCCGGGGCTGTTGATGTAGAGGTTGATGTCCTTGTCGGAGTCCTCGCGCTCCAGGTAGAGGAGCTGGGCGACGATGAGGTTCGAGACCTGGTCGTTGATCGGCGTGCCCAGGTAGACGATCCGCTCCTTGAGCAGCATGGAGTAGATGTCGAAGGCGCGCTCCCCGCGGGCGCTCGTCTCGATCACCATTGGGATGATGCTCTCCGGGGGCCGGAGCTCACCGCTCGGCAACGCGCTGTGGATGGGCCACTCCTGCATCGGCTACCTCCCCTGGTTCACGCCCCGCGCTTGGCGGGGGTCTTTGCCGTCGATTTGCGTGCCGCCGGGCGCTTGGCCGGAGCGCGCTTCGCCTTCGGCTTGCCGGCGCTACCGGCTTGGCCTGCGATGGCCGTCAGATGGTCGATCGCCTTGCGGTTGACGAGTGCCCGGCGCAGCGACTCTCGCCGCTCCTGCTCGGTGAAGAGCTTGCGCACCTCGTCGGCTCCGGTGCCGGAGCCCTCGGCCATCGACTCGACCTCCTCGTCGAGCTCCGCGTCCGTCGCCTCGAATGCCTCCTGCCGTGCGACCTCGCGCAGCACGTGGGCCCGCTTGAGACGCTCCGCGACCTTGGGCTTGGCCTGCTCGCGGACCTCCTCGGGCTTCATCGTCTGCCATTCGAGGTACTGCTGGTACGACTCGATGGTGAAGCGGCCCGACTTGATGTCCTGCTCTTGGTCCTCGAGGTAGTGCTCGATCTCGTGGTCGACGATCAGGTCCGACATCTCGATCGTGGCCGCCTCGGTGACCTTGAGGAGGGTCTCCTCCCGGTGCTTGGCGTCGGCGTTCTGCTGCTCGCGGGCGAGCAGGTCCGACTCGACGTGCTCGCGCAGGGCCTTCATCGAATCATAACCGTCCCCGACACCCTTGGCGAACTCGTCGTCGAGCTTGGGGAGCTCTTTTCGCTTCACCGAGTGGACGGTTGCCTCGAACCGCGCTTTCTTGCCCGCCAGGTCTTCGTTCTCGAAGTCCTTGGGCACGTCGATCGTGAACGCGGTCTCCTTGCCCTGCGGCAGACCGATCAGCGACTCGTCGAACTCCGGCACGGGGAAGCGCCCGCCAACGTGTGGTATGTAGTCCATCGCCTCGCTTCGGACGATCTCCTTGCGCTCGCCGCCGTCGTCGACCCAGCCGACGACCGTGAGGTTCGCGAGGTCGTCTTCTTGCAGCGGGCCGTCCGCGGGCTCCCACACCGCGACGTCGCGGCGCAGCTGCTCGAGCACGCCGTCGACCTGCTCCTTGCTGATCTTGACCTCGTCCTTCTTGACGCGCACGGACCGGTAGTCGCCGAGGTCGACCGTCGGCGTGAGCGGGACGGTGGCGGTGAAGCTCGGCGGGTCGAGTCCCTCGATGGTGATCTGCGGGATGCCGCCGAGCTCCAGCTTCTCGTCCTCGACGGCCTTCGTCGTGGCCTCGTTGACCATCGAGTCGAGGGCCTCGTTGAGGAGGTAGTCGCGGCCGTAGAGCTGCTCGACGATGCGCCGCGG
>JADFRC010000116.1 GCA_022561455.1 Chloroflexota bacterium | reverse complement strand
AGGTCGTCGCGTCCTTCGCCGACCACCTGGCGCCGCTCTCGAAAGCGCCGGTGCTGACCGGGCGCATCGGCTCGGTCATCGGCGCCTACACCGGCCGGGACGTCATCGGCTTCGCGCTGCGGCGGGCGTAGGGGGGCCGACGGGCGTGGCGCGCCAGATCCCTTGCGGGACATCCAGCTCTTGCACCATTGCTGCGAGCACACGATGTTGGACGAGCAGAGAGAGACGCTCACTGTCTGCTAGGAAAGGACGACGATGAAGGGCTTCGTTCCGACACCGCACGAGACGGTCGACGCGATGGTCGAGCTGTTGTTTCGAAGTCGGCTTCCGCACTCGGACGATACTGTGCTCGACCCAGGCTGTGGAACGGGTGAGTTCATCGATGGCATCATTCGCTGGTGCGAGCGACAGGGCCTTGCGCTTCCTCGTATCACTGGTGTCGAGTCCGACGAACGCCACCTACCGGTGTTGCGCGCGAAATATGGCCGATTGTCCCAGGTCCGCATCCGGCATGCCGATTTTCTAACGGACGACCGCGCAAAGTACGACTTCATCGTTGGCAATCCTCCATACGTGGCAATCACGGGATTGTCGGAGAGCGAGAAGGCGCGATACCGGGCGCGTTATGCTAGCGCGCGTGGCCGGTTTGACCTTTATATCCTCTTCTTTGAGCAGGCATTGCGAAGCCTCGCTCCGAGTGGCCAACTGGTTTTCATCACCCCAGAGAAGTATCTGTATGTTGATACTGCAGGGCCACTGCGCGATCTGCTCGCGCGATATCACATTGAGAAAATCCACCTTGTCCGCGAGGATACGTTTGCCGAACTCGTGACCTACCCGACGATTACGGTGGTGCGCAACGCACCCCCTGGGAGGACGCAAGTCAGGCGCCGCGACGGCGGTCAGGTGACGGTTGAACTACCGTTAGGGCGGGACTCGTGGCTGCCCTTGCTTGAGGGCTCTGCGCCGCAGCAGGCGGCGGTGACGCTCGGGGATGTGTGCTTGCGGGTCAGTTGCGGCGTCGCGACCGGTGCGGACAACGTCTTTGTGCGACCAGCGGACGGTCTCGACCCAGGGCTCCGGCGCTTCGCGCGCCCGACGGTAGCAGGTCGGCAACTTACGCCCGAGACGACGGATATTCCGCAGCGGTTCGTGATGCTGACCCCCTACAACAGAGACGGCCGGTTGCTTCCGTTTGAGCGGCTGGGAGCGCTAGGGCGCTACCTGATGCACGACGATGTTCGCGAACGGCTATTGGCTCGCACATGCGTCCAACGCAAGCCGTGGTACGCATTTCATGAGACGCCAGCACTGCGCGAGATACTACGCCCGAAGATCCTGTGCAAGGACATTTGTGAGAGGCCGCAATTCTGGGTGGATCGGTCCGGCGATGTCGTCCCGCGGCATTCCGTGTATTACATCGTACCAAGGGATCCCGCTACGATTGACGTGATCGCTCGCTATCTGCAGTCGCCAGCCGCGCATCAGTGGCTAGCCCAAAACTGCCAGCGTGCGTCCAAGGGGTTCTTACGCCTTCAGAGCCGCGTACTGAAGCGGCTGCCATTGCCAGATGACGTGGTCCGCGCGGTCAGCGACGGCCGCGCCAGCGCGCATCTGGAATCGCCGCCGCGGCAAATGGAACTAGCCTTTCATGCGGTGAGTCCCAGATGAGTACGCCGTTCGATGATGTGATTGACGGCATTAAGGCCCGCGGCTTTCACAACCATCGGCTTGAGGATCATTCGGGCGCGGTGAGCCGTGGGATCTTGCGCGACCTGCGCGCGATGTGCGAGCCATTCGAGCGCGATTTCACGGCGGGCCTCATCCGCGACTGGCCTGATTCCCCTTCGCCGGCTGGGCGGGCGCGGAAGCTGGACCTCGTGGTGGCTGAGCCCGCTAGTGAAACGGGCGAGCCCGACCTCGCACGCCTGCGCCTATGTGTCGAGAACAAGTCCGTTGTTACTGCGCACCGTAACCGCACCAACCGCTACGACGACTTGAGCGACTTGGTCGGAGTGCTCCATCGGAACAAGCCAGACGCCATCCTCGTGGCAACAGTGCTCGTCGGCCTTGCCGAGAACGTTCTGAACGTGCCTGATCGCGTGAAGCCGTTCCTGTCACCTGAGGAGTTCAAGGAGCGGGTTTTGCCACGCCTCTCCAGCGGCGACGCTGGACTGTGGGACGACTTTCCGAACGCCATCAGCCGCAATCGCCTCGGGGACCCTCAGCGCACCGTGGACAAGTTCCGCGAACTGCCAACCCGCCCTCCTGCAAGAACCGACCTTGTAGCCTACGATTATGTACTTTTGGTGCCGGTCTTCATCGACAACGTCCAAGCGCCTCGCATTGTGCGAGACAACGCGCTTGGCATCGACATCGATGGGGAATACCGGACGATGGTAGACCGCATCTGCAGGGCATACACTGCCCGATGGCACTTGTAGAACTAAGCCGGGTCGCGCTCCACGATCGACCGCACGTGGTTGATCGTCGGGCCGTCCTTGCCGAGCTTGATCGCGACCAGGTCGACGCGCCACGGGCGCTGCTCCAGGCCGTGCTCTTGGAGATAGCGCGCCGCCGTCTTGGCGAGGCGGTCGAGCTTGCGTGGCGTGATGGACTCCTCGGGCGTCCCGTAGGAGTCTGTCCGCCGCGTTTTCACCTCGACGAACACGAGCGTGTCGCCGTCGTGCGCGACGAGGTCGACCTCGCCGTAGCGGCTGCGGTAGTTGCGCGCCGCGATGCACATGCCGAGCCCCTCGAGGTGGGCGGCCGCGAGCGCCTCGCCCCGCGTGCCGAGGTTGCTACGCGCGGAGGGCATCGCGGTCGAACAGCGCGGGCTTGAACGGCGAGAAGCTTCTGCGGTGGGCGGGGCTCGGCCCCAGCGACCCGACGGCGGCGAGGTGCTCGGCCGAGGCGTATCCCTTGTGGCTCGCCAGCCCGTAGCCGGGGTAGCGCTCGTCCAGCTCGCACATCAGCCGGTCGCGGTAGACCTTGGCGACGACGGAGGCGGCCGCAATGGCCGTGCAGAGCGCGTCGCCCTTGATGATGGCGAGGCACGGCGTGCGGCGCCAATCGAGCGGGAAGGCGTCGATGAGCAGGTGGTCCGGCGGCTCGGGAAGCGCCTCGACGGCGCGGCGCATCGCCTTGCGCGTGGCGGGCGCGATGCCCATGCGGTCGATCTCCTCGGAGCTCGCCACGCCGATGCCGACGCCGAGCGCGAGCTCGCGCGCCGCCGCGTCGGCCCGCGCGAGCTGAGCGGCCGAGAGCGTCTTGGAATCGCGCACGAGCGGCAGGTCGGGATGGCTTGCGCCGGTGAGGTCCGGCAGGACGACCGCGCCCGCGACGACCGGGCCGGCGATGGGGCCGCGGCCGACTTCGTCGATGCCGGCGATGCGGGAGAAGCCCCGGCGCCAGAGGCGGTGCTCCTCGTCCTGCGTGGGACCGGCTGGGCCGTCGGACACGCCCGCGCTCCTGTCCAGGGCTGTGCCCTAGTTATGGGTCCAGGGCTGTGCCCTGGTTATGGGTCCAGGACTGTGCCCTGGATGTAGCCGCCGCCGAGCACGCGGTCGCCGTCGTAGAAGACGGCCGCCTGGCCCGGCGTCACCGCGCGCTGCGGCTCTGCGAACCAGAGCGTGGCGTCGCTGCCGGACGGCTCGAGGACGGCCGCGGCCTCGCGACCGTTATAGCGTATCTTCGCCGTAACGTGCACGGCTGCAGGCGGCGGATCGCCGGCGAGATAGTTGACGCGCTCGACCCGCACGCCACGGTGCAGGAGCTGCTCCGCGGGCCCCAGGACGACCCGCCGGGTGAGCGGCTGCACCTCGGTGACGAACAGCCGCTCGCCGAGCGTCAGGCCGAGGCCGCGGCGCTGACCGACGGTGAAGTATTCGATGCCGGGGTGGGTGCCGAGCACGCGGCCGTCCGCGTCGACGAACTCGCCGGGCCGCGGCTCCACGCGCGTCTTGAGGAAGTCCCGGTAGTTCCCCTGGGGGATGAAGCAGATCTCCTGGCTGTCGGCCTTGTCTGCGAGGTGCAGGCCCGCCTCGCGCGCAAGATTGCGGACCTCGTCCTTGGCGTGCTCCCCCACCGGTAGCAGGACGTGGTCGAGCTGGGCTTGGGTCAGCCCGAAGAGCACGTACGACTGGTCCTTCGCCGGGTCGACGCCGCGCCTGAGCACACGCTGGCCCGGTGCGCCTGAGACCCGCGCGTAGTGCCCGGTGGCGACGAAGGGGGCGTCCATCATCGCCGCGCGCGTCATCAGGAAGTCGAACTTGATGCGGTCGTTGCAGGCGATGCACGGGTGCGGCGTGCGGCCGCGCTGGTACTCGGCCACGAAGTAGTCCATGACGTGGGCGCGGAACTCGCGCTCGACGTCGAGCACGTAGTGCGGCACGCCGAGGGTCGAGCAGACGCGGCGCGCGTCCTCGATGTCGTCGATCGAGCAGCAGCCCTGGTGGTCCGGCGTGATGGCCTCGGCGCCGTCCGACCACAACCGCATGGTCACGCCGATGACGTCGTAGCCATCGCGGGCCAGGAGGTATGCGGCGACCGAGGAATCGACGCCGCCGCTCATGGCGACGACGACCCTTGGGCGTGTCTCAGGCATCGCTCGGCGTCTCCTGGAGCTCGCGCAGCGGACGCCGCGTGATGCTATGCGGGTTCGAGATGCCGCTCGACAGCACGGCCTGCATCGCGTCCTGCGTCGAGAGGTCCGTGTCGTACACACGTGCCGCCTCGATCAACGCGATCCAGCCGGAGTTGGGCATCGGGGCGGTCGGGAGGTAGACGAACGCGTGCAGCTCGCCATCCACCTGCGTGAAGCCGGTGAGGAAGCCCATCGACCAAACGCCGTCGCGCGGGTACTCGACCAGGACGACCCGGTTGAATCCCGCGGCATCCGGCGAGGAGCCCGAGAAGGAGCCGGTCATCTTCTTGCCGATGCCGTAGATGGTGCCGACGACGGGTATCGCCGCCACGATGCGCTCGATCCCGCGCGAGACGGAGCGCGCCGCGCCGCTCAGCGCGAGGACGCCCGTCAGCAGCATGATCAGGACAAGAGCCACGAGGCCGACTCCCGGTATGTCGCGGCCGAGTGCGGTGCTCAGGACCGGTCCTAGGAGACCGTCCAGGAACTCGAACGCGAACTGAAGGATGACGACCGTCAGGACGACCGGAATGAGGATCAGCAGCCCGACTGCGAACCGGTTCGACACGCCGCCGAGTGCCCTTCTGAGGCGGGACCGGGCGGGCTGCTGCGTGCTCCCTTGCGACACCGTGAACTCCCCCGCACTCCGCGCTCTCGTATCGGGCGCGGCGCTGGCGCCATTATACCGGCGCTCCCGCCCCGCCCCTATAATGGCGCCGATGACGACCACGTTCCCACCACGCGCCAAACGCGCCCTGCTCGAGCCCGAGCAGATCGCGGCGGCCGCGCGCCGGGCCGTCGACGTGGCCTCGGACAAGCAGGCGAGCGACATCCTGCTGCTGGACGTGCGCGAGGTCGCTTCGTTCGCCGACTACATGATCATCATGAGCGCCGTCACGCCGCGCCAGACCGACGCGCTCGCCGGGGACATCACGGTCGCCGGGAAGGCGAGCGGCCTCTTGCTCCACCACCGCGAGGGCACGGCGGATTCGGGCTGGCTGCTGCTGGACTTCGGCGACGTGATCGTCCACATCTTCGACGAGGAGCAGCGGGAGCACTACCGTCTGGAGCAGCTCTGGAAGGCGGCCAAGACGGTCGTGCGGATGCAGTAGGCAGGGCACTGCCCTGCACCCTCAAGGGGTAGGGAAGCTAGCGCCCGCCGGACTCCACCATTCATCGCATGCCCCTGCCCGATCCGCTGTCGCAGCGCGGCAGCGAGTGGGTCCAGGGCCGTGCCCTGGCTAGCTCTCGTTGATCCAGCGGTCGGTCTCGCGCTCGTAGTCGAACGTCTCGCCCTCTCCGAACAGGATGCCCAGCTCGCGCTCGGCGGCCTCGGGCGAGTCCGAGCCGTGGATCAGGTTGCGTCCGATATCGGTCCCGAAGTCCCCCCGTACCGTGCCCGGTGCCGCCTTCTGCGGGTCGGTCGCGCCCATCGTCGCCCGGACGACCTCGGTGGCGTTCTTGCCCTCGAGGGCGATCGCGATGATGGGGCGGGACATCATGAACTCGGAGAGGCCGGCGAAGAAAGGCTTGTTGACGTGCTCGGCGTAGAGACGGTTGGCCAGTGCCATGTCCATGTGGACCATCTTGATGCCGACGATCTTGAGGCCGCGGTCCTCGAGCCGGCCGATGACGCGTCCGGCGAGCCCTCGCTGGACCGTGTCGGGCTTCAGGAGGACCAGGGTTCGCTCAGGCATGCGGTGGGGCTCCTCGTGGGTGTGATTCGGGCGCCGTAGCGTATCACAGGGTGCGCTCAGGCAATGTTGCCGGGAGGCCTCAGCCGCCCGATGGCCGACCGCGCCGCACCCCTCTTAATGGGTGCAGGGCTGGTGCCCTGCTTCGGGGGCGTGATCGTGGGCGGCCGGCCGTAGTGTGGCTGGACGTCGCCTGGCGATGTGCCCTCGCCCCGATCGAGCAACCGCGCGCCGAGCTCCGCGACCCCTGCCAGCCGGCCTGCGGGCGCGTCGTCGGGCGCGAAGTGCGCCCGGCGGCCCATCGCCTCGCGCAGGGCGTCCGCGTGGACCGCCCCGC
>JADFRC010000115.1 GCA_022561455.1 Chloroflexota bacterium | reverse complement strand
AGGAGGACCGCTCCGACATGGTCAAGTGCGACTGGAAGGTCGGCTCGCTGGTGGTCGTGCCCAACGACGGCACCTACCACCAGCACTTCAACTCCGGCACGAAGCGGGCCCGCTACATGGCGCTCCGCTCCGGTGACGGCGGCTTCAACGCGCCGAACGCGGGCCAATCGGCCGACGTCAGCATCAAGGACGGCGGGATCCAGGTCGAGTACTCGGACGAGGACCGCGAGATCCACGAGATCTTCGAGAAGGAGCTCGCCGCCAAGGGCGTCACCTGCAACATGAAGGCTTTCATCCCGTACTGCACCGGCGAGGCCGGCGTGGTCAACGAGAGCCAGACCTAGGAACGGCGGAGGAGCGGCACCGGCCGCTCACACCGGGAACGTGACCGAGAGGGGCGCGGGAGACCGCGCCCCTCCGTTCGTCCAAGGACCGTCGCGCGCTGCCTCAGCGTCCGATCGCCTCGAGCGCCCGCTGGGCGGCGTCGTAGTCGCGCCGGCCGCCCCGCAGGATCGGCGGTATGAGGTAGAAGCCGCGCACGCCGGCCTCGACGAGCGCCGCCAGCAGCTCGCCCGCGGCCTCGGCGCCGTCGCGGCCCGCCTCGAGCTGCGCGCGCACCTCGGCCGGGACGTTCCCGAAGATCACGCCGTCCTTATCGAGGACCTGGACTCCCCACAGGACCGGGGTGGCCAGAGGCTCGCGCGCCGTCTCCTCGTAGAGCGCCAGGAACCGCTCGCGCTCCGCGGCCCCGTAGATCGGCTGCGTGATGAAGTAGTGCGCTCCCGCGTCGGCCTTCCGCCGCGTCAGCGCAGCCTCGGCTCCGAGGTCCCGTGCCAGGTCGAGCGTCGCGCCGATACAGAAGTCCGTCGGCGCGCCCAAGCTCGCGCCGCGGTAGTCGAGGCCGTCGTTCATGGCGCGCACCGCCGCGATGAGCGACGTCGATGAGTAGTCGCGGACCGAACTCACGCCGAGGCCGGTCTCGCGCTCGGTGAGCTCGTCGCCGTGCATGACGATGACGTTGTCGAGCCCGAGCATCTGCGCGCCGAGGAGCCGGGACTGGAGCGCGATCTTGTTCATGTCGCGCGTGGCGAGGTTGAACACCGTCTCGACGCCGGTGCGCTCCCGGGCGGCGTGGGCCGCCGCGACGGAGTCCGCGCGGACGAGCTTGCCGGGGTTGTAGGCGGCGTTGAAGTAGTCGGCGCTCACGACCTTGAGGCGGTCGAGGGCCGCCGGGTCGCCGCTCCGCGGCGGCGTGAAGTCGCACATCACGAGCGGCGGGCCGCCGGTCTCCCGGTAGCGGTCGGTCACGTGGGTCAACGCGCTTCTCCTTCAGATGCCTTGTGGCCGGGGCCAGCTTGTCCAATCGACTCGAGGCCTCCCGCGGCGCGTGCCCGCTCGTGCTGAGGCTCTCGAAGCACGCCCTGAGCACCGTCGAAGGGTGCGAGCGAAGGCTTGCCCACGACTGCGCGTCCGCCCTTCGAGTGCCTCAGGGCGAACGGGTACACAATCACGCCCTTGGTCCCGCGTTGGCGGGCTCCCTTGCTAGGTGGTCTTTCTCCACCTCGCGCCCATCGGGCCACCGGGGAACTTGTCGAGTCGTATCCCTAGCTGAACTTCGTTCCGACGCAAGAACCTCCCGAAGACGCTGTTATATGCCCTCTCACCTTCATGGATCTGATGTGCAAGTCTGACTTCACGATTGAGAGAGACGTCCTTGGTGTGAAACACTCTTGGTAACTCTTGGACAATGCGCTCGACGGCAGCCGGGTCTATGTCGCTGATCCTCATTTTGCCCCTCCTTAGCGGGGTAAGGTGCGCAGATGGCCTCCGCTTGCCCGTCGGGCACAGGTCCAGCAGCGCGCACGCCCCGCAGCGCGGCTCGCGCTTCGTGCAGACCGCCTTCGCGTGGGCGTCCAGCAGCGCATGGTACTCGTTGTACCCCGGCGCGTCGGCGGGCAGCGCGTCCTCGAACAGCGCCTGGTAGGCCCCGTAGCTCCGGGGCTCCGGCGCGATCCCGAGGCGGTCCACGATGCGTCGGGTGTACGTGTCGATGACGAACGAGGCGAGCCCCGCCGCGTAGAGCACGATGTCGTCGGCCGTCTCGGGCCCGATGCCGTACACCCCCAGCAGCTCCGCGCGCAGCTCCTTGGCGCCGAGCCCTGGGCCGTCTAGCGCGTCACCGCGGGGGGCCAGCGAATCGCCGCGGCCCGCCATGTAGGCGGCGAAGGCCTTGAGCTTGCGCGCCTTCGCGTTGAAGTAGCCGCTGGGACGGACGAGGGCCGCGAGCTCCTCGACCTCCATCGCCCGGATGGCCGCCCAGCTCATGGCGTCTGAGGCGCGCAGGTTCGCCAACGCCTTCTCGACGTTCGCCCACGCCGTGTTCTGTGTGAGGATAGCCCCGGCGATCGTCTCGAACGGCCCGTCGCCCGGCCACCATCCCTGCGGCCCTAGGTTTGCCAGCAAACGGTCGTATACCTCACGTATGAGCGCGGCGTGGTCCATGGGCTCCTCCAGCGGGCGTGGCAGAGGACAAACTTAGACGACGGCCGGTGGCGTGTCACCTGGGCTTACCGCTTGTGTACACTGGGGCCATGAGCCGCTTCATCGACCGCCTGGACGATGCCGCGCGCGCCAACCGTAGCCTGCTCGGGCTCAACCTCGACCCGTGGGGCCCCTCGATGCCGGTCGACGACATCGCGGCGTTCAACCGGGCGATCATCGATGCGACGCACGACCTCGTGTGCGTCTACAAGCCCAACTCCGCGTTCTACGAGGCCGCCGGTCTCGACGGACTGCGCGCGCTCCAGGACACGGTCGAGGCCGCGCACGCCAAGAACATACCGGTCATCCTCGACGCGAAGCGCGGCGACATCGCCAACTCGTCGGTGGCTTATGCCAAGGCCGCGTTCGAGGTCTGGGGCGCCGACGCGCTCACCGTCAGCCCGTACATGGGCGGCGACTCGCTGGAGCCCTTCCTGGCCTACGAGGACCGTGGCGTGTTCGTGCTCACCCGCACCTCGAACCCCGGCGCGGCCGACATCGAGGAGCTCATCGTTCAGTCGCCCGGCGGCCCCCGCCCGCTCTACGAGCAGGTCGCGATCGCGGCGGCTGGGTGGAACACCCGTGGGAACGTCGGCCTCGTCGTCGGCGCCACCGCCCCGGATGAGCTGGCGCGCGTCCGCGGCCTCGCTCCCGCCATGCCGATCCTCGTGCCGGGGGTCGGCGCGCAGGGCGGCGACCTCGCGGCGTCGGTCCGCAACGGCGTCGACGCCAACGGCCGTCGAGTGGTCATCGCCGTCGGCCGCCAGGTGCTCTACGCCTCGAAGGGCGCCGGCTATGCCCAGGCGGCGCGCGCGGAGGCCGAACGGCTGCGCGAGGCGATCAACGCGGAGCTCGACGCGATGGGCGTCGGATGGTCGTAGATTTTCACCTCGGCGATGCGCTGACCCTGCGCAAGGCGCACCCGTGCGGCGGGACGTCGTGGCGCGTCGAGCGGCTCGGCGCCGACATCGGCATCCGCTGCCTCACGTGCGGCCACTACCTGCTGACGTCGCGGAGGAAGCTCGAGCGGGCCGTCAAGGAGCACACGCACCCGGTGGCTGCATCCGAGAGCGACGACCCGCGAGCGCTCTAGCCTAGCTTCTCGCGACTGGCTTGCTGCAGAAGCTCGTCATCCCGGCGAAGGCCGGGATTCAGCCACCGCCCTCTGGATTCCGGCTTCCGCCGGAAAGACGAGTGATAGGGAGTGCAGAGGGCCTGCCCTGAGCCTGTCGAAGGGGGCGAAGCCCCTTTGCCGGGGGCACGTCCACTGCCGGGCGATACGGGGTGCCCCCGTCGTTGGCTGTAGCACCCCCTTCCTAGAAAGGGGCCTTGCCTCAAACCCCCTTTTCGTGGACCAGACAGGGAGTGCAGAGGGGCGAAGCCCCTTTGCCGGGGGCACGGGGGTGTCCCCCGTATTTGGTTTTACCACCCCCTTCCTGGCCAGGAAGGGGGACGGGGGGATGGTTGAAAGGGCTGTCGGCACCGGCGCCACGGCCGTGCCCGATGCCCTTGGCCTATTGCGACGGAATCCGCAACATGTTATGATGTACCCAGACTGCGGTGGCGAGCCTAGCGAACCCCCTCACTGACGCTTCTTACAGGGAATCCCCTTCCCAGCGCCTTACTGACCGGGCTGACAGAACTCGAAACCCGCTAGCTGCGATTCGGAGCAGCGATGCGATTGCATCGACGTGTCCCGGCTCAAGGCTGCGTATTCCGCTGCGGCCATAGTAAAACGGGGGATACCCCCAAGGAGGAACCACTTTGTTCGGATTCGATAGAGGTCTCCACGAGACCGTGAGCGGGGCGATCATGCACTTCCTGATCGCCTCACAGTACGCGGGGCAGCTCGATCTGATGGGCCAGGCGCTGCGGGCGCATGCCGACCGCGAAGCCGCGGCCAGCACCCCCACCATCGTTCGCGCGGTCCCCGCCCAGGCGCCGGCGCCCATCCCGGCAACGGCGCCCGCCGAGGCTGAGCCCGAGCCCATCGCCGCATAGCAAGGGCACAGCCCTTGACCCACCCGCCGGCGCCAGCCGAGGCTGTCCGAGAGCCCCGGTTCGGCGCTTGGCTAGACCGTTCCTGAACGACAGCGTTGCACCGCGAATAGCGGTCCTGCCCCGAACGGACCAAGGGCAGTGCCCTTGGTGTACCCTTTGGCGGACGGCGGGCGTCTAGCTCACGCTCGCTGAGGGGGACCGCGAATGATCACCACGGAACAGAACGAGCGCCTCACGCAGGTCGGGCCCGGCACGCCGATGGGCGAGCTCATGCGCCGCTACTGGCACCCCATCGCCGGCAGCTCCCAGCTCAACGACGACACGCCGACCAAGGAGGTCCGCCTCCTCGGCGAGGACCTCGTCCTGTTCCGGAGCGCCGCCGGCGAGCTCGGGCTGATCGAGCCGAGCTGCGCGCACCGCAAGGCCAACCTCTCCTACGGCATCCCCGAGCCCGAGGGCATCCGGTGCGCCTACCACGGCTGGCTTTATGACATCCACGGCCAGTGCATCGACCAGCCCTCCGAGCCCGAGGGCAGCCGCTTCAAGGAGAAGGTCAAGCTCAAGGCGTATAAGGCTCAGGAGCTCGGCGGGTTCATCTTCGCCTACATGGGCCCCGAGCCCGCGCCGCTGCTCCCGCGCTGGGACGTGCTCGCATGGGACGGCAAGCGGGACATCTCCTCCTACATGCTCCCCTGCAACTGGCTCCAGTGCCAGGAGAACTCCCTCGACCCGCTGCACTTCCAGTGGCTGCACCGCTACTACGGCGGCTACATCATCAACCTCAAGAAGCCCCCCGAAGAGCGCGACGCCTGGAACGCCCAGGTCGGGTCCAAGGGCGCCGACCATAAGAAGATCGGCTTCGAGATCACCGACTACGGGGTCATCAAACGCCGTCTCGTCGGCGATGAGACCGAGCAGGACGAGCACTGGCGCATCGGCCACCCCATCCTGTTCCCCAATATCCTCCGGGTTGCCCGCGGCATGCAGTTCCGCGTGCCGGTCGACGACACCCACACGCTCCACATGATCTTCCAGATCACGCTCACGGAGCCCGGCGAGGAGCCGCCCGACCCCGCCAAGGCCGTCATCCACGAGCCCGAGCTCTACGACGAGGACGGCCGGGTCATCGGCACGTACGTGGTGGCGCAGGACCAGCTCGCATGGATCATCCAGGGCCCCGTCATGGACCGCTCCACCGAGCGGCTCGGCGTGACGGACGTCGGCGTCATCATGTACCGCCGGATGCTCGAAGAGCAGATGAAGGTGGTCGAGGACGGCGGCGAGCCGATGAACGTCTGGCGCGACCCCGCGGAGAACGACATCATCGTCCTGCCCTGCGAGTACTTCCGCTACCCCGGCGATACCGAGACGGGCGGCCCGTTCAAGGACTCCGTGCCCCGCAAGCCCGACGTGGAAGCGGTGCTCTCGGGCGAGGGCGCGCGCCGCAAGGAGTTCGACCTCGTCGAGACCATCGACCCGCACGAGCGCTACTACGTGCGGTAGGACCGGTGCTCCCTGGCACCGACCGCTGACGGTCCGGGCGCACGCCGTGCGCCCCTACAGATGGGGTGGCGGTGGTTCCCGTAGGGGCGCACGGCGTGCGCCCTTCACCCCGCGTGAGCGCGCCTAGCGGATGACCCTGTTCCGCATGTTCGCGTAGTCGGCCACGATGTAGGTGCCGAGGTGGGCGGGGTCGGCGATGAACGCCCGGCCCCGGTTCGTCTTCGCCATGAGCCGCACGAAGTCCATCAGGCCGCGGTCCCCGGCCATCATGAACGTGTTGATCGTGATGTTGTCCCGCGTGCAGCGGACGACCTCGCGCAGCGTCTCCTCGATCACGCCGTAGCCGCCCCGGCCGCGCCGCCAGAAGCGCTCCTCCCACCCCCCGCCGAAGCCCTCGCCTGAGCGGCCGGCGCCCGGCGGGGCCGTGTACGTCGTCGGCTCTCCGTCGGTGATGAGCACGATCTGCTTCGTGATGCCGCCCTGGCGCGCCAGGAGCAGGCGGGCTTGGCGCAGCACCTCCTGGATGTTCGTGCCGCCGCCGTACTCGACCCAGTAGGTGTCGAGCAGCATCGTCGACTTGAGCGGCAGCACGAAGTAGGAGAAGGCCATCACGGTGACGTTGTCCTTCGGGTACTTCGTGCGGATCAGCGTG
>JADFRC010000013.1 GCA_022561455.1 Chloroflexota bacterium | reverse complement strand
CCGCGGCTATCCCGGCGGCCCCGCCATCCAGCGCGCCGCCGAGGGCGTCGAGACGCCGCTCGTCCTGCCGCGCGCGTGGCTGGGCGACTCGCTGGAGTTCAGCTTCAGCGGGCTCAAGACCGCGCTGCTGCACAAGGCGCAGGAGCTCGGCGTGTACCCGCCGCCGCTGGGCGGGCCGGCGCCGGACGTCGTGGCCGAGCTGGCGTCTGCGTTCCAGACGGCGGTGGTCGACGTGATCGCGACGAAGGCCGCCGAGGCCGTGCGCCGCCACGGCGCCCGGGGCCTCGTCCTCGGCGGGGGCGTCTCCGCGAACGCGCTGCTGCGGCGGGAGTGTGCCGCGCGCTCGCCGGTGCCCGTCATCATCCCCGCTCCGCGCCACTGCACGGACAACGCGGCGATGATCGGCGTCGCGGGCTCCTACGCGCTCGAGCGGGGCATCACGCATGGCCTGGAGCTCGACGCGGTGCCCAGCCTCGCCCTGGCCTGAGGCGCGTCCGCGCCCAAGAGTTATCCTGGTGGCGGACATCCGCTGGGCTGGGTGGAGCGCATGTACGTCGGACGGATCGTCGCGGTGGGGCGGAGCAAGGCGGGCCGGAACGCGGTCATGTACCGGGTATCGAGCCGCTCGTTCCCCAACCGACAGGCGGTCGAGAGCGACGGCACGCTCGCCATCGTCCCGCGCCCAGGTGCCGAGGCCGACCTTCAGAAGAGCCCGTACATCGCGTACAACGCCCTCCGCCTTGCCGGGGAGTGGGCGGTCGCGGCCAACGGCTCGCATACGGACCCCATCGCCGAGAAGATCGCCGCTGGCCTGCCGCCTCGGGACGCGCTCGTGCTCTGCTTGAGCGCGATGGACTACGAGCACGACGACCTCGGCACGCCGCGCATCGCGGCCGTGGTCCCGCGCACGGGCGATGTCGCCTGGCTGGCCATCGTCCGCCCGGACGCGCTGGTCGTAAAGGCCGTGGGGCTGGACGCGGGGCGCGCCCGCTACCTCGCCACGTACGAGGCGAATGACATCGACGAGGCGCAATCGAGCGATTTCGATGCGGCGAGCGGCGAGGAGGCCGCGGCGTTCGTCGTCTCGGGCGGTGCGTTCGTGGATCTTGAGTGCCCGGTGACGAGCGCGGCGGCGCTGGCCACGGACGATGGCTTCAGCCTCGGCACCTACGTGGTCGAAGACCCGGCCTAGCGGGTCGCGAGGCAGGTGGTCACGAGCCGACCTCCACGGGGAACGACACCGAGGCGGTCCGCCCCTGCATCTGGACTACGACTTCTATCGTCCACGAGCCGACCTCCGGAAGCGACACCGTCGCGCGGTACTTGCCGGCTTCGGTACGGCCGGTCACTGGCAGGGCGGCGCCAGCCGCCAGGGGTGCCTGCTCACCCTCCTCCTGGGCAATCCTGAATCCGATGTGGCTGGCGACACGGGCGTTGCCGCCGAGGTCGACGACCTGGGCGGTGATGGCGGCCTCGCCAACCCTAGGCGGGTTGGGCTCGATCCACACGTTGAGCAGGTGCGCGGGCATCCCTTCCATGGTGAGGGGGAGTTGGACCGTTGGCCCGGAAGTGGTTCTGAGCATAGACGTCACTGCCAGCGCAAGGCCACCCGCGGCAAGGAGCGCGAAGATCAGGGGACCAGGTGCCAGAAACCGGCGACGCTGTCTCGAGGGGTTGGTCGTGGCTCTCCTCGGTGGCATCCGCGGCTGATCAGGTGCCAGAGGTGTGGTCTCTGACTACAGCTAGAGGATCCGCAGCAGGCGCGGGTTCGGCGGCGGGGGCTCGGTCTCCTGGGGGATCAGCCGCTCGCTGATGGAGCGTATGTTCGGCCAGAAGGGGACCGGGCTCGCCGCGGCGATGTAGCCGGTGTCGTGGAAGGTGTCGACCGGCGCGCCCTCGTCGAGCAGCGTCCGGACGCGCTCGGGCGACATGCGTCCGCTGAGCACGATCATCACCTTCTTCGCGCCGATCGCGTCCAGCCGCTTGCGGACCTCCCGCACGGTGTCGGCCTGCACCGACACGCCGCCCGGCACGCGCGCGAGCCGCACGGCGCTGAGCCGGTCCTTCATGGCCATCGCCACCGCCACGGACTGCGCCACGACGTCCTTCCTCGGGTCCACGTAGGCCACGCGCGCGACGTCCGGTGCGACGGCCCGATCGAACGCGTCGATGGCCTTGACGGCGTCGCCCATCAGCTGCACGAGAGCGCCCGAGACCGTCGCGATCGGCTGCGTGTTGGCGAGGCGCGTGCCGAGCACCGTCGAGCCGGACGTGCACCCACCGACGACGGCGGCGTAGTCCATCACGGGGGCGACGGACGGGTGGACGCTGTGCGCGCCGACGCAGATGACCGGCACGTTCTCGGCGGCGCGGACCACCTCGGTGGCGGCCGTCGCCCACGCGGTGGAATGCGCCAAGATGCCGCAGATGGCCGTCTCATAGAGGCCGAAGGACGAGTACGGCGCCTTGACCTGAAGGCAGACCTCGCCCTCCTCCACCTCCGTGCCCTCCTCGACGGCCCACACCTCGCGGTTGCCTTCGGAGGTGACCTTGCTCAGGACGGCCTTCACCTCCATGGCGCCGCAGAGCACGGCCGGCCGGCTGCAGGCGAACTCCATCGTCACCCGAGGATTGAGCCCCTCGTTGCGCAGGATGCGCTGCGTGCGGTGGAGATAGACATCCGCCGTGTCGCCGGTGATGACCGACGGACGGACTTCGAAGGAAGGGTTACGTGAGGCCATGGCCGATCCGCTTGTTCATCGCTATCGCCGACGCAATCATGCTACGGACGCTCCCCATCCGCCGCAAGCTTGTTCCCCTACCTGTTACGCAACTGGCCGCGGCCGGTTTCATCGCGGCCCGCCGCCGGGCGGCTCGACCGCCGGGATGCCGCGCAGCCGCAGGCGTGCAAGCCCCTTCAGGTCCTCCAGCACCGTGGGCACCAGCTTGACCCGGGTGTCGGGGTCCTCCCTCCACTCCACCGGGACCTCTTTGATGCGGAAGCCGCGCCGCTCGGCGATGACCAGCAGCTCCGTGTCGAAGAACCAGTGGTTGTTCTCCACCACCGGGATGAGCACCGCGGCCGCGCGCCTGCTGAGCGCCTTGAACCCGCACTGCGCGTCGGTGAAGCGCGTGCCCATGCTGAGCCGGATCACCGTGTTGTAGACGCGGGATATCGCCTCGCGCTTGCGCGAGCGCGTCGTGCGCGCACCTTGCGCCAGGCGGCTCCCGATCGCCACGTCGTAGCCCTCAAGGGCCACGGCGCTCACGAGCCGTGGGAATGCTTCCAGGCCCGTCGAGAGGTCGACGTCCATGTAGCTGACCACGTCCGCGGTGCTCTCCCCCCACGCCCGGCGGAGCGCCCGCCCCCGGCCGCGCTCGTCCAGGTGCACGTACGCGACCTCGCCGGGGTGCTCCTTGGCGCTCGCTTCCGCCACCGCCAGCGTCCCGTCGGTCGACCCGTTGTCGGCGACGACGATCCGCCAGCGGTGCTCGGCGAGCTCTTTGCTCAAGAAGCCACGCAGCGTATCGAGGCACGCCGGCAGCGCCCGCTCCTCGTTCAGCACGGGGATCACGACGTCGACGGCTGCCATCACGCCTCGCCCGTCGTGATCGCGCGATGGACGGCGAAGGGGTCCGAGGCGACGACGGCCTCCGCGAACATCTCCATGCCGCCGATATCGCTGGTGCGCGTGCCGAGGTCTCCCCGGTCGACGATGCGCACGAGCGCTGGGAACCCGGCCCACGACTCCTCCACGGGCGCCACGGGCGGCAGCAGCACGCCCACGTTGAACGACTTGACGCCGAGCACGTCCCGGAAGGCGCGCAGCGTCTCGTACACGGCGCCGGCGAGGCGATCGTCGAGTCCGCCGCCCAGCAGCAGCACCTCCTTCTCCTTGGCCGGCGTGAGGTGCGCGAGACCCGCGACGCCCTCGGTCTCCCACGCCAGCCCCAGTGCCCGGTGGACGGCGACGAGGTCCTCGAAGTAGCCGGTCCCGTGCGCCGCGCGGTAGCCCTCGGCGTCGTGGCGCAGCCGCTCGATCTTGGCGTAGTGGCGGCCTCGGGCGAGCTGCGCCTGCATGTGGCCGCGGACGATCGACCCGCCCGCGCGCCAGAGGCAGTTCCACAGCACGTAGGGGTAGATGGCCTCGGGGTCGTCGGCGTGCGCCGCCGCGAGCCAGTCGCGGGCGAGCGCGAAGTGGCCCGCGATCGAGGCGCGCGTGAACGCGAGCGGGTCGGGCTGCTTGAAGATGACGATGCCGTGGGCGGCGTCGTACTTGGCCACGTTCGCCGCCGTGGTCCCGTGCTCGCTCTCGATGCGGCCGAAGACGTCCTCTGGCGTCTGCTCGAGCGGGTCCGCCCACGGGTCGTCCGCGAGCTCGGCTGCGATGCTGTCATCGGCGCGCAGGGCCGCGCGGACCGGCCGCCGCGCCCGCAGGCTGTTGAACAGCGTCCCCTCTCCGCTCACCACGTTCGAGAGGCGGACGATGCGCTGGCTCTCGACTTGGGCCACCGAGCCGAACGTGCGCTCGACCCACGGGGCCATCGGTGCGGGCACGCGCAGGCGCGCCTCGGCCGTCGAGAGGTGATAGATGCGGGCGAACCGCGCCCGCTCCTGGGCGCCAAGGCGCGCGACGAGGGCTTCAACGTCCGTGATGGTGGGTTCAGGCGCCACTGGAGAGGGAGCGGGCGTCAGTCGGCGCTGGGCTGCTGGAGGGTCCGCTCCAGCGACATCTTGTCCATCTGGAGCTGGACGGGGATGGGGTAGTTCCCGGTGAAGCAGGCGTCGCAGAAGCCGGCGCCGGAGCGGTCGTCGTTGACCGCCTCGTGCAGCGACTCGACGCTCAGGTACGCGAGCGAGTCCGCGCCGATCACCTCGCGGATCTCGTCGACCGTGCGGCCGGTGGCGATGAACTCGTCCTTCGTCGCCATGTCCACGCCGAAGTGGCACGGGTTGAGGATGGGCGGAGCGCACACGCGTACATGCACCTCGGCGGCGCCGGCCCGCCGGAGCAGTCCGACCACGTGCGGCGTCGTCGTGCCACGCACGATGCTGTCGTCGACCACGACGACGCGCTTACCGGCGAGCACCTCCGGAAGCGGGTTGAACTTCGTCCGCACGCCGAGCTCGCGGAAGTGTTGGTCGGGCTCGATGAACGTCCGTCCCACGTAGCGGTTCTTGATGAGCCCGAACCCGAAGGGGATGCCGGAGGCCTCCGCATAGCCGACGCCCGCGGAGTTGGCGGAGTCCGGCACCGGGATGACGAGGTCGGCCTCCACTGCGTGCTCCCTCGCGAGAGCCATCCCCATGCGCACGCGCGCGCTGTGCGTCAGCTGGCCGTCCAGGATGGAGTCCGGGCGGGCGAAGTAGATGTGCTCGAACACGCAGTGCGCTACACGGGCGTCGGGGATCGGCGAGGGGATGCTGCGCAGGCCGTCCCGGTCGATGATGACGGTCTCTCCCGGCTCGATCTCGCGGACGAACTGGGCGCCCACATGGTCGAGCGCGCAGCTCTCGGACGCGATGATCCATCCGCCGGGCGCGTACCGGCCCAGGGCCAGCGGCCGGACGCCGTGCGGGTCGCGGATGCCAAGGAGCGTGTCCTTGGTCGCGACGACCAGCGAGTACGCCCCTTTCAGCGAGCGCATCATGTACGCGGTCTTCTCTTCCCACGTGTCGCCGGGCGCCCACGCGAGGAGGTGGGTTATGACCTCGGAGTCGGAGCCGGTGGTGCAGGTCACGCCCCACTCGGCGAGGCGCTCTCGCAGCTCGACGGCGTTGATGACGTTGCCGTTGTGCCCCAGCGCGAGCTCGACGCCGGGTCCCTGCGAGACGAATGGCTGGGCGTTCAGCGCCGAGCTCGACCCCTGCGTGGAGTAGCGCGTATGGCCGATGGCGACGTGGCCCGGCAGCCGATCGAGGTCCTCTTGCCGGAAGGCGTTGGACACGAGCCCCACGTTCGTGAAGTGCCGCAGCGCGCGCCCGTCGCCGGCGGCGATCCCGGCGCTCTCCTGTCCGCGGTGCTGGAGCGCGAAGATACCGAAAAAAGCGACGCGTGCTGCGTCGCTGTCGGTGCCGGAGGGGAGGTATACCCCGACGACGCCACACTCCTCCTTCGGGGAGTCGGTGGCGTCGGCAGCTACGTAGCGGTCCGTGCTGGGCAAGCCGTCCTCCGTGAGCACACGAACGGGGGGTGACGCTAGCAACGGGCGCGAGACTACCAACGGGCACGGCCCATTGTAGCGCATCGCCGCCGGATCCCCGGTAGGGGGCTTCCCATCACATCCGCCACATCCCAAACATCCGCGCGCGTGCGCCCCCACGTGCGGCGGGTGTGCTCAACCGCTCTTGCGCAGGAGGACGAAGAACTCCCGGTTGCCTGCCTCCCCCTCGAGAGGGGACGGTCGAACGCCAAGGAGCTGGAGTCCCTCGCCGATCGCCCAGAGGCAGAACGCGCCCACCGTCCTGGCGTGCACCGCGGGGTCGCGCACCACGCCGCCGCGTCCGACCTCGCGCCGGCCTGCCTCGAACTGCGGCTTGACGAGCACCAGCGCCTGCCCGCCGGCCCGCAGGTGCGCGAGCGACGGCGGCAGCACGAGGCGCAAGGAGATGAACGAGACGTCGGCCACGAGCAGGTCGACCTCCTCCGGCAGGTCGAAGCTCTCCCGCGCGTTCGTCCGCTCCATCGAGACGACACGCGCGTCGCCGCGCAGCCGCTCGGCGAGCTGCCCGCGCCCGACGTCGACCGCATAGACGCGCGCGGCCCCCCGCTGGAGGAGGCAGTCCGTGAAGCCGCCGGTCGAGGCGCCCACGTCGAGGGCGGTCCACCCCCGTGGGTCGAGACCGAGCGCGTCGAGCGCGCCGTCCAGCTTCTCGCCGCCGCGTCCGACGAAACGCGGCCGTGAGGCGACGCGCAGCTCGACGTCCGCGCTCAGCAGCTGGCCCGCCTTCTCCACGCGCTGGGTGCCCGAGAACACCTCCCCAGCCAGGATGGAGGCGCGGGCGCCCTCGCGGCTCTCGGCGAGACCGCGCTCGGTCACAAGAAGGTCCGCGCGGACCTTCTTGACCTTCTTGGGGACGCCTGGCCGTGGTTGGCGCGATCGGCCGGAACGGCTTGGTTTCCGGGCGGATGTGTTTGACACTGCGACTCCCGGCTCATTATACTGGCACCTGGCCATTACCTCGTGGACGGGGAATCGAGACCATGCCGAAGCGTACCTGGCAACCGAAGAAGCGACGCCGCCAGCGACGCCATGGTTTCATGGCCCGGATGCACACCCCAGGTGGTCGAAGGGTCCTTAGCAAGCGGCGATTCAAGGGCCGCCACGAGTTGGCGGTCTGACGACCGGCGCCACCCGAGCGAGCCTCCGCCCATGCCGGCACAGACCCTTGGACGAGAGCAGCGGCTCCGGCGGCAAAGTGACTTTCAAGCGCTCCGCGAGCGCGGCATCTCCCGAGCCCATCCCCTCATCGTGCTGCGAGCGGCGCCCAACGGACTGCCATACGCGCGCTTCGGCTTCATCGTCGGGCGCCGGGTGGCTCTCCGGGCCGTCGTACGGAACCGTACGCGGCGGCGCATGAGAGAGATCGCGCGCCGGACGCCGGTACGCACCGGCTGGGACCTGCTCTTCATCGCCCGCCGCGCCGCGGTGCAGGCGCCGTTCACGGAGCTGCGGGAGGCCATGACCCAGTTGGAGCGGCGGGCGGGGTTGCTCGACCAACCGGCCCAATCGGAGGAGTAGTGGGGCGCTTCGTGATCCGGCTTATCGCTGCCTACCAGCGCGTGCTCTCCCCCTACATGCCCGGCGCGTGCCGGTATGAGCCCACCTGCTCGCACTATGCCCAGGACGCCATCGAGCGGCACGGGCTGCTCCGCGGCGGCTGGCTCGCCACGAAGAGGCTCGCCCGCTGTCAGCCGTGGGGCGGCCGCGGCTACGACCCTGTCCCGGACCGCACGCGTGTGATGCACACGCATGAGCACGAAAGGACCGGCGTCGCCTCGCCCTAGGGCGGGAACGCCGAGCGGCCGCCGGTGCGCTTGCGCACGCCGGCGCCGAACGAAGGGATCGCACGTGAGACGCTTCAACGCGCGCCTCGGAACTCGCTCACTCGCCCGCATGGCCATCGCATCGATGGTCGTTCTCGCCGCGCTCGCCGTGCTCGCTGGATGCGGCTCCCGCGACCGCGGCTCCGCCACGCAGAGCTGGTCGGGTGTGGCCATCGTGGACGGCTCGGCCTTCGTCGGGACGAAGAGCGGGCGGATCGTCCAGATCAGGCTGCTCGAAGTGGGCGGCGAAACGATCGCACAGCGCGGCGAGACGTTCGGCCCCCCCGAGGTCGAAGGGAGCGTCACCGGTCCCGCGTTCTACGGGACGCCCATCGTCCAAGACGGCAGGCTCTACGTCGGCAGCTATCACGGCGTGGCGTACTCGATGCGCGCCGAAGGCGCCGGCGTTCTGGGGGACGTGCGGGAGTTCCCGATCGACGGCAACCCCCTGGCCGAGGGCATCGCCGGATCGGTGGTGCCCGCGGACGGCGCGCTCGTGATCGCGGCGTCCGAGGATGCCGGGGCTGGCCGTCTCTACGTGCTGGAGGCCAGCCGGCTCGACGATGGGCTCTCGGCCCTCCAGGTCGAGCGCTGCCGGTACCCGGCGGTGGAGCCGATCGGTCAGCTATGGACCACGCCGACCGTGGTGGACGGCGTCGCCTACTTCGGCGACCTGAGCCACCGCGTCCACGCCGTGTCCATCGCCGACTGCCGGCTCGTCTGGAGCGCTCCCGCGGAGCTTGGCGGAGCCGTCGTCGCGCCGCCGGTGGTGGTCGGGGGCAAGCTCTACGTCGGCGCGTTCGACCGCGTCTTCTACGAGATCGACCGCGCGACCGGAGTCGTCAGCAAGCTGTTCACCGCCGAGGGTTGGTTCTGGGCAGGCGCTGCCACCGACGGCCGGCGCGTGTACGCGCCGAGCCTCGATGGCACCCTGTACGCCTACGACACCCGCGGCCGGACCGTCAGCTGGACGTACGAGGAGGCGGACCCGCAGCCGATCCTGTCCGCGCCCGTGGTCGTTGGCGACAAGATCGTGATGGCGTCCGACAGCGGCGCCGTGACGCTGCTGAGCGCGGGAGGCGTCCGGCTGGACAGCTTCGTGAATCCGGGCGACCAGGTGCGAGCGCCGCTCACGGTGCGTGACGACATCGTGTACGTCCATTCGCTTGGCGAGGTCGTCACCGCGCTGCGGGTCGTCGGGACGCGCCTCGAGCGCGAATGGTCCTTGGACGAGGTCGACCGATGAGGGCAGCATGGATTTTCTAACGCTCCTCTGGAACGAGGTCATCACCAAGCCCATGACCAACGGCTTGCTGCTGTTGTACGTGGGGCTGGCGAGCAACCTTGGTCTGGCGATCATCGCCTTCACGATCGTGATGCGCGTCCTGACGTACCCGCTGGTCGTCCGTCAGCTGCGCCAGACCCGCCGGATGCAGCAGCTACAGCCGCGGATCAAGGACCTGAACGAGAAGTACAAGGACAACCCGCAGGTCCGCGGCCAAGAGGTCATGAAGCTCTACAAGGAGATGGGCGTCAACCCCATCGGCTGTCTCGGTCCGATGGTGGTCCAGATGCCCATCTTCATCGGCCTGTTCTGGACCATCAACAACGTCCTCCCGTTCACTCCCGAGATCCTGGCGGGACTCTCAGGGAAGCTGTACGGGTGGCTGCCCTTCCTGAACACCGTGCTCCCCGTGGACCGGCTCTTCCTCGGCATGGACCTCGCCCTGGCACCGACGCGCGCCGGGAGCCTGCTCGGCTACGTCCTGGTGGCGGCGTCCGGGGCGAGCATGTTCGTCCAGCAGAAGATGACCCAGATGCCATCGTCGGACCCGCGCCAGGAGAGCACCCAGCGGATGATGCTGTTCATGTTCCCGGTGATGTTCGGGATGTTCAGCCTCTTCTTCCCGCTTGGGCTGGTCGTCTACTGGGTTGCGTCCACGCTCATCGGCATCGCGATGCAGTATTTCATCGCCGGTTGGGGAGGCCTCCGCAAGCAGCCGGTGGCGGCGGCAAGCGGCGCCTCGCGGCTGGGCCCCACGCTGACCGCAGCGCCTCCAGAGAAGGAGCAAGCAGATGACGGAGAATCAGGGCATCGTCAGGACAGCGAAGACAGTGGACGCAGCGATCGAGCTAGCGCTCCTCGAGCTCGGCGTCGGCCGAGACGAAGTCGAGGTCGACGTCGTTAGCACTGGCCGTGCCGGCATCCTCGGCATCGGCTCGGAGGATGCCAAGGTCCGCGTCATCCCCATCGGCGGGGCCGGAGCAGGCGCCAGCGCCGGTCTCGGCGTCGTCCGGCACATACTCGAGCTGCTCGACGTCGAAGCTCAGCCGTCCATCCGCAGCTCCGGCGGCGGCCCGGACGACCCGCCGATCATCGACGTGCAGGGCGAGGACGCAGGTCTCATCATCGGCCGCCGTGGGGACACGCTCCGAGCGCTCCAGTTCGTGACGAACATGATCCTGGGCAGGCAGCGGGAAGACCCCACCCCCGTGATCGTCGACGTCGAGGGGTACCGCGACCGGCGGTTCGCCCACCTCCGTCAGCTCGCCACCCGCACGGCCCAGCGCGTGACCGCCTCCGGCCAGGCCGTGACCCTCGAGCCGATGCCGCCCGCCGAGCGGCGGATGATCCACGTCACCCTGGCCGATAACCGGGGCGTGAGGACCGAGAGCTCCGGCGACGGCAACGAGCGCCGCGTCACGATCGAGCCGACCGGCGAGGCCGCACCTCGGCCCCAGGGCGGAGCGCGCGGCGGCGGGCGCCGCGGCCGCCGCCCCACCGAGCGGCAGCCCGATGCCGTCGAGTCCCAGCCGGGCAACGAGTGGCCGGACGACGGGCCGCCGCTCGGTCACGACGACGAGCAGGACGATGACGGGCCGCAGCCAGGCAACGAGGGCCAGCCCGAGCTCGACGACGACGAGCCGGACGATGACGGTCCGCAGCCGGGCAACGAGAGCCAGTCTGATTTCGACGACGACGAGGACGACGACGGTCCGCAGCCGGGCAACGTGCGCGAGCCCGAGCTCGACGACGAGCAGGACGACGACGGGCCCCAGCCGGGGAACCGCTAGCCCGCCGCCCAAGGCAAGCACATGGGTGCGCAACCTCCCCAACGCCTCCCCGCCATCCGTCGTGAGCGGCTGGCCTTCACGCTCGGGCTGCCGTTCACGATCCTGCTCGCTGCCTCGTTCGTCAGCTGGCCCTGGCGCGCCCTCGACGTGCCCGGCGTCGTCGGGACGCTCACGCCGCCCGGCATCGTGCTGCTCGCGCTGGCCATCGCGACGTCGATGTTCGCGCTCCGGCAGAACCTGCCCGCCGCCATGATCACCTGGCTTCCCGCCGGTCAGGGCGCCATCGTCGTGATGACGACCGGTTTCCTCGGCGGCACGGCGGATGCCGGCCTCGGCATAGCCGCCATCGTCGCCTACGCCTTCGTCTACCTGCTGGTGCTCGGCATCGCCGTGGCGGTAGCCGGCGACAGCGCCAAGCTCGCGATCGCGTTCGTCGCCTTCTTCATCCTCACGCAAGCCACTCGCTTCCCCATCTTCGAGGCCGACGTCGCCGAGCCCGTCGCCTACGCCTCCCTCTTCACCCTCCTGGCGGGCGCCCGCGCCGTCGCCGAGATCGCCGCGCTCGTCTGGCTCGCCCGCTGGCTCGTCGAGTCGCCGGACGAGGATGCGCTGCGTCCAACGCTCGCCATCGCCGCCCTCACCCTCGGCCACGGGCTCATCGCCGGCTGGGAGGACCCGCTGCTGCGCGGCGAGCTGTCCATCGCCGCCGCCGCCGAGCAAACGCTCCGCTGGCTCATGTTCGTCACGCTCCAGCTAGGCCCGGCCCTCGTGCTCATCCGCTACCGCCGCTCCTGGCAACAAGGGCACAGCCCTTGACCCTTAAAAGGGGCGCGAGGTCGGTGTTGGCAGAACTGACACTGATTCGCTGCTGCTGACCCAGAGCGCTCGCCATCACTTGGCCTCGCGATGCAGCGCGGGCTGGCCGGCCATCAACGCCGCGGCCCTTTTATGGGTGCAGGGCTGTGCCCTGCCTGTGCCCTTGTTGCGTTGACGGGGTGAGCTGGCGTCGGCTACTATCGCCGCAACGGCCTTGACGGAGACGAGTAGGCGGTGACGCCGCGCGGAGCGAGCCGGGTAGGGTGCGAGCCGGTGCGCTGCGACCGTCCGAAGATCACTCCTGAGCCGTCCGACCGAACGGTCCCGGCGTCGCCGGGCCCAGTAGGCCTGATCGGCCCCGCCGCACGTTACCGCGGCGCATGAGCGCCCCCCGGCTCGCCGGGGGGAATAGTGGTGGTACCGCGGGTCGCGAACCCGTCCGCTTGAGCCGGACGGGTTTTTTCGTTGCTGAACGGAGTGGCAGTCGGTGGTCAGCGAGAAGAAACGGTTTGAGCCGGTCCCGAGCCGGGTGGACTTCCCCGCCCTGGAGGAGGCCATCCTCGAGGAGTGGCGGAAGAACGACACCTTCCGCGCCGTCGATCGCGTGCGCGCCGGTGCTGAGATCTTCGTGTTCTACGAGGGGCCGCCCACGGCCAACGGCAGCCCCGGTATCCACCACGTGCTCTCGCGCGCCTTCAAGGACGTCATCCTCCGCTACAAGACCATGCGGGGCTTCCGGCCGGTGCGCCGAGGCGGCTGGGACACGCACGGACTCCCCGTGGAGCTGGAGATCGAGAAGGAGCTGGGCTTCTCCACCAAGCAGGAGATCGAGGCGTTCGGCATCGAGGAGTTCAACCGGCGCTGCCGCGAGAGCGTCTTCCGCTACGTCAAGGAGTGGGAGGCCATGACCGAGCGCGTCGGCGTCTGGCTGGACATGGACGACGCCTACGTCACCTACGACAACAGCTACATCTCCAGCGGCTGGTGGGTGTTCAAGCAGCTGTGGGACCAGGGCTACGTCTACGAGGCCTACCGCGTCACGCCGCACTGCCCGCGCTGCGTCACCAGCCTGAGCTCCCACGAGGTAGCCCTCGGCTACCGGGACGACACGCCCGACCCGTCGGTCTACGTGCGCTTCCCGCTCAAGGAGGCCCAGCAGGGGGCGGATGCGGGCGTGCTGGCGCGCCTCGGCTACCGCGACGGCGCCTGGGCGGACGAGCGACCGGCGCTCGTCGTCTGGACGACGACGCCTTGGACGCTGACCGCGAACGCAGCCGTCGCGGTAGCGCCGAGCGAGGAGTACGCGTTGGTCAGCGACGGCGGCGGCCATGCGCTGCTGCTCGCCACGGCGCTCGTCGAGAGCGTGCTGGGCGATGGCTGGGATGTCGGCGAGCGCTTCACCGGCGCCGAGCTCGAGGGCGTCTCCTACGACCCGCCGTACCCGCACGCCGAAGCCGGCGACGGCTGGTACCGCGTCCTGCCCGCGGACTACGTGACGACGGACGAGGGCACCGGTTTCGTGCACACCGCGCCTGCCTACGGCGCCGAGGACGCCGAGCTCGCCAAGGCCCACGGCATCGAGACCAAGCACACCGTCGATGTGCGCGGCATCCTCCAAGACGGCTTCCCCGGCGGCGGCAAGTTCGTCAAGCAGGCCGACGACGACCTGATCGCGGACCTGGAGGGGCGCGGGCTGCTGCTGCGCCGCGAGACCGTCCACCACACCTACCCCTTCTGCTGGCGCTGCGGGACGCCGCTGCTCTACTACGCCAAGAACACGTGGTACATCCAGACCACGGCCAAGAAGGACGAGCTGCTCGCCGCGAACCAGGCCATCAACTGGTACCCGGAGCACATCAAGGAGGGGCGGTTCGGCGAGTGGCTCCGCAACAACGTCGATTGGGCCGTCTCGCGCGAGCGCTACTGGGGCACGCCCGTGCCCATCTGGCGCTGCGCGGGTTGCGGTCACGCCCACTGCGTCGGCGGGGAGGCCGAGCTCGCGGAGCAGGCGACGCCTGGGACGGCGGGGCTGCTCGACGGCCTGGACCTGCACCGGCCCTTCATCGACCGCGTCGAGCTCGTCTGCCCGCAATGCGGCGGCGCCATGAAGCGCGTGCCCGAGGTGCTGGACGCCTGGTACGACTCCGGCGCCATGCCCTTCGCTCAGTGGGCGTACCCCGTCACGGTGGCCGGGCCCGGCGGCGAGCCGCTGACGCTCGACGGCCCTCGCGCGCTCATCGAGAGCCCGCTGTTCCCGGCCGACTACATCACCGAGGCGGTGGACCAGACACGTGGCTGGTTCTACAGCTTGCTCGCTCTCTCCACGCTCATCACCGGGCGGTCGTCGTACCGGAACTGCATGGTGCTCGGGCTGATCCTGGACGGGCACGGCGAGAAGATGTCCAAGTCCAAGGGCAACGTCGTCGACCCGTGGGAGGTGGTGCGGGCTCACGGCGCCGACGCGCTCCGCTGGCACCTCTTCACCGCCGCGCCCGCCGGCGTGGCCCGACGCTTCTCCACCGAGCTCGTGCAGGAGACGGTCCGGCGCTTCATGCTCACGCTGTGGAACACCTACAGCTTCTTCGTTACCTATGCCAACATCGACGGCTTCGACCCCGACGCCCACGCGTCGCACTGGGCGGGCGAGGTCGGCGGGCCGGCGCTCGCGAGCGCTCCGCCCAACGAGCTCGACCGCTGGATCGTCTCGGAGCTCAACGACCTGGTGCGGGTGGTCACGGAGCAGATGGAGGCCTACAGTCCCACCGACGCCGGACGGCGCATCGAGGAGTTCGTCGAAGGCCTCTCGAACTGGTACGTCCGCCGCAGCCGCCGCCGCTTCTGGAAACACGAGAACGACGACGACAAGACGTGGGCCTACGTCACGCTGTACTCCTGCCTGATGACCCTGAGCAAGCTGATGGCCCCGCTCACGCCGTTCGTCGCCGATGCGATGTTCGGCAACCTGTCGCCCGCCGGCTCGCCCCAGAGCGTGCACCTCGCCGATTTCCCCGTGGCCGACGCCGCGCTGGTCGATGAACGGCTGGACCGCGCCGTACGCCTCGCGATGCGCGTGGCGAGCCTCGGCCGCGCCGCCCGCGCCAAGAGCGGGATCAAGGTCCGCCAGCCGCTGGCCCGCGTGCTCGTGCGCCCACGGCCCGACGAGGCCGAGCTGCTGCCGCTCGTACGGGGGCAGATCCTCGACGAGCTCAACGTCAAGGCGGTCGAGCAAGCGTCCGAGGAGGAGCTCGTCACAGTGCGCGTGCGCCCCAACCTCCCGTCGCTGGGACCGAAGTACGGCGACCGCATGGGCGCGGTCCGCGCCGCCATCGAGGCCGCGGACGCCGGCGAGCTTGCCGCGCAGCTGCGGGGGGGCACGGTGACGGTCGGCGGCTTCGAGCTCGATGCCGCCGACCTGCTCCTCGACGCCGAGGACCGCCCAGGGCTCGTCTCGGCGATGGAAGGGTCCGGCGGTCTCATCGTGGCCGTGGACACGACGCTCACGCCGGAGCTCGAGGCCGAGGGGCTCGTACGGGAGCTCGTCCACCGCATCCAGAACATGCGACGCGCCGCCGGGTTCGCGATCGAGGACCGCATCGTCATCTACGTGGAGGGCGCCACCGCGGGCCTCGCGGCCGTCGTCGCCGCCCACGACGCGTACGTGCGCGCCGAGACGCTGAGCGAGGCCGTGCACCAAGGACCCGCACCGGCCGGGGCGCATGTCGAGCGCCACGACGTGGAGGGCGTGCAGCTCACGTTGGGCGTCGTCAAGGCCAGCTAGCGGATCAGCCGCACCTCTACCGGGAGTGACAGCCGGGCCCAGGCCCGGTCAGCGGTCAGAACCGGCATGCTGCGAGACATCGCCAAGGCCAAGCACGCGCAGTCGCCGAGGGACAGGTCTCTGGTCCCCAGGCGGAGCAGGCCGGCGGCATATGCCTGTCCGCGGTCGAACGACACGACCCCGAAGTCGTAACGTCCGAGAGCGTCACGGAGCCCTAGGTCGTCAACTTCGCCACCATCGAGTCTGCGGGCCATAACGCCCACTACCTCCGACCAGTTCACCGCGCTGATTACTGCCTCTCCGGACGCAGCGGCGACCAGGTCGGCGCCGGGCTCGTTGTTTACGAGCGCGAGCAGCGCTGAGGCATCGAGGACGACGACCTCACTCACGATCACGCTCCGCACGGCGGCGGCGCGCCTCTTCGAAGTCGAGCTCCTCCAAGGCGGCCTCGCTGCGGCGCTCCGCGATGAGCTCGTCGACCAAGCTCACGCCCTCGGGGACGTACTTTCGCACCGTCTGCTGGATGAGCTTCGTCGCGTGCTCGAACGTCCAAGCGCGCAGCTCTCCGTCCTCGATGCGCAGGATCAGGTACTCGCCGGGCTTGACGCCGAGCGCCTTGCGGAATGCGGCTGGGATGACGACGCGCCCGGCCTTGTCCAGCTTCGCCTTCGTCTGCTGCTTGGGCTCGTAGGCGAATGGGGCTGAAGGTTTGGGCATGTCATACCTGTTCTTTCTGTCAGATATCTCAATATTACCATATCGGCCATAATGCCCATTCGGCCGGGCGCGAAGCTGGGCGCGCCTAGCCCCGGCCCGCCGGATGCGCTACCCTGCGCGCGGTCTCGGCGCGACAGATGTGAGCCATTCGCGCCCCCAGCACGAATGAGCGAGGTAGTAGTCAGAGACGCCAGCGGAGGTGCACGGTGACGGTCCTCATCACGGGCGGCATGGGGTTCATCGGCCTGCACACGGCCCGCGCATTCCTGGACGCGGGGCAGGACGTGGTCATCACGTGGTACCAGACGTGGCGCGAGCCGGACTTCATCAAGGACGAGTACGGCAAGCGCGTCATCGTCGAGAAGGCCGACGTCTCCCAGGGCAGCGTCATCAAGGACCTGGCCGTGAAGCACAAGGCCGACCACATCGTGCACCTGGCCGTCCCCGGCCTCGGCGCGCTGGACGCCGCCGGCGACTACCGGGTCAACATGGACGGCCTGATCGGCGTCCTGGAGGCGGCGAGAGAGGCGGGGGTGAAGCGCCTCAGCTTCGCGAGCTCGGTCGCCGTCTACGCCAGCCTGCCCGAGGGCCCGTTCCGCGAGGACCAGCCGCTGCCGGTCGAGTCGGGCAATCCGACCGAGGCCTTCAAGAAGTCGTGGGAGATCCTGGCCCTGCACTATGGCAACCGTGCGCAGATCGACGTCGTCAGCCTGCGTATCGGCGGCATCTGGGGGCCCCTCTACCACTCTTTGGTCAACCTCCCCAGCAAGTTCGCGCACGCCGCGGCCCGCGGCGTCGAGCCCGACTTCACGAACGCCCGCGGGGGCGCGCCGCACGCCGAGGACACCAACGATCTGTGCTACGTGAAGGACACGGCGCAGGGGATCGTGCGCGTGCAGCTCGCGCAGAAGCTGGAGCACCGGATCTACAACGTGAGCTGGGGGGAGCCTGTCCCCGTAAGCCGGCTGGCCGCGGCCGTCACGGCGGTCAAGCCCGGTGCCCGCCTTGGGGTGAGCGAGGGCAGGGGGCCGCGCTTCAAGGAGAACAACCACCTGGACGTATCGCGCATCAAGACCGAGCTCGGCTTCAAGCCCGACTACACGGTCGAGTCGGGCATGGCCGAGTACATCGCCTGGCTCGAAGCAGGCAACGAGACGTAGCGGCCCCCCGACGGAGCGGCCCGACGGAGCGGCCCCACGGAGCGAGGTAACACGCGCATGCCCACAGCACCGGTCAACGGCATAGATCTCTACTACGAGGTCGAGGGCGCAGGCCCCACGGTCGTCTTCGCCCACGGCATCGGCGGCAATCACGCCTCGTGGCACGGCCAGGTGCCCCGCTTCAGGGAGCGCTACACCGTGGTGACGTTCGACCACCGGGCCTTCGGCAACTCGCGCGACGATCCCGCGGGCGCCGGCCGGTCCCGGTTCATCGACGACCTGGAGGGGTTGCTGGACCACCTGCACATCGAGCGTGCCGCACTCGTCGCGCAGTCCATGGGCGGCGGGACGTGCTCCGCGTTCACCGTGCGGCATCCGGAGCGCGTGAGCGCGCTCGTTCTCGCCGACACGCTGGTCGGGATCGACGAGCCGCCTGAGATCAAAGCCGTGATGGACGGCGTGCGCGAAGAAACGAGCGGCCTCTCGCAGCTGGAGCGCGTGCTCGGCCCCCTCTTCAGGGCGCGTGATCCTGAGCGCACCGCTCTCTACGCGGCCATCGCCAGCTTCAATGCCGCGAACCGTGGCAACCTGGGCGGGAGCTTGGGCTCGAAGGTGAGCGCCGAGGACCTGACCGCCACCGGCGTGCCGATCCTCTTCCTGGTCGGTGAGGACGACGTGCTCATGCCCCCCTCCCAGATCGCCGCGTTCCAGCGGCTCGTGGCCGGCTCGAAGCTCGTGGTCGTGCCGCGCGCCGGACACTCCGCCTACTTCGAAGAGCCCGACGCCTTCAACGATGCGGTGCTCGACTTCCTCGCGGACGTGCGGTGGTAGGGAGCGCCGTGGCGAAGACCTCCATCGGCATCGTTGGCTGTGGAGCCATCGCGCGCTCCATCCTGCGTGCGGTGGACGACGGCGCTCTGGACGTGGCCGTCGCCGGCGTCACCAGCCGCGGCGCCGAAACGGCGCGTGCGTTCCTCGCCACCCTCAAGACGCCCGTCGCCTACCTGAGCCGCGGCGAGGTCATCGAGGCCTCGGACATCGTGGTCGAGGCCGCGGGCCCCCACGTCGTTCCGGAGCTCGCCCAGGCCGTCTTCGACGCGGGCAAGGCACTCATGCTCATCAGCGTGGGCGCGCTGCTGGACCACCCGGAAGTCGCAGAGCGCTCGCGCGAGACGGGCTGCCGCCTGCTCATGCCCTCGGGCGCCATCGCGGGCCTCGATGGGATCAAGGCCGCATGCGTCGGCGAGGTCGACCACGTCACGATGGTCTCTCGCAAGCCGCCCGCGGCGCTGGACGGCGCGCCCTACGTCGTCGAGCGCGGCATCGACCTGTGGGGCATGAGCGAGGAGCGGTCGATCTTCTCCGGCTCGGCGCGCGAGGCCTGCGCCGGCTTCCCGAACAACCTGAACGTGTCGGCGGCCGTCAGCTTCGCCGGCATCGGCCCCGACCGCACGACCGTCGAGATCGTGGCCGTGCCGGGCCTGGAGCGCAACTGCCACGACATCGAGGTCGAGGGGGAGTTCGGGCTGCTGCGCATCCACGTGGAGAACATCCCCGGCGAGAACCCCAAGACGGGCAGGCTGACGGCCATGTCCATCATCCGGACGCTCCAACAGGCCGTCGACCCCGTGCAGATCGGCACATGAGCAGGGCCTGCGCGCTCGCCCCGTCTCACAGACGGGGGCTGAGACCTGTGCGGCCTCCGTCTTCTCTCTATTCCGTCGGGAGGCTTGGCCTCAAGCCTGAGAGGGCTCGCCTTGAAACGCCTTTTCGAGCACCGAACTATTTCCTGAGCCGGATGGGGAGTGCAGAGGGGCGAAGCCCCTTTGCCGGGGGCACGGGGGTGTCCCCCGTATTTGGCTTTATCACCCCCTTCCTGGCGAGGAAGGGGGACGGGGGGATGGTCGAAAGGGTTGCGGGGCGCCAGCATCTCGGTGGTGGAGCGGAGGCTTCTTGGCGGGCCTTGCCGTGGGCGAGGTCGATCGGCCGTTGAACAACGTCGAGCTCATCGTGCGGATGCTCGAGCGCGCCGGCGTCCGCTGGGTCTTCGGCGTGCCCAGCGGGCCCGTGCTGCCGCTGATCGAGGCGCTCCGCCAAAGCTCGAGCGTCGACTACGTGCTGACCGCCAGCGAGACGTCGGCCGGGTTCATGGCCGAGGCCACCGGACGGCTCACCGGCGTGCCCGGCGTGTGCGTCTCGACCCTCGGCCCGGGGGCGACGAACCTGGCGACGGGCGTGGGCGGCGCGTGGCTCGACCGCTCGCCGGTCCTCGCCATCACCTGCACCTACGCGACGCCCCAGCTTGGCCGCCGCACGCAGATGCTCATCGACCACCAGGCGCTGTTCGCACCGCTGACCAAGGGTTCGTACCGCTTCGAGGAGGGCCACGTCGCCGACGTGCTCGCGCGCTCCCTCGCACTCGCGCTCACGGAGCCGCCGGGCCCCGTCCACCTGGAGCTTCCCGAGGACGTCGGCGTGGCCGAGGCGGCCGAGCAGCCGCTCGAGGCAGCGCCGAAGCTCGCGCCGGACCCGGCGCCGGCGGGCGTCGCCGAGGAGGTCCGGCGGCTGCTGGAGGCAAGCCGGCGGCCGCTCGTCGTCACCGGACTGACGTTCACGCGGTCCGCCGCTCGCGACCGCCTCCTGCGCTTCATCGAGACGCAACGCCTCCCGTTCGTCACCACGATGCACGCCAAGGGCTTCTTGCCGGAGAGCCACCCGGCCTGCCTCGGCGTCATGGGCCGCGCGCGCCGCACCGACGTCCAGCGCATGATCGAGGAGGCCGACCTGCTGCTGGCGGTCGGCTTCGACCCGGTCGAGATCGACTACGAGGAGTGGGCAGGCCGCACGCCGGTGGCTCACTTGAGCACCGAGCCGGTGCAGCCCGGCACCGGCGCGAACGTCGTGTACGAGGGCGTGGGCGGCCTCGATGGGATGCTCGCGGCGCTCGCGGAGCTGGAGCCGGTCGAGAACCGCTGGGACCCAGACGCCTGGGGCGCGCACCGGACGGCGCTGGCGGCCGCGCTCCGTCCGCCGAGCGCGGGCATGGCCGGGTACCACGTCGTCGACGTGCTCCGCGACGTGCTGCCGGCCGACGCTATCTTGGCCTACGACGTCGGCGCGCACACGCACCAGATCGCGACGCAGTGGTCGACGGACCTGCCGCACACCGCGGTCTCGACCAACGGCTGGTCGTCGATGGGCTACGGCATGCCGGCGGCGTATGCGGCCAAGCTCGTGCACCCTGGCCGCACGGTGGTTGCGCTCATCGGCGACGGCTGCTTCCAGATGACGGTCGGCGAGCTGGCGACGGCCGCCCGGCTCGGCTTGTCCGTTCCGACCGTCGTGCTCAACGACGGCTGGCTGGGGCTGATGAAGGTGAAGCAGGAGCGCCTGGGGTACGGCTCCTCGGGCGCGGTCTTGGGCGAGCAGCCGGAGCCGCCGGCGCACTACTTCGGCGTGCCGGTGCGGGCCGCTCGCGACGAGGGGGCGCTGCGCAGCGCCCTGGCGTGGGCGCTCGGCTTGGACGGCCCGAGCGTGATCGAGGCGTTCATCGACGTGGGTCCCTACTCGGAGACCGTGTTCGACAAGTAGGCGGCCTCCTCGTTGCTATACTGGGCGCCCGTACCCCCAACGAGGAACTTTCCATGGCGCGTATCGATGGCAGGGCCAACGACGAGCTCCGTCCCACGACGATCACCCCCGGCTTCCAGGAGTTCGCCGAGGGGTCGGTGCTGGTCGAGGTTGGAAAGACGCGCGTGGTCTGCTCCGCGAGCGTGGAGGAGCGCGTCCCACCGTTCCTGCGCGGGCAGGGCAAGGGCTGGATCACCGCCGAGTACGGCATGCTGCCGCGCTCGACGCTATCGCGGACGGCGCGCGAGCGCAGCGCCACCGGCGGCCGCACGATGGAGATACAACGGCTGATCGGCCGCTCGCTGCGGGCGGTCACCGACCTCGGCAAGGTCGGCGAGCGGACGATCACGCTCGACTGCGACGTGCTCCAGGCCGATGGCGGCACGAGGACCGCGGCCATCACCGGCGCGTACGTCGCGCTGTACCAGGCGCTCCTCGACATGGTGCGCAAGGGTGTCTTGCACCACGTTCCGCTGAACAACGCGGTCGCTGCGACCAGCGTTGGCGTCGTCGGCGGAGAGGTCATGCTCGACCTCTGCTACGAGGAGGACTACCGTGCGGAGGTCGACTTCAACGTGGTGATGACCGACGCCGGCGAGTACGTCGAGGTACAGGGGACGGGGGAGGACAAGCCGTTCTCCAAGGCGGCGATGGAGCAGATGCTGGCGGTGGCGGAGTCGGGCATCGGCCGCCTCGCCGAGGTCCAGAAAGCAGTGATCGCGGAGTTCCAGCGCGCCTGACGTTCCGCCCGCTGCATCGTATCTATGGAGTGAGGCGGCTTCTAGCGGCGTGCTGCCCTGTGCATCCGGAGCGCGTGTGGAGTTCGTAGTGCATACGATGTCGAACACACCGAAGCGGCTGATCGCCGTCGCCGCCGCGCTTGCGCTGCTGCTGGCGGCGTGCACCGGTTCCCCGACCGCCACGCCGACGGCGAGCCCGACGCCCACCGTGGCCGCGGCGCAGCCGGTGGCCGACGCGAGCGACGAGGACCCAAGCGGTGGCTCGGTGGCTCCGGCGGACGGCCCGGTGGTCGTGCAGGCGCCACTCCCGGACGTCGCGAGCGTGGTCGAGCGGGTCATGCCGGCCGTCGTGCAGGTGCTGGTCGAGATCGAGCGGACCGACCGCTTCGGGCGGACGACCACGAGCGCGGCGCAGGGCTCGGGCTTCTTCTTCCACGACGAGGGCTATATCCTCACGAACAACCACGTCGTCGAGGACGCGACCAGCATCCAGGTCGCGCTGGCCAGCCGGGAGCGCATCCCCGCCGAGGTCGTCGGCACGGACCCCGAGACCGACCTTGCGGTGCTCAAGGTCGACCGTGACCTCGTGGCCGACTTCGTCGTGCTGACGCTCGGCGATACCGAAGCCATGCGCATCGGCGAGTGGGTCATCGCCATCGGCAGCCCGCTGGGCTTCACCGGGTCGGTCACGGTGGGGGTGGTGAGTGCCAAGGGCCGCTCGCTGATCCTCGACGGCGACGTGCAGCTCCGCGACCTCGTGCAGACCGACGCCGTCATCAACCCCGGCAACAGCGGCGGCCCGCTGCTGAACCTCCGGGGCGAGGTGATCGGCATCAACACCGCCATCATCCGCGGCCGGCTCAGCAGCGGCCAGGAGGCCGAGGGCATCGGCTTCGCCATCAGCATGCGTACCGCCGCGCCGGTCTCGGCCCAGCTCATCGAGAACGGCCGGATGATCCGGCCGCGCCTCGGCGTGAGCATCGTGGACGTGACGCCGCTCCTCGCCGCCGAGCGCAACCTCGCCGTCGATGAAGGCGTCTTGGTGCTGGGCCTCGTGGCGGGCGCGCCGGCCGAGCGCGCCGGGATAGCGGTCGACGACGTCATCGTGGCCGTCGACGGCACGCCCGTCGCCTCAACCGCCGAGCTCGTGAGCCGCTTCCTCACCGACTACCGCCTCGGCGACACCGTCTCGGTCACCGTGGACCGCCGGGGCGAGCGGCTGACGTTCGAGATGGTGCTCGAAGAGGTGAGCTTCTAGCGCCAGGCCATGGGCTAGCGCCGGGCTACCCAAGCCCCTGCACGACGATGCGGGTGGGGCGCAGCAGGATCACGGCGCGCCCCTGCTCGGCCATCGCCGCGTCGTACTCGGCCCAGTCCGGGTGCTCGCGGCCGGCCGCCGCCTGGTAGACCGCGCGCAGGTCCAGCCGGAGCTGCTCAGGCTCGGCTGTCTGCGGGCTGCGCACGTCGGCCTCGCCGTCGAGCACGGCGTACCCCCGGTAGCCGGTACCGATCAGCATCATCGCGCACCGCGGGTCGCGCCGCAGGTTGAGGTATTTGGCGTTCCGCATGCGGGTCGTGAACGCGAAGCCGTCCTCGAAGCGGCCCGCGGAGACCAGGCTCTGCTGCGGCATGCCATCGCGGCGGTAGGTCGTGAAGACGACCGTGTTCTGCTGCGCGAGCGCCGGTGTGATGTCGTCGATGTCTGGCATGCGAGGCCTCCCCGTGCGCGGAGCGCGATTCCGGTGTGCGGTCGCGCTATTCTTGCCGATGAGCGCGGTTGTCCGCAAACGCCGGAGCTTCCCCGCGTGGCCTCCCGCCCGCCTCGCGCGCTGTCTCGCCTGCCTAGCTTCCGGGTCCCGTCGTTCCGTGCCGCCGGGGCGTGTGGTAGGGTCGCCGAGCCCCTAGGGGAGGACATGTTCCAGCGGCCGGTCTATCGGACGTCGCTGGTGCTCTTGACGCTGGCGGCTGTTGCAGGTGCGGCGTGGCTCATCGCCATGCCGCGTGGCGCACCGGGGATCGAGATAACGGTCCCGGGGGACGCGCCGGGTTTGGCGCGCGAGGCGAACGCGGCCCTCGCCGGCGACGCCGAGCAGCTCGTCGACATCAACGCCGCCTCGGCCGCCGAGCTGGCCGAGGCGCTGCCGGGCATCGGCCCGGTCCTTTCGGAGCGCATCGTCGCCCACCGCGAGGCCAACGGCCCGTTCGTCCGCACCGACCAGCTCATGGGGGTCCGCGGCATCGGCGCGGTCACGTACGAGCGGCTCGCACCCCTGATCACGGTCGGGGAGTGACCGGTCGTGCCGCTGGCGTGGCTCGCGCTCGGCGTCGTCCTCGGCCTCTTCGCCGGCTCGGTTTGGGAGCCGCCGCCGCTGGCGCTCCTGCTGCTGCTTGTGGCCATGGGGGGCGCCTGGGCGCTGGCGCGATCGGCCGGGGTCGGCGTCGGCCTGCTGCTGCTCGTGGCTGCCGGCGTGCTGATCGGCGTCCTTCGTGGAGGCCCCGGCGTGCTGGAGCCACGGGAGTTCGACGCGCTGGAGCGCTTCCACGGCGAGGTGGTCGAGCTCCGGGGGACGCTCAACGGCGTCGCTGAGCTCGTTGGGACGCGGGTCCGGTTCCGGCTCGAAGCCGAGGCTGTGCGGGGGAAGGGCACCTGGCGCCCGTCCTCCGGGGCGGTGCGGGTGTGGGCCGACGCGGCCATCGCCCCGCTCGATGGACGCGGCTATCCCTTCCTCGCCCACGGCGACCTCGTGATGCTGCGCGGGGTGCTCGATGCCCCGCAGCCGATCGGTGGGTTCGACTACCGGGAGCACCTGGCGGCGCGTGGGATCGGCTCCGAGCTGACCCGGGCGTCCGTGATCGCGGTCGAGCCGGCGGACGGAGGAGGCGTGCTTGGAGCGGTCCACGCGGTCCGCGCCAAGCTCGCCGACGCCATCGAGCGCCATGTGCCGGAGCCGCAGGCCGCGCTCACGCGCGCGCTGGTGCTCGGCATGCGTGGCTCGGTCCCTCCCCGCGTGTCGCAGGAGTTCCGCGACGCCGGCCTGGCCCACCTCCTCGCGGTCTCAGGGATGCACGTGGGCGTGGTGCTGGGCCTGTCGCTGCTCGCCTCGGCCTCCGTCTTCGGCCGTCGGCGAGGGCTCTACCTCATCGCGCCGTTCGTCTTGCTATGGGTCTACGTCGCGCTCGCGGGCGCCCCCCCGTCCGCCGTCCGCGCGGGAGCGATGGGCTCGGCGTACCTGCTCGCGCTCGCCGCCGGGCGCCTGACCGCGCCGCTCAACGCGCTGGGGCTGGCAGCCCTCGTGCTGCTCGCTTGGGACCCGGCGGCGCTGTGGGACCGCTCCTTCCAGCTCAGCTTCACCGCGATGCTGGGCGTCCTCGTCATCGGCCTGCCGCTGTGGCGCAGGGCGCAGGAACGACTGCCCTCGGTGCGGCCCGCCGAGCCCGGGATCCGCGCCCTCGGCGTGCGCCTCGGGAGGGCGGTGGCCGGTGGGGTCTTGGTCTCGGCGGGCGCCGTGATCGGCTCGCTGCCACTGGTAGCGCTCAACTTCGGCCAGGTGCCGCTGCTCGGCATCCTGGCCACGCTCATCGCCCTTCCCGTGCTGCCGCTGTTGCTCGTGGCGGGCGTCGTCACCGCCCTGGTCAGCTCCCTCGCGCCGCTGCTGGCCGATGCGACCGGTCTGGTGGTGGCCGCGGCCGGCGGCCTGATCGTGCTCGATGCGGCCGTCGTCAGCCGCGTGCCGGGGAGCGTCGTGCAGGCCGGCTTCGTCACCGCGGGGTGGGCGTGGGCGTCCTACGCCGTTATGTTCGCGGCCCTGGCGGTGCTCAACCGCGGCCGCTGGGCCGAGGCCGCGCGCGGCCTCGCCGCTGCTCTCTGGCGCGGCCCCTCGCGGCGGGTCGAGGCCTGGGCCGTCGTCGCCGCGCTCGCGGTGCTTGCCGGGACGCTGTGGCTCGGGGTCGCGTCGCGCCCCGACGGCCTGCTGCACGTTTCCTTCCTGGACGTGGGGCAGGGGGATGCGACGCTGCTCGTGACGCCCGGCGGGGCCGTTGTGCTCATCGACGGCGGCGCGGACCCGCGCGTCACCATACCGCTGCTCGACGCGGTGCTGGGCCCCGGCCGCCGGCGGATCGACGTCGCCTTCCTCACGCACCCGCACCGCGACCACATGGGCAGCCTGCTGGAGCTGGCCCGGCGCGGCCGCATCGAGCGGCTCATCGTCCCGCCCGTCGTGGCGGGCGAGGACGACGCGTGGCGGCGCGAGCTGGACGCGCTGGAGGTGAGCGTCCACGAGGGCGGCGCCGGCATGACCGTGACCTTCACCGACGGCGTCACGGTGGAGGTGCTCAACCCGCCGTCTCCGCCGCTCGTGGGGACGGCCTCCGACCTCGACAACAACGGGCTCGTGCTCCGCGCGCGGATCAAGGACGCGGCGGTGCTCTTCACCGGCGACCTCTACGAGGACGGCGAGCGGCTGCTGGTGGACCGCGGAGCCGAGCTCACCGCCGGCGTCCTCAAGCTCGGGCACCACGGCAGCGACCGGGCGAGCGGCACGGCGCTCCTCCGCGCGGTCGCGCCGTCGATCGCGGTCGTCTCCGCTGGCGCGGAGAACCCGCTCGGCCACGTGTCGCCGCGCGTCCTCGAGCGCCTCGGCGCTCCGGTTGCCGACGGGCGCACCTTCTTGACGTCGCGCCACGGCACCATCGAGCTGACCACCGACGGCTCCACGTGGTGGGTGGTCACCGAACGCGATTGACACCGCCCGACGTGGTTGCGGATAATCGACCGTGGCCTCGTTCGTGGCACGCATCGCCCGGAGGCCTCCCGGGACCCGCGTCCTCAAGGCGCCCGGTCCGGGGATGCAGCAAACTGCGCTTGGAGTGTCATGGCCTCCCCAGTCGCGTTCCTGAATGGCGAATACGTCCCTCTCGAGGAGGCCAAGGTCGGCATCATGACCCATGCCCTCCACTACGGCACCGGGGTCTTCGAGGGGCTGCGGGGCAACTGGAACGAAGAGGCCGGCAAGACGTACATCTTCAAGCTCCAAGAGCACTACGAGCGCATGCTGAGGGGCTGCAAGATGCTCTGGATCGACCTCCCGTACAGCGTCGAGGAGCTCTGCCGGATCACCGTCGAGGTCGTCGAGCGCAGCGGCTACCAGGAGGACCTGTACATCAGGCCCGTCGCCTACAAGTCGGAGGAGAAGGTCGCGAACCTGAACCTCCGCTCCCTCGCCGACGGCTTCTTCTGCCTCGCGGTGCCCTTCGGCAGCTACCTCGATTCGTCTGGCGCCATCAGCTGCTGCGTCGCCTCCTACCGCCGTATCGACGACACCATGGTGCCGCCCCGCTTCAAGCTGAGCGGCCTGTATCTGAATTCGATCCTCGCGAAGACGGACGCGCTGGCTGCCGGCTTCGACGAAGCCATCATGCTGAACATGGACGGCCACGTCTGCGAGGGGACCGGCGAGAACATCTTCTTGGTCCACGGCGATACCATCGCGACGCCGACCATCGAGAGCAACGTGCTGCCGGGGATCACGCGAGCGACCGTCATCGACCTCGCCCAGGACGAGCTGGGCCTGAGGGTCGAGCAGCGGCCGGTCGACCGGAGCGAGCTCTACACGGCCGACGAGGTCTTCCTCACGGGCACGGCCGCCCACATCCAGGGCGTCGGCAGCGTCGACCACCGGCCCGTCGGCGACGGCGAGATCGGTGCGATAACACGCCGGCTCCAGGACCTGTACTTCCCGATCGTCCAGGGCCGGAACCCCGCCTACATCCACCAGTGCTGGTCGGCAACCCCCAAGGTCACGGCAAGCTAGCTTAAACGCGCTCTATGCAGACGGACCCGTTCATCGCGGACTACACGCTGTGGGTGTTCTTGAGCGCGCTCGGCGTGCTCCAGTTCGTGGCGGCACGAAGCGGTCTCTTTGGCCTGCTGTTCATCCGCCGCCGGCCGCGGGCCACCGCATACGCGAGCGCGGCGCTGGTCGCTGCCTCGTTCGCCTGGTTCTTCGGCAGCGGTGTGCGGAACCTGCCGGACACGGTCTCCGGCCTCGACGGCGTCACCCAGTCCCTGTGGTTCGCCGTCGCCGCCGCCGCTGCCGTCGCCGTGACGTTCCTCGGGACGTCCGCGATCAACCACCGATGGGGCGCCGGCCACCGGCGCGGCCCCTCGATGCAGCTTCCCACGGGCCTCGATCTGCTCGAGCGGACCACGTTCGCCCGGGCGCTCTGGGCCGCGTCCGCCGCGCTCCGGTCACGGGGGCGCTGATGGACGGCGCCATCGTCCGGTGGCTCAACGACGGCGTCGGAGCCCTCGCGCCGCTCGACGCCGTCGCTCGGGTGCTCGTCAGCGACTTCTTCGTACCGGTGATGGGAAGCCTCGTGCTGTTCGGGCTCTGGCTCCACGGCCGCGGGCCCGAGCGGTTCCGCAACCAGCTCGTGACCATCGCCGGTGCCTCCAGCGTCGGGGTCG
>JADFRC010000114.1 GCA_022561455.1 Chloroflexota bacterium | reverse complement strand
ATCTTCGAGCGCGCGGGCGTGGACCTGCTCTCCGTCGGGGACAGCCTCGGGCGGAACCTGCTCGGGCACGAGAAGCCGGACGGGCTCTCCATCGAGGAGATGCTGGTGCTCGGGCGGGCGGTCTCGCGCACGGCCCAGCGCGCGGTCGTGAACGTCGACATGCCGACGTCGGTCTGCGATGCGGGCACGGCGGAGGTCGCCAAGGCGGCGCGCCGCATCAAGGAGGAGACGACCGCGGACATGACGAAGGTCGATATCCGCGGGCAGGAGGAGGAGCTGATCGACACGGTGCAGGCGGTCGTCGAGGCAGGGCTCAGCGCCTATCCGCAGATCGGCTTCGACTACGTCGCCGGAGGCGACCTCCACGGCTCGTCCGCCGAGCGCGACCACGTGCTGAAATGGGCGCACGCGGTCGAGGACGCGGGAGCCTCGCTCCTCGACCTGACGATGGTCTCGCACGAGATCTACGCGGACGTCTCGAAGGAGCTCCGCATCCCGGTGATCGGCGGCCAGACGGGCCCGGAGGCGGACGGCAGGATCTACGTGGGCTACAGCCTCGTCGGCTATCTGGCAGCGACGATCGACCGCACGGACGGCCCGCCGAGCGCCGCGAAGCTCATGTACGATACCGTCCAGAAGGCGCTGGACGACGTCCACGCCGGCACCTGGTAGCAGGGCACAGCCCTGCACTCACCAGGGCACAGCGCTGGACCCACTAGAGGGGCGCACGGCGGTGGTGGGCTGACGCGGTCGTGCAGAGCTAGCGCGTGGGACGAGATCCTTCGCTTCGCTCAGGATGACGGTTGGGGACGGACCGAAGGCACGTTGCCCAACCGTCAGCTTTAGTCCGGACCGTCCTTCGACAAGCTCAGGACGAGCGGGTTGAGGACGTAGGCGCACAGTCAGGAAGGTGTGAGAGATCTCTCGCTCCGCTCGGGATGACAGGCCTTGGGCGGGCCGAGGTACGATGGCCAACCGTGAGCTTCAGTCCGGAGCCGGAGCAAAGCGTAGGCGCACAGTCAGGAAGGTGTGAGAGATCTCTCGCTCCGCTCGGGATGACAGGCCTTGGGCGGGCCGAGGTACGATGGCCAACCGTGAGCTTTAGTCCGGAGCCGGAGCGAAGCGTAGGCGCACAGTCAGGAAGGTGTGAGAGATCTCTCGCTTCGCTCGGGATGACAGGCCTTGGGCGGGCCGAGGTACGATGTCCAGCCGTGAGCTTTAGTCCGGAGCCGGAGCGAAGCGTAGGCGCACAGTCAAGGAGCAGCCATGCAGGGCATCAAGGACAAGGTCATCATCGTGACGGGGGCCGGGCGGAACATCGGCCAGGTCTACTCGCGGCGGCTGGCGGAGGAGGGGGCGAAGGTTGTCGTCTGCGACGTGATCGACTGCGAGGAGACGGCGGGGATCGTCCGCGCGGCGGGCGCGGAGGTGCTGCCGCTGCACGTCGACGTGACCGACGAGGCCCAGACGCAGGAGATGGCGCGCCGGGCGGTCGAGCAGTTCGGGCGCATCGACGGGCTCGTGAACAACGCCGCTCTGTTCCAGGACCTGAGGGCCGACGAGAACAAGGGCTTCATGGACATCGACATGGACCGGTGGGACCGCGTCTACTCGGTGAACGTGCGGGGGACGTTCCTCTGCATGCGGGCGGTGTTCCCCTACATGCGCGATGCCGGCGGCGGCAAGATCGTCAACATCGGCTCGGGGACCTTCCTGCACTCGTCGCGGGGGCGGATGGCCACGAACCCGCACTACGTCTCGTCCAAGGCGGCCGTGATGGGGCTCACGCGGGCCGTCGCCAAGGAGATGGGACAGTACAACATCAAGGTCAACACGCTCTCTCCGGGCGGCACGGACACCACGCTTACGCGCGACACCGTGCAGCCCTACGAGAACGACACGGACCGCGCGCTCAACCGGCCCGAGACGCCCGACGACCTCACCGGAACGGTGGTGTTCCTGCTGTCGCCCGAGAGCGACTTCATCACGGGACAGATGATCGTGGTCAACGGCGGGATGGAGACGTACTAGGACGGCGGCGGCACGTCGCTCGCACCCGTAGGAGCATCATGGGAACAGCGTACGAGGAGTGGCAGAAGACCGAGGGGATCCCGATCCACCAGGGGTCCTACATCTCGAACCTCTACACGCTCGATCTCGGCGACTGGGCGCGGACGGGCCAGCGCGGCGCGTTCGTGAACCTCGCGGAGCAGCAGCAGGACGACGCGTACGTGCTGGAGATAGCGCCGCGCTCGGAGACGGAGGTCATGCACCACCTGTTCGAGGCGGTGACGCTCGTCCTCGAGGGCAGAGGCGCGACGACGTTCTGGCAGGAGGGCCGCCCCAAGCAGACGGTCGAATGGCAGCGGGGCAGCGTGTTCTCGCCGCCGATCAACTGCTACTACCAGCACTTCAACGGACAGGGCGATGCGCCCGCCCGCCTCTTCACCGTCACCAACGCCCCGATGGTGATGAACCTCTTCCGCAATGCCGCGTTCGCGTTCGGCGACAGCTATGTGTTCGACGACCGCTACGCCGGAGAGGCCGACTACTTCTCGGGCGCGGGCGAGGAGTCGGGCCGCGACACGTGGACGTCCAACTTCGTGCCCGACATCCGGTCGTTCACGCTGATCGAGCGCATCGGCAGCCGGGCGCTCCGGGACGTTCACCGGGTCTTTCGGATGTCGAACAACCAGATGGCCATGCACTGCAGCGAGTTCGAGCCGGGCACGTACAAGAAGGGGCACCGGCACGGCGTGGGAGCCCACGTGATCGTGCTGGCCGGCACGGGGTATTCGCTGCTGTGGCGGGAGGGCGAGGAGCAGCAGAAGGTGGACTGGGGCGACGGGAGCGTGCTCTCGCCACGGGAGCAGGAGTACCACCAGCACTTCAATACCGGGCCGGAGCCCGCGCGCTATCTCGCGATCCGCCTGGGCGAGCTGGACTTCCGCCGCTGGGGAGGCGAGGTGCCGCAGCACCAGATCGAGCACGAGGAGGAGGACCCGGCCATCTACGACCGATACGTGAGCGAGTGCGCGCTGCACGGGGCCACGGTCACGATGCCCCGGCCGAAGTACGCCAAGCGCTAGCGGCTACGCGCGGGTGTTCCTCATCGCGTTCATGGCGCTGTCGTGCGTCGCCTTCAAGATGTTCGAGAGCGTCTGAAGCGTCCGCGACTGCTGCTGGATCGCGTTCTGGAGACCGATGTCCGTGAGCTGCGCGTCGTCGCGGAGCGCGCTCAGCCGCGTCTCGAGCGTCGCAATCCTCGCGCTCAGCGCCTCGAACCGCCCGAGCAGCCGGTCCGCCCGCGCCTCGTCGTCGGTCGTGACGGGCACATCGACGACCGCGCTGTGGCTGCCGAGGGCGTCGTCCAGCGCATCGATCAGGTCACCGGGGACCTCGTCCGCCACTCGACCCTCGTCGATCTCGCTCAGGCTGGGCGCGTCCGACTCACGCCCCGTGGCGTCGAGTGCCTCGGCGCGGACCGCGGCGGCACGCTTGTTCACGTCCGCGAGGCCGTCCCGGAGCGAGGCGAGCAGGTCGTTCTGGCATTTGATGAGCGCGGTGCGCAGCGTCTTCCACTCGGCGGCCAGGCTGACGTCCCAGTCGCGGGTAGTGAGGCCGCAGGCGCTCGCCACGCCGGCGGCGATGCTGACGCGGACCGCGGTGTCGGCGGGCGCCGGAGTGGCGGTCGGCGGCGTGGTGGGCCGTGGGCGTACGGTGACGTCCGTGAGCCGTGGGGGAGCCTCGTCCGTGAGCCGCGGGCGCACGTCGCGCTCCGGTAGCTTGAACCGCCGCAGCGCCTGGAGGAGGTCCTCGCGCGCGGCGGCGATCTTCTCGCGCAGCCGCTCGGTGGGCGTGCCCTCGGCCGCGGCAGCCTGCACACGCTTCTCCAGCGGTGCCATGAGCGCGTCGAGGATGGAGCGCAGCGGGACGCCCGCGCGCTCGGCGATCTCGGCGACGGTCCGCTCGCGCAGGAGCTCGCGGAGCCGCTGGGGTGCGATCCCGAGCACGCGGGCGACGGTCTGGACGTCGAACGGTATGAAGCCCAGAGCCGCGGTGGGTGCGGCCACGTCGACGGCCCGGCGCGCGGGCTCGACGCGGCGCGTGCCGCCGCCCAGGTCCTCCAACAGCCGGCGCTTGAGGTCGGAGAGCTGCTTGCCAGCCCGCTCGCCGGCGTCCGCGCGCGTGTCCAGGCGCGGCTCGACGAGGCGCAGGAGCTTGGCCACGACGTCCTCGGCGCTCACGCCGCGCGCCTCGAGGAGCTTGGCGACGCCGCCACGCTCCGCGGTGAGCGCCCGGAGCTCGTCCGCGGAGACGCCGATCGCATCGGCTATCTCATCAACGGTGAGCGCCACGCCCGCGTAGGGGCGGTGGACGCGGATGCCTGTCGCCTGCCCCGTCGTCGGCCCCCCGCGGTCCTTCACGCGGAAGGCGCGGAGGCGCTCGATGTAGCTGCTCCGAGCGCGGTCGAGCAGCTGGGTGGCCTCTCCGTCGGTGATGTCGCCGTTCTCGATCTGGCGGCGCAGCTTGCGCTTCATCTCCGCCAGCAGCCGGTCGGCCATGGCCTCGACCGTGGCGCCGTGCTGCGCGGCGACCTCAGCGAGCGTCCTGCCATCGACCAGCAGCTTGCGGACCGACTCCGGGTCCGTGCCGAAGAGCTCGGCGAGCACCTTGAGGTCGAACGGCACCTTGCGGGCGTCCTCCTCGCGCTCGCGCTCCTTCTTGCTCGCCTCGTCCTCGTCGCGGTCCGGTGCGCGGCGCACCTTCGACTCCGACAAGCGCTCCCGGAGGTCCTCCGCGAACCGCGCCATGGAGCGGTCCAGGTCCTCCCGAGCGAGCGCCCCTTCCTCGACGAGAGAACGTGCCCGTTCCTCGGTGAGGGCGCGCAGCTTCTCGATCAGCTCGTCGCGGGAGATACCGCGCTCTTCCGCGAGCTCGAAGGGCGTCGCGCCCTCCCGCAGGCGGGCGAACGTCCCTGCCGCGAACGTCCCTTCCGGTCCGAAGCCGAACACCGTGGCCAAGTCCTCGACCGTGAACGGCAGCTCGTCGTGGATCGGCGAATCGTGGAAGAGCGACCGGATGCGGGCGGCGATCCCATCCCGGACCTGGTCGAGGATCAACTCCATCGAGATGGTCAGATCCCTGCGTTCGATCACGTTCAACGAGATGGTCAGATCTCTGCGTTCGATAACGTTCTTGAGGCGCTCCTCGACCCGCGCCACGATACCGTCATGCAGCTCGCTGGGCTTCATCCCCAGAAACTCGATGATGGGCTGGAGGGGCTCGATCAGCAGCGCGGAGAGCTCCTCGGTGGTGATGCCCAGAACCGCCGCCACGTCCTCGAAGGTCGGCTTCGCCTCCTGAGGCAGGCGGCTCGGGCGGAGGTCGTCCACGTTGCGGCGCTCCCACTCCGCCTCGCCAGCGAGCTTCAGCGCTCGCTCGAACGCTCGCGCGACGCCTCGGTTGGCCTCTTCGAGGCCCTCGATGGCGCGGGCCAGGCCCGCCTGGGCGGCCTCCGGCAGCTTCTCGGCGACGCGCGTGAGCAGCTGGACCTGCCGCCCGGCGTTCCGCTCGAGCAGCTCCTGGACCCGCTTGAGCCGCAGCAGCCGGCCTGAGCGGTCGCCCGAGCCTTGGTCCAGCTCGTCGATGTGGCCGTTCAAGCGCTCGATCGTCTTGCGCAGGGGGTGGACCGAGCGGACCTGGAGCGTGCCGCTGCCGGCATCGATCCGGCCGGTGAGCGTGACCACGGTGCCGGGCTCCGGCGGCGCGGCGTTGAGCCCGAAGGCGACCTTGCGCTCGGTGCCGTCCTCGCTCACGAAGATGGCGCCGTCCTCGGTGATCTCGGAGACGACCCCGCTGAGGTGGACGACGCGCGCACGCTCTTTGCGCTGCGCGGAGGTGACCAGGACGCTCCGGGCGGTCCCCTCGACGCTCACGATCGCAACGCGGTCTCCAACGGCGATCTCACCGGCGCCTTCCTCGTCCCCGCCGCGGCCGCGCACGGCGGTCTCGCCGGTCACCGTGACCGTGACGTCGCCGTCCTTGGTGCGGACGGTGAGCACGCCGGAGTCGTTGGCGACGACCTCGCCGAACACGGCTCTCCTCGCACCGGCGTCCTGGGCCGGGGGCGCGGCGGCGGCACTCATCGTGCCCGCCAGCAGCAGTGCGGTCAGCGTCAGCAGTATCACGGGGAGCGTGCGCCGGTTCACCGTTCTCCTCCTACGTGCGTAGCGGTTAGGGGATATAGACCACGACGATGTCGATGGACTCACCGGCGCCGGTCAGGTCGCTGGCCACCACCTCGATGAGGTTGGGGCCCTCCTCCAAGGTCACGATGGCCTCGAAGGAGCCCTGGGCGTCGACCTCGACGACCGCGCCGTTCACGCTGACCACCGCGTCCGCCGTGGTCGAGCCGCGTACCGCGACGGTGTCCGTGCTCACGACGCTCTCGTCCGCGGGCTCGGCGATCTCAATGAAGAGACGCTCGTCCTCGCCGGGCGTCAGGGCCGCAGCCTCGGTCGGCGTGGGCATGGGCGTGGGCGTGGACGTGGGCGGCGGCTGCGGCGGTGGCGCGGTGGCCGTCGACAGCGGCGGCACGGACCTGGGAGTGGCCGTGGCGTCGCCGCCGGAACAGGCAGCCGCAGCCAGAGCCAATGTGATCGCGGCGGCGATCAGCGCCGCGCGGTACGGGCTTGCGGTGGTGAGCGCGCGGAGGCGCCCGAGCAAGGAGTTCGTCACTGTTCGCTCCCTCCCCAGCAGGGGAACACGTTGCAGCAGTATCAGTCTAGGCACAG
>JADFRC010000113.1 GCA_022561455.1 Chloroflexota bacterium | reverse complement strand
CGGGCTCTTCTCGACGATGCTCGTGAGCCACCAGTAGCTCAAGCCGTCTCCGAGGGCGAGGTGGTCGATCAGACGCTTCCCCGCGATCTTGGCCTCGCCCACGTCGTGCACCCAGGCCAGGTACTTCCGCCGCAGCCGCTCGCCGTGTTGCTCGACGTAGGACAGGACTGAGTGCGTTGGACCGTCGTCGTCGCGGCCACTCCAGCGGTAGACGGTCCCCGCGTCGATCGTCGGCTCTCCGCTGGTGTCCCAGACGGCCAGTTGCGTTTCCAAAGGCGGTTTCATTGCAGTTCAGGGATACGTGAGGCACCGCGGCAGTAGTGGCGCTTCATCTCTGCAGCGTGTTCCAACTGGCACCAGGGTTAACGTCGGGGACGCACGCTCTACGGTGCGGTTGCAGCGTACGATTCCAACATTCAGTGCCGGAGGTCCCTGCCGCGCTGGCGTCGACACCGGCGAACGCGTTGCTCGACTGGCTCGGGAACAATGAGGTCTACAATCCGAGGTCAGCCTCGGCCTCTGGCTATCCGGCGCGTAAGCAGTCTGAGTCCTCGCATCCACACGGGGGGCGGCAACGGGGAATCTTCGCGTGCGCTCACCTCAAGCCGTCGGTCATTGGGCGCACCGGCAGTCAAGGAGATGTACATGGCAGTTTCGGCCGTACCAGTCTCGGGGTAGTAGCACTCCTTCGGCAGGAAACGGCCCAGGGAACCGCCAAGTGGGGCGTAACTCTTAACAGCCGATATCTTTGCCGCTGGAGCTATATCGTAGATGGTCTCGACGAGCTCGTCGAAGTTGCTTACGATAAACGGGACCCAGTGGCCGTAGGCCCACTGACACGACAATTCGGGGTCCGCAACCGTATCCCCAACGTCACGAGTGCGGAGGCGGAGCACCACGGCCTCACTCGGGACCCGGAGGAGTCGGCTCAGGTATTTCAGCGGGTCGACTTGATGATGGACGACGTCACGCGCCCAAAGCACTGTGGGCGGTTCCCGCGATTCCAAGTCAGACAGATCGGCTTCAATCACGTCGAACGCACCCTCTGGATACTTCTTCCTCGCCCGTTCAATCGCGGACGCCGAGATGTCATATCCGTGGTAATGGAACTCGGAGTGACGGTCTTGCAGCCACCGGTACAGGTCGCCGGTCGCGCACCCGATGTCGATAAAAGAGCGACCGGTTAGGTTCCGCCAGTGTTGCTCGAACAGACGAAACTCGTTGAAGTTCTCGTAGGATCGCCGCCACCAGACGTAGTGGTCCGGCGGGTCGAATTCGACGGCGTGGCCCTGCTCCTGCCACGCCTGTCGCCATTCTGATTCAAGTCCCAAGAACCACCTCCTGTAGGCCATCGGCAATGGGTCCCAGCCTGGCGCATGGTAGCTCCATCCTGGGCGACACTGGGAGTGTCTTACTCAATCGGCGCGCGGTCTCATGGCGATCTCCGAACCGCGCTCTACCGCCATGCGGGCCAGCAACGGATCGATCTCTAGCAGGACCTTCAGGTGGGTCCGCCGTCGAACGGCGTCCCACGCCTGTTTGAAGGACTCCAGCGGGTAGGTGGTCCCCAAGAATCTGTCGAGCTTGAGGCGGCCGGCGAGGCTGATCGCCTCTTCCAGGTCATCCGGCCCGGCCCCGATGGAGCCGACGATGGTCTTGTCGTTCGCCACCACCTGCTCCATGTCCGATCTGCTCTTGGCGTACGGCAGGCCGAGCAGGAGGATCGTCGCCCCCGGAGCGGACCCATGGAGCACGGCATCGAGCGCTTCGCCGTTGCCGGTGGCCTCGACGACGACGCTGAAAGCATCGAGCCCGTCAAGGTCGGCGCGAAGGTCCGCGGTGACGTCCGAGAGATAGCTCAGCCGCTTCTCATCCCGATCGAACACCGTCACGGCGTGCCCGCGGCCTCGAAGCACGCGCGTGCTCAGGTGGCCGATGGGCCCAGCGCCCACGACCGCGACCGGCCGCTGGTCCGCGAGCGCCGCGCCGAGGCGCCGCAACCCCTTCAGCACGACGGACAGCGGCTCGCACAGCGCGCCCAGGCGGAAATCCAACCCCGGCGGCAGACGGTGCACGTAGGCGCCCGGCACGACCGTGTAGTCCGCGTACGCGCCACTCAGCCCGAACACGCCCACTTCCGTGCGGAACGCGCACCCTGCCCGGTTCCCAGCCATGCACCGGTCACAGTCGCCGCAGCCCTGGACCGTCTCGACGACCACGTGGTCTCCCTCTGCGATGTGCTGGACCTGGCTGCCGACGGCCGTCACCTGGCCCGAGAATTCGTGACCGGGGATGATCGGGTACTTCGCACGGCCATCCCTGTAGTAGCCCAAGCTCCCGTTGTAGATCTCCAGGTCGGTGGCGCACAGCCCGACGTAGGCAACCTTGATGAGCACATCCCCCGGCTTGACGGCCGGCACCTCCACCTGCCGTAGCGTCGCTCGGCGGGGGCCATCGATGACGACGGCACGCCCGCGCCGGTTGAACATCATCTCCTCGCGCAGCTCCGGGTTCGGCTGCGGCTCGTCGCGCCACAGGCCTGCCGCGGTCCCGATGGACTTGTTGGCCCGGAACCGGACGACCTCGCTGGCGCGCGGCCAGAGGCTCGGCGCGACGGCAACGCGCGCGAGGTCCGCCACGAGACGCCACCACTCGCGGAGCAGCTCGCCGGGGATGTCTCCCCGGCCCTTGATGCCCATGTGGCGCGCGGCCATCGCTTCTCGATAGTACCGGAGCTTGACCTGCCGCCACGACTCTTCGTGGATGTGGTAGACGGGCGCCGTTGGGTCGTAGACGACCTGGTAGCCCGCGTCCATCCAGTGTTTCGCCCATGCGACGTCTTCCAGGCCGGGGAGCGTCTCGTCGAAGGGATGCGCCTCCCACAGGTCACGCCGGACGGCCGAATTGGCGTTGTTGGCGAAATTGACCGGTGGTTGGAGCACCAGGCGCTCGTCTCCGAACGTCCGGGCGAGGTCCGAGACCTCGCCGAGCTTCGACTCAGGTGCCCCCAGCTGTCGCCCGCAGACCATCGCGACTTCCTTGTCCGCGAAGTTCGCCACCAGGTTCCCCAGCCACTCGTTGTGCACGGGTGCCGTATGAGCGGAGACGATGACGATGTATTCGCCCCGGCTCGCCCGGCAGCCGATGTTGAGCGAATAGCCGTAGGTGAAATCCCTGCTCGCTATCTGGATGACACGGTCGCAGTGCGCCTCGGCGATCTGCCGCGTCAGGTCTGTCGAACCCGAATCGACCAGGATGATCTCCACGTCCTGGTAGCGCTGCGCGCGGATGGACTCCAGCAGCTTGCCGAGGTGTTTCTCCTCGTTGAAGGCGCGGATGACGATGGAGGTCTCGGGCACGGTCAACGTCTCCGTCATGCGTTACCGGCCGACGGCACGCCGTCTTCGAGGGCGTGCAGCAGATTGGCGATCGTATGCTCGTGCACTCGCTCCGCGGCGGCGGGGCTGCTGTTGGCGGTGTGGGGCGAGAGGAGCACGTTGTCCATGCTCAGCAGGGGACTGCCGGCCGGCAGCGGCTCGTCCTCGAACACATCGAGGGCCGCTCCGGCGATGACCGCCGCTTGCAGGGCCTGGACCAGCGCCCCCTGATCGACGACCGGACCGCGGGAGGTATTGATGAGGTATGCGGTGGGCTTCATGAGCCGGAGCTGCTCGCGGCCGATCAGGTGGCGGGAGGTGGGGTTCAGGTCGGTGTGGAGCGTCACGAAGTCCGCGCGCCGCAGCAGCTCGTCGAGCGGCACCATCTCGATGCCGGTGGTCTGGACGAAGTCCGCGGGCGGCTCCACGGGGTCGGTGCCGAGGACCGTGAGGCCGAACCCGCCGGCCCGGCGCACGACCGCCTTCCCACAGTCGCCGACGCCCACGACGCCCAGGACGCACTCGCCCAGGGAGACGAGCTGGGCCTTGCGCCACTGTCCCGCCTTCATCTCCCGGTCCGAGGAGGCGACGTGGCGGGCGAAGCTCAGCATGTATGCGTACACCGTGTCCGCCACGGGCTCGGAGAAGGCGTTCGGCGTGTTGCAGACCCGTATCCCGCGCCGCGCCGCCGCCTCCCGATCGATGGAGTCGATGCCCGTGCCCCATTTGGAGAGGACGCGCAGCCGCGGGGCGGCGCTCAGGACGCGCTCGGAGAACTGGTCGTCTCCGCAGATCACCCCGTCCACGTCCGCCACGAGCGGGAGCAGCTCCTCCTCGGACAGGCGCTCGTGGACCGTGGCCGCGACCACCTCGATGTCGTGGGGCTCAAGCTCAGCGCGGTACCGGTCGAGCACCGGCATCGCATAGGGCGCCGTGATCAGCACACGCCAGCGGCTCACGAGCTCGAACGCTCCGCGGCCGCGGGATAGGCGGCAAGCAGTGGGTCGTCGCGCATGAGGTCCTCGACCAGCGCCAGGTCGGCTGGGGTGTCGACGGAGTGCGTGTCGACGCCGGTTGGCACCATCCGCACCGGCACTCCGTGCTCGAGGAACCGGAGCATGTCGATGGACTCAGCCACCTCAAGCCGGGTGGGTGGAAGCGCGGCGAAGCGCTCCAGCGCCTCGCGGCGGAACGGCATCACGCAGACCTGCTTGAACCACTGCCCATCTTCGAACGTCCCACTCCCGATAGTCGGTATGGGCTCGCGTGAGAAGAAGAGCGCATCCCCGTTGCGAGCCGTCACGACCTTGATCGTGTTGTGGTCAACGAGCTCCTCGCGCGTCCGGATCGGAGCGGCGAGGTTCACGCACGCCAGCCCAGGTTCCGCCAGCATCGGCGCGACCGCATCGCTGATCATCTCCGGACGGACCATCGGCTCATCGCCTTGGACCATGACGACGATGTCGGCCTGCTCGTGCACCGCGGCCTCGGCGACCCGATCGCTCGCGCGCTCGTGGGCCGGCGACGTCATCACGACACGCCCTCCGAAACCCTCCACCGCCAACCGGATCTCCTCGTCGCAGGTCGCGACGATCACCTCTTCCACGTCCCGGCAAGCGGCCGACCGGTGGTAGACGTGCTCGATCATGGGGCGGCCGAGCAACGGCGCCAAGGGCTTGCCGGGGAAACGCGTCGATCCCATGCGGGCTGGTATCACGACGATCACTCGCGCCATCGATCGCTCTCGCTTGATCCCTGGCCCATGATGTCTTCGAGAATGACCCGATAGTTCGGCTTGGGGTCCACGACGGTAGTCAGATACTCCTCTCTGTATCGACGGTACAGGTCCTCGTTCACGGTGAGGTATCGCGCGATGGATGGCGGAGGGTCGTCCACGTTGATCGGTGTCACACCGAGTGTCTTGCTAGCTTCCACTAGATAGCGGAACGTCCTGGGGTCGGCCCGCATCTGCTCGTTGTAGATGCAGACGATCGGCTTGTTGTAGATAACGGCGTAGCTGGCGGCGGTGCTGAATCGCATGATGACGAATTCGGAGTGCTTGACCAACTCTTCGGTCCGGCCGTAGTAGACCCGCCGGCCGCCGAATGCCGCCGGGTGCTCTCCGAGTGCACCTTTCGGATGGCCGGCCACCACGAAACGGATCCCTAGCTCACGCTCCCATTGATCGAAGCGCTCGACCAGCGCGGGATACCAACGCTCGGTGGTGAGCACCTGCTCGTCGCCTCGCAATTCCACGTCTGACGCGCCGGCGGGGCCTGCGCCATCCAACAGGACGGCGTAGCGGCCTCCGATCTCCTCCGGCACCTCCCCGCCGGGGAATGCGAGGGAGTTGCTCAGGTCCCACGCCGAGCCGGAGACGACCGCGATGCCGTTGCTTTCAGAATCCTTCCGGTATAGCTTCTCCAGCGACCTCCCGCCCATCAATCGATGTGTTGGGCGGACCGAGAGCCAGGCCGACAGGATCTGGGTCACACTTTTCTCAGCGAGCTGGGCAACGCCTGCTAGTCCTCGCTCGCGCAGTACTCTGACCAGAGTCGCAAGCTTTCGGAACGCCGTTGTCCGTCTCCGTTGCGGTTCTGTGGCCGCCAGAGGGATGCCGCCGTTCAAGAACTCGACGCGTGTGCCGGCTCGCCACTTGATGACGAGCAGGCAGATCAACTCTCGAAGATTCGACGGGCGTGAAACCGGAAATGCAACCACCTCGGCTCGCTTCTTCAGCTCCGGTCGCCGCGCGGCGCGGAGCAAGTCGGCAAGACTGCCGATGCGCGTGACGCAACTGCGCTTGGAGCTAGCAGCTGATAGCGCCCGCATGAATCTCCGGTGGACCCAGTAACCAGTATCCCATACGACAACGTTGGCGTTCCTTTCCAATAAGGCTTCTATCTCGAACTTCCGATAGTAGCTCTCCGTGAACTTGTACGGATAGACTACCAAGATGGTAGGTCGCTCCACGGCTAGCCGTAGGTTGCCAATGCGCTAGGGTAGCGGCGGTTGTAACGAGCGATCGCGTCGATGAATATGGCCATCGCGCTGTCTGAGGCTTCAGCTCGGACGGTAGCCATGTTTCGCTCATAGACCGCCGCTTCGGGCTCTGAAGTGCCCTTCCGCCAGCCATACACGGCGTGCCCCCTCCCTTGCGCGATCGTCTCGCGCGGGATCTTCTGGCGGCGGAGGATCGCGCGTAACTGACGGTGGTGCGACCGGCCGAGGAACGAGGCGAGCGCCTCCATGGAGCGATCCGTGTCCATGAGCAACGACTCGAAGCTGAGCACGAGGACGCTTCGCTCTCTGACTCTCGCCTCACGGACCGCCTCATCCAGCCATTCGTACAGCTTGACGATCGAAAGGATCGAGCGGTCCATCAGGCTCGACTCGACGAATTCGTCGGCCCAATCGGCGGCGAACCAGGGAACCTTCGTGCCTCGATGGTCGAACGAGACGGTGAATTCCCGGGGAGAGTCGAAACGGCCAAAGTAGGTGTGCCAATGGGTCGCCATATACACCGGGTGCCGGACCACTTCCACGATCTTGAGCCGTG
>JADFRC010000112.1:5226-7045 GCA_022561455.1 Chloroflexota bacterium | reverse complement strand
GAGCTCAAGGAGGGCGAGGTCCGCAGCGGCAAAGTGACGGGCGTTTCGAGCTTCGGAGCGTTCGTCGACCTCGGAGGTGCCGACGGGCTGATCCACATCTCCGAGCTGTCATGGACCCCCGTCGCATCGGTGGAGGACGCGGTGCACGTGGGGGACGAGGTCCAGGTCTACGTACTGCGCGTGGACAAGGAGGCACGACGGATCGCGCTGAGCCTGCGGCGGTTGACGCCAACGCCGTGGGACGAGGCGGCGGAGAGGTTCAAGCTCAACCAGCTCGTGAGCGGGACCATCACTAAACTGACCGACTTCGGCGCGTTCGCGCGGATCGATGATACGATTGAGGGACTGATCCACATATCGGAGTTGACCGAAAGGCACATCCAACATCCCAAGGAAGTCGTCGCGGTTGGCGATACAATGACTTTACGCGTCGTCAACATCGACCCGGAGCGGCACCGCCTGGGCCTGAGTCTGAAGCAGGCCGAGGACGAGGGACCGAGGGAGTACATCGACCCGGGGTACGAGCAAGAAGACCAAGACGGCCTCAGCCCGTGACCCAGCCGGCATAGACGGACCGTGGAGATCTGAACCGATGGCCAGCAGATTCGAGAAGTTCTCAGAACGCGCCCGCAGAGTGCTCTCGCTTGCCCAAGAGGAAGCGCAGCGCTTCAACCACAACTACATCGGGACCGAGCACATCCTCCTCGGTCTCGTCCGCGAGACGGATGGGGTCGCGGCCCGCGTGCTCTCCAGCCTGAGCGTCGAGCTGTCCAAGGTCCGCTCGGCCGTCGAGTTCATCATCGGACGCGGCGAGCGCCCGTCGCCCGGCGACATCGGGCTGACCCCGCGCGCCAAGAAGGTCATCGAGCTCGCGGTGGACGAGGCCCGCCGCCTCAGCCACCACTACATCGGCACCGAGCACCTCCTCATCGGCATCATGCGCGAGGGAGAGGGCGTCGCCGCCGGCGTGCTCGAGAGCCTGGGCGTGTCGCTCGACAAGGTGCGCGCGGAGACCACGCGGATCCTCAACCAGAGCGTCTCGCAGGGCCACGGCCAGAGCCGTGGAGGCACGCGGACGCCGACCCTCGACCAGCTCGGGATCGACCTCACGGCCGCGGCCCGCGCCGGCAAGCTGGACCCGGTCATCGGGCGCAGCAAGGAGATCGCGCGGGTCATCCAGATCCTGAGCCGCCGCACGAAGAACAACCCGGTGCTGATCGGCCCGCCCGGCGTCGGCAAGACGGCCATCGTGGAGGCGCTGGCGCAGCAGGTCGCGTCCGGCGACGTGCCGCAGAACCTCGCGAACCGCCGCGTCGTCACGCTGGACATGGGCGCGCTCGTCGCGGGCACCAAGTACCGCGGCGAGTTCGAAGAGCGCCTCAAGAAGGTCATCGAGGAGATCAAGGCCGCCGGCAACTGCATCCTGTTCATCGACGAGATGCACACCATGGTGGGTGCCGGCGCCGCCGAGGGTGCCGTGGACGCGGCCAACATACTCAAGCCGTCGCTCGCCCGCGGCGAGCTTCAGTGCATCGGCGCGACGACGCTCGACGACTACCGCAAGTACGTCGAGCGCGACCCCGCGCTCGAACGCCGTTTCCAGCCCGTCCACGTGGAAGAGCCGTCCACCGAGGAGACGGTCGATATCCTCCGCGGCATCAAGGGCCGCTACGAGGAGCACCACAAAGTCACCATCGAGGACGAGGCGCTCCAGGCGGCCGCGACGCTGGCGGCGCGCTTCATCGCCGACCGCTACCTCCCGGACAAGGCCATCGACTTGATGGACGAGGCCGGCTCGCGCGTCCGCATCCGGACGAGC
>JADFRC010000112.1:0-5127 GCA_022561455.1 Chloroflexota bacterium | reverse complement strand
CCATCGAGGACGAGGCGCTCCAGGCGGCCGCCACGCTGGCGGCGCGCTTCATCGCCGACCGCTACCTCCCGGACAAGGCCATCGACTTGATGGACGAGGCCGGCTCGCGCGTCCGCATCCGGACGAGCGGGACGCCGCTGTCCCTCAAGGAGTCGCAGAAGGTGCTGGAGACCGTCCGCCGCGAGAAGGACGAGGCGATCTCTCAGCAGCAGTACGAGTACGCCGCCGAGCTCCGCGACCGCGAGCTCAAGCTGGCCGACAAGCTGCAACAGCTCCAGAGCGAGTGGGAGACATCCAACGCGAGCGAGCAGCCGGTCGTCAACGCCGAGGAGATCGCGGAGGTCGTCAGCATGTGGACGGGCATCCCCGTCACGCGGCTGGCGACCGAGGAGACGGAGCGCCTCCTGCACATGGAGGAGCACCTCCACCACCGCATCATCGGCCAGGAAGAGGCCATCGTCAGCATCTCCAAGGCGGTCCGCCGCGCCCGGGCCGGGCTCAAGGACCCACGCCGGCCCATCGGCAGCTTCCTGTTCCTGGGCCCGACGGGCGTGGGCAAGACGGAGCTCGTCCGCGCGCTGGCCGAGTTCATGTTCGGCTCCGACGAGGCGATGATCCGCCTCGATATGTCCGAGTTCATGGAGCGCCACACCGTCGCGAGGCTGGTCGGCGCACCGCCCGGCTACGTCGGCTACGACGAGGGCGGGCAGCTGACCGACGCCGTCCGGCGCCGGGGCTACACGTGCATCCTGTTCGACGAGATCGAAAAGGCGCACCCTGATGTGTTCAACATCCTCCTCCAGATCTTCGACGACGGTCACCTGACCGACGCCAAGGGCCGGAAGGTGGACTTCCGCAACACCATCGTGGTGATGACGAGCAACATCGGCTCCGACCTCATCAGACGCGACTCCAACCTGGGCTTCTCCGTCCAGACGGACCAGAAGAAGCTCGAGGAGAACGCCTACGGGAAGATGAAGGAGAAGGTCGAGGCGGAGGTCAAGAAGTTCTTCCGCCCCGAGTTCCTCAACCGCATCGACGGGTCCATCGTCTTCCACGGGCTGACCAAGGACCACATCGTGAGCATCGTGGACCTGATGCTGAACGACATCCGCAAGCCGCTGCTGGAGAAGGGGCTCAGCCTCGAGGTGACCGACGCCGCCAAGCGCTGGCTGGCCGAGAAAGGCTACGACCCCGATTACGGTGCGCGCCCGCTGCGCCGCATCATCGAGCAGAAGATCGAAGACCCGCTGTCGGACGACGTGCTGGGCGCGAAGTTCAAGCCGGGCGATACGATCACCGTCGACGCCAGCCCGGACGAGGACGCCGAAGAGCTCATCATCGGCACGCGGGAGCCGGCCCCCGCCGCCTAACTCCCCGCATCCAACCGAGGTCATCAGAAGGGGCGCACCGCAGTGCGCCCCTTCTGGGTCTGCATGACTGGGCCGGGCTGCGTCCGCCGCCACTTGCGCCATCGCACCCACTTTCGGCAGGATGCGCTCGTGGCTATCCAACACAAAGCTCCGAAGGCCTCCAAGACCAAGATCTCGTTCCTCTGTCAGGACTGCGGCCACTCCAGCCCCAAGTGGGAGGGCCGGTGCGCGGCGTGCGGCGCGTGGGGGACGTACGTCGAGTTCGCCGAGCCCACACGTGCGCCGCGTGCCGTCCGCCCACAGGGCCAAGCGCTCGCGCCCTCGCTCGCGCCCGAGCCGGCGCCGATCGGCGAGCAGTCGGCGCCCGCCGACCACCGTCTGTCCCTCGGCATGCCCGAGATCGACCGGCTGCTGGGCGGAGGCGTCGTCGCGGGGTCCGTCCTGCTGCTCGCGGGCGACCCCGGCATCGGCAAGTCGACGCTGCTGCTCCAAGTCGCGGCCGGGGTCGCCCGCTCGGGGCGCACCGTGCTTTATGTCTCCGGCGAGGAGTCCGGGGCGCAGGTCCGGCTCCGGGCGCAGCGCCTCGGCGTCGAGTCGAGCGGCGTCCTCTTCGTGGCCGAGACCAGCGTCGATGCCGTGCTGTCGGTCCTCGAGCGGACGCAGCCGGGGCTGCTGATCGTCGACTCCATCCAGACGTTGGCCACCGACGCGGCGCCCTCGACCGCGGGCAGCGTCGCGCAGGTGCGCGAGTGCGCGCAGCTCCTGCTCGGGTGGGCGAAGTCGTCCGACGCGCCGGTCTTCCTCGCGGGCCACGTCACCAAGGACGGCGGCGTCGCCGGACCGCGGGTGCTGGAGCACATGGTCGACGTCGTGCTCGCCATGGAGGGCGAGGCGCTCTCCAGCTACCGCGTCCTGCGCTGCACGAAGAACCGCTTCGGCTCGACGAACGAGGTCGTGCTGCTCGAGATGGCGAGCGACGGCCTCGCCGAGGTCGCCGACCCTTCGGCCGCGCTCATCGGCGAGCGCTCGGGGAACGTGCCCGGCTCCGCCATCGTCGCCACGATCGAGGGCACGCGCCCGCTGCTCTGCGAGGTGCAGGCGCTGACGAGCCTCACCGGCTTCACGCCGCCGCGGCGGACGGCCAATGGCATCGACGCCAACCGTCTCGTCATGCTCGCCGCGGTGCTCGGCCGTCGCGCGGGACTCGCGCTCGCCGGGCAGGACATCATGGTCAACGTGCCGGGCGGGCTGCGGATCGCGGAGCCCGCGGCGGACCTCGGCATCGCGCTGGCGATCGCATCGAGCTTCAACGACGCGCCGCTCGACCCCACGACCGTGTCCATCGGGGAGGTCGGTCTGAACGGCGAGGTGCGGCGGGTCCCGCAGGTGGAGCGGCGGCTCGAAGAGGCAGCGCGCCACGGGTTCACGCGGGCGCTCGTCCCCGCGCGGAACGCCGACGCGGCGGGCGTGCCGGGCATCGAGGTCGTCGGCGTCGAGAGCGTGCGTGCGGCCATCGCCGCGGCTATGATGACCGCGAGAGGTGTTGCCTGATGGGACTCGCTAGCTTTCTCTCCCGGCTCCTCCCGGCACGGCTCCGGGGTGAGCCACGCTGCTCCCACCTGGACATGGTCCAGGTGCTGACCACGGAGGCGGAGGGGTGCGAGGAGTGCCTCAAGACCGGCGACGGCTGGGTGCACCTGCGCCTCTGCATGGTCTGCGGCAAGGTCGGCTGCTGCGACGACTCCACGAACACCCATGCGACCAAGCACTTCCGCGAGGGCGGCCACGCGCTCATCCGCTCGATCGAGCCCGACGAGTCGTGGGCCTACTGCTTCGTCGACGACGTCATGATGCCCGACCCCGCCGAGGAAGCAGCCGCCCGCTAGCCCGAGCGGCCTGCTAGGATGGCCCCACCCTTCCCGCCCCTCGCAAGCGAGGTATCTTGAGCGTCCAGCGCCGCCTTCCCGAGTGGTTCACCGTGCGCATGCCGGGAGGCCCCGGCTTCCTGGAGCTCCGGCGTGAGCTGCGCTCGGCCGAGCTGCACACGGTCTGCGAGGAGGCGCGCTGCCCCAACGTCGGCGACTGCTGGGAGCGCAAGAGCGCCACGTTCATGATCCTCGGCGACGTGTGCACGCGCGCCTGCCGCTACTGCGCGGTGACGAGCGGCAAGCCGGCCGCGCTCGACCCCGGCGAGCCAGCGCGCCTCGCCCGCACGGTCGAGCGCCTCGGCCTCCGCTACTGCGTCATCACCTCGGTCGACCGCGACGACCTTCCCGACGGCGGCGCGTCGGTCTTCGCCGAGTGCATCGAGCGCATCCGGAAACGCTCGCCGGAGTGCAAGGTGGAGGTGCTCATCCCGGACTTCCGGGGCGACCGCGACGCGCTGCACACGGTGCTCGATGCCGGCCCCACGGTGCTCAACCACAACATCGAGACGGTCCGGCGCGTCTTCAGAAGCGTCCGCGCCAAGGGCGACTACGACCTCTCGCTGGAGCTGCTTGCGCGCTCACGAGCACACGCGCCACAGATACCCACCAAGAGCGGGATGATGGTCGGGCTCGGCGAGACGACCGGCGAGGTGCTGGAGACGATGGCCGACCTGCGGGAGGCGGGCGTCGAGCTGCTGACGGTCGGCCAGTACCTGCGCCCCACGCCCGCCCACGTGGCGATGGACCGCTTCTACCACCCGCGCGAGTTCGCGGAGCTGGAGCGCGCCGGACGAGCGATGGGCTTCAAGCACGTGGCCGCGGGCCCGCTCGTGCGCTCGTCGTACCACGCGGACGAGCAGCACGAGGCGGCGACCGCAGTGCCGGCGTGAGAGCAGGGAACCCCTTCTTGAAAGAACGGGTTCCCTGACCCTCCTCAAGAACTTTAGGATGGAGGGCAAGCCAGCCCCGACCGTGAGAGATTCTCACGTCGCCCTTCCCTGGCGGGAAGGACTCCTCAGAATGACAGCGCTTGCGGGTGCCTATCGACCCTCCGTTATCCAGCCGTGTCATCCTGAGCGCAGCGAAGGATCTCTCACCGGCGGTCGCTTGCATCTGGCCCGTGCGTCCCCGAGGGGTGTGCAGAGGGGCTCAGCCCCTCTGCCGGGGGCACGGGGGTGTCCCCCGTATCTGGCTTTATCACCCCCTTCCTGGCGAGGAAGGGGGACGGGGGGATGGTCGAAAGGGCTGCCTGGCTACGACGCCGCTGAAGCAAGCTCCGAGGAGGGACCGATGGTGCGTATCGCCGTACTGGACGACTACCAGAGCACCGCGCGCGAGCTCGCCGACTGGAACTCGATCCCCGGCGCCGAGGTCACGTTCTTCGCAACTCACGTGAGCGGCCCCGACGAGCTCGCCGAGATGCTCGCGCCCTTCGACGTCGTCCAGATGATGCGCGAGCGGACGCAGCTCCAAGGCCCGCTGCTCGAACGCCTGCCCAACCTCAAGCTGCTCTCCGGCACGGGCGGCCGCCACCCCCACGTGGACGTGGAGACGGCGACACGCCTCGGCATCGTCGTCACGGGGACCACCGGGGGCTCGGAGTCGACGCCGGAGCTCGTCTGGGGGCTCATCATCGGCGTGATGCGCAACCTGTACCGCGAGGACCGCGAGATGCGCGCCGGGCGGTGGCAGACGCGCATCGGCCCGGGGCTCGCGGGCCGGACGCTCGGCATCCTGGGCATGGGACGCATCGGCACGCGGACGGCAACGACCGCGCAGGCCTTCGGCATGAGCGTCATCGCGTGGGGACCGACGCTGACGGCCGA
>JADFRC010000111.1:5723-7069 GCA_022561455.1 Chloroflexota bacterium | reverse complement strand
GGCATCCTCGTGGGCAGCTACGTCAACGAGGTGCGCACGTACGTCTCCGCGTTCTCGATCGAGGACCCGACGCTGCATGCGCTCGACGGGATCCCGCCGGGGCAGTGGCCGGAGGCCGCGGACGTGCTGATCGGCATCGGCGCCATCGCAGGGTGCGTGCTGCTCTTCATGCTCGTCAGCAAGATCGTCCCCGTCATCTCGATGTGGGAGGTCGGCGAGGGGTTGCGTCTGACGAAGGTCCGCCGATACCTGAACCGCCAAGTCAGGGTCATCGCCAAGTCGCACTAAGCTTGACCACGGAGTGACATGTACTACCGCCGAACAGTAAGCGACGCGCAGATCAACCGTGAGCTGCTGCACGTCGTGTTCACGACGCCGATGTGGTGGATCGTGCTCGTCGGCCTGCTCGGACTGGTCGTTGGGATGGCCGTCATCGCCGTCGGCTTCATGTTCAACCAGGGGTTGGGTGTCACGGGGTTGCGCCAGCCGGTGTTCTGGGGCTTCTTCATCACCAACTTCGTGTTCTGGGTCGGCATCAGCCACGCGGGCGTGATGATCTCGGCGATCCTGCGCCTCTCCCAGGCGGAGTGGCGCCGCCCAATGGTGCGCGCGGCGGAGATCATGACGGTCTTCTCGCTGATGGCGGCGCTCACGATGCCGCTGGTCCACGCCGGACGGGCCTGGCGCATCTTCTACTGGATCTTTCCGTACGACTGGTCCCGCGGCATCTGGCCGGACATCCGCTCGCCGCTGATCTGGGACCCGGTCGCCATCTTCACGTATCTGATATCGAGCTCGCTCTTCGTCTACACCGCGCTCATCCCGGACCTCGCGGTCATCCGCGACCGCGGCAAGGGGACGTGGCGGTACCCGGTGTACGCGGTGCTCTCGCTCGGGTGGCACGGCAGCCCCCACCAGTGGAAGCTCCAGGGCATGGCGGGCATCCTGCTCTCGGCGCTCATCCTGCCCGTCTTCGTCTCCGTGCACAGCATCGTGTCGTGGGATTTCGGCGTCTCGCTGGTGCCGTCGTGGCACGTCACCGTCTTCGCGCCCTACTTCGTCATCGGCGCGGTGCACTCGGGCGTCTCGGCGGTGGTGACGCTGATGGTCATCATGCGGAAGCTCTACCACCTGGAGAACTACATCTGGGAGGAGCACATCGATGCTTTGGCGCGCCTCCTCATCGTCGTCGCCACCGGGTGGTTCTTCCTGTTCTGGCTGGACCTCGTGTTCTCGCTGTGGACGCGGGAGGAGCAGGAGATGGTGGTGTGGAACCTGCGGCTGTTCGAGGCGCCGTGGGGCTGGCTGTTCCTCATGTTCCTCACCACCTCCTACGTCATTCCAGT
>JADFRC010000111.1:0-5626 GCA_022561455.1 Chloroflexota bacterium | reverse complement strand
GGCTGGACCTCGTGTTCTCGCTGTGGACGCGGGAGGAGCAGGAGATGGTGGTGTGGAACCTGCGGCTGTTCGAGGCGCCGTGGGGCTGGCTGTTCCTCATGTTCCTCACCACCTCCTACGTCATTCCTGTGCCGCTCTGGCTGTTCAGGCGCGTGCGCCGCAGCTTCACGTGGATGCTCTGGACGAGCCTGCTCGTCAACGTCGGCATGTGGACGGAGCGGTTCCTCATCATCGTGCCCGGCCTCGTGCGGAAGGGCCCGCTGGTGTTCGACTACGGCACGTACCGCCCAAGCCCCATCGAGATCATGATCGTCGTCGGGACGCTGGCGCTGGTACCGTTCCTCCTGCTGCTGTTCAGCAAGTTCTTCCCGCTCATCCCCCTGTGGGAGGTGAAGGAAGGCCAGAAACTGATAGATCACGTCCAGGTGGGCAACGTTGAAGTGCCTGCGTTGGTAAAGGAGCACTAGCGATGGCGAACCGGAAACTTCTCGGCCTGTTCCAAGAGCCGCAACAGGTGGCTGATGCGATGAACGAGCTCAAGGCGAGCGGCATCGCGCCGGAGGACATCGACATCTACTCCGGGAGCCCGTTCCCGGAGGGGTCGTTCGGCGAGCATGAGCCCCACCACCGGCTGTACATGTTCCCGCTGGTGGGGGCGTTGATCGGGTTCGCGATCGGCCTGCTCTTCACCGCGGGCACGCAGATCTCGTACCCGCTCGTGACCGGCGGGAAGCCGCTGCTCTCCATCCCGCCGATGACGATCATCATGTACGAGAACACGATGCTCGGCGCCATCATCGCCACGGTCCTCGGCGTGCTGTTCGAGTCGCGCCTGCCCAAGCGCAGCCTCGGCCTCTACGACGAGCGCATCACCGAGGGGTACATCGGCATCATCGTCGACAGCCCGGAGGACAAGGCCGCCCAGGCGGAGAGCCTGATGAAGGCCGCGGGCGCCGAAGAAGTGAAGCACGAGTCGTAGCGGGACGAGGAGCGGAGGAACGGTGCAGCGCATGTGGAGCAGGAAGGGGACGCTGGTGGCGGCATTCGTGCTGCTGGCCGTCACGCTCGCCGCGTGCAAGCCGGGCGACCCGGCGCGGTCCACCGGCGCCTATCCCATCGACATCTTCCAGGAGATGCACTACAACCAGTCCTACAAGGCGGGGGAGCCGCCTCGCCTCCTCCCGCCGGAAGGCTCCGTGCCCGTCTCGGGTGGGTATATCCCGGCCCTGAGCAAGGCCGAATCGGCGGACCTCACGAGCCCGTACGCGCTCGACCGACAGACGCTCGAGCGGGGCGCGCTGCTCTACCGTCAGAACTGCTCCATGTGCCACGGGCTCACCGCGGCAGGCGGCGGGACGGTCGGTGAGAAGTTCGAGGACTACATCGGCATCAGCCCACCCGCATTCGGCTCCGAGCGCATCGGCGCGCTGACGCCGGGCGAAGCGTACTCGTCGATCTCGCGGGGCTTCGGATTCATGCCCCGCTTCGAGGGGCTCCTGAGCGAGGAGGACCGCTGGGCTCTCGTCGCGCTGATCGAGGCAACGGCGGCAGAGAGAAGCGCGGCGCTCGAGGCGATCAACGGCCTCGACGAGCCTGAGCGGACGTTGCGTCTCCTCGAGCTGCGAGATGCGTCCGGCTAGGCGTTGGCGGGCGCGTCCGGCGCCAGGCCGGTGATCGCAGTGGCTCACATGCACCCTCAGAGGATCCAGAGCCGCTGGTGGCTGCCCGGTATAGTCGCAGTGGCGCTTGTGGCGCTGCTCACGTCTCCGGCGCACGCCCAGGTGCAAGAGCCCCTGCCCCCGGAGCTCGAGGTCCAGGCGCAGGCGCTCTATGAGAGCGTCATGTGCCCGCAGTGCGCCGGCCAGACGATCTCGCAGTCGAATTCGCAGATCGCCAAGGCCATGCGAGCGGCCGTACGGGACGGGCTGCTGGCGGGCGAGAGCCCGAAGCAGGTCCTCGATTCGCTCGTCGCCTCGTTCGGCGAGGGGGTGCTGGCCTCCCCACCCACGAGCGGCCTGTCGCTGCTCGTCTGGCTCGGCCCTCCCCTGGCGCTTGTCCTGGGAGGCGCCGCAGTGGTGCTCGCCATCCGGGGGCTTCGCCGGGGGGCCGGCCAAGACGGGGTGGGGGGCGCTGTGCCGGCCGGGAGCAAGGCCACAGGCGACCTCGCGCCGTATCTAGACATGGTGGACCAGGAGATCGGCGGGGGCGGCCGGGGCCCATCCCCCGGAGGATAGACCGCGTCCCCCAGCGCGTAGACCCATCGGGCAAGAAGGAGCGGCATGGCCGATCTAGGGACGGCGACGATAACAGTCGCGCTTGCGCTCGCGGCGTACGGTTGCGTCGCGTCGTTCGTGGGCGCGAACGGGCGGCAGGCGGCGCTCGTCGTGAGCGGGCGGCGGGCGAACTACATGGCGACGCTCGCGCTCGGCGTGGCGGTCCTCGCGCTGGTGACGGCGTTCCTGAGCAACGACTTCAGCATCCGCTACGTGGCGGAGCATTCCAACCTCGCCATGCCGCGCATCTACACGTGGGTCGCGTTCTACGCCGGCAACGAAGGCTCGCTGCTCTTCGTCGCCTTCGCCCTCAGCAGCATGGCCTCGCTGTCGATCGTGATGACGCCGAGCCGGGCGGGCACGCTGCGCGCGTATACCAACGGCGTGCTGATGCTGATCCTGACGTTCTTCGTGGTCGTGCTGCTCGTGCTCGCCAACCCCTTCGTGGAGCTTGTGGCGGCGCCGTTCGACGGCATCGGCATCAACCCCTTGCTCACGCACCCCGGCATGTTCGTGCACCCGCCGATGCTGATGACCGGGCTCGTCGCGATCACGGTGCCGTTCGCGCTGGGCATGGGCACGCTTTTGTCGGGCCGCATCGACGACGAGTGGGTGGACAGCGCCCGCGTCTGGGGACTCGTCGCGTGGGCGCTGCTCGGAACGGGGCTGCTGCTCGGGGCGTGGTGGGCCTATACGATCCTGGGCTGGGGCGGGTACTGGGCGTGGGACCCGGTGGAGAACGCCGCGTTCATGCCGTGGCTGGCACTGACGGCCTTCATCCACTCCATCATGGTGCAGAAGCGGCGCGGCATGTTCCGGATGTGGAACATCGCGCTCATCAACATCGCCTATTCGCTGGGCGCCTTCGGCATCTTCATCAACCGCGGGGGGCCGGTGCCGTCGGTCCACTCGTTCGGCGCTTCGACGCTCGGCTGGGTCTTCCTGACGTTCTTGGGCGTCGCCACGCTCGCTTCGTTCGGCCTCTTCTTCTACCGCCTGGCGGTGCTGCGCAGCACGCACGCCCTGGAGTCCACGCTCTCGCGAGAGGCCGCGTTCCTGGTCAACAACCTGCTGCTGCTCGGCATCGCCTTCGCCACGATGTGGGGCGTCGTCTTCCCGCTGATCTCCGAGCTCACGACAGGCCGCACGATCACCGTGGGCGAGCCCTTCTTCAACCAGGTCAACGGCCCGATGATGCTGGCGCTGATCTTCCTGATGGGCGTCGGGCCGCTGCTGCCGTGGCGGACCGCCACGTGGGCGACGGTGCGCCGCGCGCTCGTCGTGCCGGTCGCGATCACGCTCGCCATCACCGCCGCGGTCGCGGTGGTCTTCGAGGTCCGCATCGTCGCGGTGTTGGTGGGGACCGCCGTCTGCACGCTCGTCGCGGTCTCCGTGCTGCGGGAGTGGGTGCGCGGGACGATCGCCCGCCACCGGGCCTCGGGGGCGGCGTACCCGCTCGCGTTCGCCGCGCTCATCGCATCGAACCGGCCGCGCTACGGCGGGTACGTCGTGCACCTCGCGATCGTCATGCTCGCCTTCGGCATCATCGGATCGACGTTCTACGGCACCACGCGCGACGTGTTCATGCGCGTGGGTGACAGCGCGACCGTCGGCGTTTACACCGTCGAGTTCGCCGCCGTCGAGACGTCGACGTTCGCGGACCGGACGGAGCGCGAGGCCGTCCTGCGCATATCGCGCGACGGCGAGCCGCTGGGCACGATGCGCGCGTGGAACGGCGTCTATCCCTCGTTCCAGATGGTCTCGACCAGGGCGGCGATCCGCTCGACGCCCGTGGACGACCTGTACGTCATCTTCAGCGAGGTGCAGCCCGATGGGCAGACCGCGGCGTTCCGGCTGCTGGTGAACCCGATGGTGTGGTGGATCTGGGTCGCCGGCCCCTTCGTCATCCTGGGGACGGTGATCGCGCTGTGGCCGGCCCGCCAGCGAGCGGTCGCCTACGTCGAGCTCCCCGAGCGAGCGGGCGCCCGGCTTGCCGAGGGCGCGCCGTGACCGTGCTCGTCGTCACGCTGCTGGTCGCTGCCTCGGTGGCCGTGCTTGCCTACCCCCTGCTCGTGCGGCGCCCCGTGGACCCGAACGAGCAGGCCGAAGAGCTTTCCCTGGGGTTACGGAAAGCCCGTGACCGCGTCTACGAAGAGATCCGCGTGCTCCAGCAGGAGTACTTCTTGGAGACGGTCTCGCAGGAGGAGTACACGGAGCAGCTCCAAGCAGCGCGCCTACGGGCCGCCGAGCTGCTCGCCCAGCAGCGGCAGGTGCAGCAGACGCTTCTGTCCATCGGCGAGGACGTCGAGGAGCAGATGCGCCTGGCCGGGGACGGCGAGCGCGAGCCGTGAGGCGGGCCGCCGTCGTCGCGGCCATCGCGTGGGCATTCGCGCTGGGCGTCCCCGGCGCGGCCATCGCGCAGGACGCCGCCGAAGCCGTCATCACGGGCGTCGTCGAGCACGGCGCAGACCTCGAAGCCTTCGACCCAACCGCGCTCCTCGTGTCGCTGGACGTGCTCGAAGGCGTGAGCCCGCTGGCCCAGCTCAGCACCCGTCCCGCGGCCGACGGGACGTTCACGTTCACCGCCGCCCGCGCGCCGGCACGGACGTACTTCCTGAGCGTCGAGTACCAGGGTGCGCGCTACTCGGCGAGCCGCCGCGCCGACACGCTCGAGGACCCCGTCACGCTGACGGTGTTCGACGCGACGAACGACCCGAGCGTGCTCCGGTTCGACACCTACACGGTGCTCGTCACCGGGGCGCTGGGCGACGACGGCATCGTCGAGGTGCTCGAACGCGTTGCCGTCAGCAATGACAGCGATACCACGCTCGTGCCCGACTTCGGCGCCGAGGGCCCGGCCATGCTGGGGTTCTTGCGGTTCGGACTTCCGTCGGGGGCGTACAACCTCGACGTGCGCTCGGACCTGGTCGGCGGCGAGGTCCTGGAGGTGGACCTCGGCTTCGCCCTGACGACGCCCGTGCCGCCGACGCGTGGCGAGCCGCACGAGTTCGAGTTCGTGTACCGCCTGGACTACGAAGACGCGGCCGTGGACCTGAGCCGCACGATGCGCTTCGGCGCGGCCTCGTTCCGCTTCGTGGCACCGGTGGACGTCGCGCGGCCCGCCTCGCCACGGCTCGAGGACCTGGGCGCGGCCGAGTTCGACGGCCGGCTGCTCCGGCTCCTCGAAGGCGAGGACATCGCGCCCGGCGAGCGGATCGAGCTCACCCTATCGGGGCTGCCGACGCCGTCGCTGCTCGCGCGGCTCCAACGTCAGGTGGGCGATGTGTACCTGCGGTTCGTCGTGCCGGGGCTGGTGGCATCGGCGATGCTCGGCCTGCTCGGCTACGCGCTGG
>JADFRC010000012.1 GCA_022561455.1 Chloroflexota bacterium | reverse complement strand
GGCGGGGTCGGCCGACGCGAAGACGTCGATGGGCGCCCCCGCCTCGATCTGCCGCGCGATCATCCCCGAGGCCGCGGGCAGCAGCGTCACGCGCACGCCCTCCTCGGCCTCGAAGGCGTCCGCGAAGGCGCGAAGCGACGGCTCCAGGCTCGAGGCGGCTCCGACGAGGAGCTCGGGCCCCGGCGCGGCGCACCCGGCCAGCGCTGCGGCGGCCGCGACGGCGAGCAGCGCGCGTCCGGCGCTAGAGAGACGCAAGCACCGCGTCCGCGTGGTCCTTGACCTTCACCTTCTCGAAAACGCTCGTGATCGTGCCGCCCTCGTCGATGACGAACGTGGTCCGCACGGTGCCCATGAAGCTCCGGCCGTACTGCTTCTTCTCCTGATACACGCCGTACGCGCTCACCAGCTCCTTATCGGGGTCGGCCAGCAGCGTGAAGGGAAGGTCGTACTTCGCCTTGAACTTCTCGTGCGAGGCCACCGTGTCGGTGCTCACGCCCAGCACGACCGCGTCCTTCGCCGCAAGCGCCTCCGCGCGGTCGCGGAAGTCGCACGCCTCCGTCGTGCACCCCGGCGTGTTGTCGCGCGGGTAGAAATAAAGCACGACCTTCTTGCCCCGGAGCGAGCTGAGGCTGATCTCGGCGCCGGTGTCCGTCACCGCCGTGAACTCAGGTGCCTTCTCGCCTATCTTCAGCATGCGTGAATCTCCTTTTGCGTATCAGCAGCATCGGTCCAGCTGTCCGTTGCCGCAGAACCGGATACTAGATGGTTCCCCCCGTCCCGTTCGTGATGTCCCATTCCGGTTCGTGCCCCCCCAGTCCCGTTCGTGGTGAGGCTCTCGAACCACGCCCCCTCGCTCGCCGGCAACCCGCCGTGCGCCCTCCAAGAGCCTCAGGGCGAACGGGGGATGCGCTCGTGCATCTCGTCACCTGCGCCTCGTGGAGCCCCTGGCCCCGCTCGTAATGTCCCAGTCCCGTTCGTGGTGAGGCTCTCGAACCACGCCCTCTCGCTCGCCGGCAACCCTTCGTTCGCCCTTCGAGAGCCTCAGGACGAACGGGGGGTGCGCTCGTGCATCTTGCCACCTGCGCCTCGTGGAGCCCCAGTCCCGTTCGTGGAGCCCCTGTCCCCGTTCGCGGCGCCCCCTGTCCCCGTTCGTGGTGTCCCAGTCCCGTTCGTGGTGAGGTTCTCGAACCACGGACCCCTCGCTCGCCCGCAACCCGCCGTGCGCCCTTCGAGAGCCTCAGGACGAACGGGGGGATGCGCTCGTGCATCTTGCCACCTGCGCCTCGTGGAGCCCCTGGCCCCGTTCGCGGCGCCCCAGCCCCGTTCGCGGCGCCCCCTGTCCCCGTTCGTGGTGAGGTTCTCGAACCACGGACCCCTCGCTCGCCCGCAACCCGCCGTGCGCCCTCCAAGAGCCGAAGGACGAACGGAGCTGCATCCCACCGCGGGCCGCCAAGGGCCGCGCCGGATCGAGGGGCGGGCCAACCCAGCCTGGTGCGGAACGGCGGGCGCATGCTACGCCTGAGCGCGCGCACCGTCCACGCCGGAGGCTGGCGCGCACCGCGCGGAGACCGTCTCGGCCGCGCACCCACCAGCGAGCGCCATCGAGGCGCTGAGCGAGACGTTGAGCGAGGTGGCGGGAGGCAGCAGGAGCAGCGGGTTCCTAGGAGAATCAGGGCTATTGCTGGTTAAACTCCTAAGATATGCAGCAAAAGACTAAGAATGTTGCTTGACAAGCTGCTGCGCCGGAGCTAGATTTGCTGCACCGGCGCAGCACTGGCGTGGGGCGCGACGGTTGATCCTGGCCGCTGGAGGGGGAGCAATGGCGAAGCTGGGACCCTATAACTATCCGGATATCCGTTTCGGGGACGCCGTGGAGATCGCGGGGCGCATCCTCTCGAAGTTCAAGGGCGTCGTGAGCGTGAAGGGACTCGCCTGGGAGCTGGGCATGGCCGAGGGCAGCGGCACGCTGTTCGCCAAGGTCGCGGCCCTGCGGGACTTCGGCTTCGTCGAAGGCCGCGGAGAGCTCCGCATCACCCCGCTCGCCCAGCGCGTCCTCCACCCCTCGAGCACCGAGGACGGCCAGGGAGCGCGTGGAGAGGCCTTCCAGCGCGTCGAGCTGCTCCGGCAGCTCTACGTCCGCTTCGAAGGCGAGGTCCCCGACGACATGAGCCTGCTCGTGGGCCTCGAAGAGCTCACGAAGGCCTCGCGCGACGAGATCGTGCGCCGCGCGCCGCTCATCCAGAAGCACCTGACCGACGCCGTCCGCGTGCTCGGCCGGATGAAGCTAGAGAAAAAACCAGAACATTCTGCTCCAGAACAGAATGTTCCAGCAGGCCGCGAGCGGACCGGCACGGCGGTCGCCGCGTCACCGGCCACGACGGGCATCGAGCTATCAGCCGGCGGCCGGACGCTTTCCGTACCGCTCAGCGCCGAGTACATCGACGTAGCCATCGGACTGCTGACGACGCTCAAGACCGAGCTGGCGGACTCCGACGACGACTTCGACGACGACCAGGCGTCGATCGTGACGGCGGCCGACATCGAGTACGGCACCACCGACCAGCTGGACGTGTAAACAGACGCGCCGGTAGCCAGGCCTCCTCACCCTCGTCCTGTCCCCCTGTAGGGGACGGTGCGTCTAGCCTCGGGGCCGGAATTGGCGTGGCCTGAGGTGCCAGCCAGCGCGCGCGCGAGAGAAGCCGCCGAACGCGAGGCCCGCTGCGAGGCCGCCAAGGTGGGCGAAGTAAGCGACGCCTCCGCCCCCCGGCGATGCGAGCGAGCCGAGGCCGCCGAAGATCTGGAGAGCCGACCAGAAGCCGATGAGCCACAACGCAGGGATGCGCCGGATCATGATGAACCAACCGAGTATGAGCAGGGTGTTGATGCGGCTGCGCGGATAGAGGACCAGGTAGGCGCCGAGGACCCCGGCGACGGCGCCGCTCGCGCCGATCATCGGGACCTGGGAATCGGTGTCGACGTAGACCTGAGCGAGCGCCGCCGCGACGCCGGCGCCCAGGTAGAAAGCGATGAAGCGCGTGCGGCCGAGGCGGTTCTCGACGTTGTCGCCGAACACCCACAGGAAGAGCATGTTGCCCGCGACGTGCATGAACCCGCCGTGCAGGAACATCGACGTGAAGACGGTCATCCACGTGGGTACGACCGATGTGACATCGACTAGCCGGACGCCCTGCGCGGTCCCGACGCGGATGGACTCGAAGGCTGTACCGCCGGTCAGCTCGTCGGGGATCAGGCCGAAGCGCCAGACGAAGACGAACCCCTCGATCTCCGAGAGGAAGAACGCGTACACATAGACGAGCACGTTGATCGCGACGAGCACGTAGATCACGTACGGCTTCGTGTGCAGCTGCATGTCTGGGTCGTGCAGCGGGATCATGCCGAAAGCCTAGCAGACCAGGGCACAGCCCTGGACCCTCAAGAGGGGCGCCCGCCGGGGGTCAGATCACGTAGTGGCGCGCCGTCAGGCCGTCAGGGCGTCGTTAGCAGCGGCGCACCGTTAGCGATAGCATGCGCCCATCACCACATCGACTGCGCACGCGCGGGGGGGAGAGCCATGCAGCTAGGTATCGTGTTCCCGACGACCGAGATCGGCAACGACCCGATCGCTATCCGCGATTGGACTCAAGGTGCCGAGGAGATGGGGTACGACTACGTCCTGTTCTCCGACCACATCGTTGGCGGCAACCCGCTCACGTACCCGAAGATCCGCGGCAACAACTCAACGACGCCCTACCACGAGCCCTTCGTGACGATGGGCTTTCTCGCCGCGCTCACGTCTCGCATCAAGCTGACCACCGGCGTGCTCGTGCTGCCACAGCGCCAGACGGCGCTCGCCGCCAAGCAGGCCGCGGAGGTGGATCTCCTGAGCGGCGGCCGGCTCATCCTCGGCGTCGGCGTCGGCAACAGCGAGATCGAGTACGAGGCGTTGCGCGAGAACCTCCACGATAGGGGCCGCCGGCTCGATGAGCAGATCGAGGTCCTGCGCTTGCTCTGGACCCAGCCCGCCGTGACGTTCCACGGGAAGTATCACGACTTGAGCGACGTCGCGATCAACCCGCGGCCTCTGCAGCGGCCGATCCCCATCTGGGTCGGCGGCCGCGCCGACGCCGTGCTGGAGCGCGCGGGCCGCGTTGCCGACGGCTGGGTGCCGTCCTCAGGCACCGACCTGGCTCCGATGATCGAGAAGATCGCGCGAGCGGCCGAGGCCGCCGGACGGAGCATCGACGACGTGCTCATCGCGCCGCGCCTCATGGAGCCGCTCGAAAGTGGGCCGGAGGAGTGGCTGGCGATGGCGGAGGCGTGGCGGGAGCAGGGCGCGGGCTGCGTGTTCCTCAACACGCGGGGCCAGGGCCTCAAGTCCGTCCAGGAGCACCTCGACCTGGGAGAGCGGTTCCGCGACGCGATGGGGCCCGTCGTGGGGCCTTCGTAGGCCGCGCTCACAGCCGGTATGTAGACTCGTTTCGCCGATCGACTCTGAGTACGACGACGAGCTCTCGGTCGTCGTACACGTCGTAGATGATGCGGTATGGGCCGACCCGGACGCGCCAGGTCGTTTGCTGGCCTCTGAGCTTCCGTGAGCTGTGTGGGCGCGGGACGGCGGCGAGGGCTCGGATGGGGCCCGCGAGCCGGGCTGCTACTCGAGGGGGCAGGCTCCGTAGGTCGCGCTGAGCCGAGGGAGACAGCTCGACGCGGTGCGGCACGCCTAGCCGGCCTCGACGCTGCCGAAGAACGCCCCAGCTTCGACACCGCCTTCCCGCTGCCATTCGGCCCGAGCCTCGTCGAGCGCCGCTGTCAGCTCCGCGTCCTCCGCGGCCTCGATCCATTCGCGGACGGCCTCTGCCACGATGTCCTTCGCATGGCGTCCGGTGCGGACCGCTTCCACCTTCAGTGCGGTGTAGAGCTGGTCGTCGTCGAACACGATGGTCATGCGCTTGGACATCTGGTCCCTCCGGGCGCCTGTACGTCTGAGCGTACAGTATACCGCGCCGCTCGGTCAGCTCCCGCCCAGGTGCTCGGCGAGCTTGCGTGCCCCGGCTGCCGAGAGGCCCGGCACCGACGCCAGCTCCTCGAGCGATGCCGCGCGGATGCCGGCGACGCTCCCGAAGCGGCGCAGCAGCTCGCGCCGCCGCTTCGGTCCGATGCCTGGGACCTCGTCCAGCGCCGAGCGCGTCGCCGCCTTCGACCGCCGCTGGCGGTGGTAGGTGATGGCGAAGCGGTGCGCCTCGTCGCGGACGCGCTGCACCAGGTAGAGGCCCTGGGAGCCGCGCGGCAACACGACGGGCTCGGCCATGTGCGGCAGGAAGATCTCCTCCTCCTGCTTGGCGATGGAGCAGAGCGGGACGCCGGTGACGCCGAGCTCCAAGAAGACCTGCTGGACGGCGTTGAGGTGGCCGCGGCCGCCGTCGATGACGACGAGCCCCGGCACGAGCCCGAACGACTCCTGCGCCTTCTGCCGCCCCCCCGTCGCGGCCTCCTCCGGCGCCATGACGCCGGAGCGCGCGTAGCGGCGCGAGCGGGAGCGGCGGGCTGGGGCATCGCCGGCACCTGCTGACGGGGGGAGGGGCGCTTCACCCCCCACCCCTGCGGGGGCTTCATCGGAAGCTCGTGTCTCCTCCCGTGCGGTCTCGGCGAGCGCCTCGCCCAGGCGGCGGAAGCGGCGGCGCAGCATCTCTTGCATGGACGCGTAGTCGTCGATCCCGTCCACGTCGCGGATCTGGAAGCGGCGGTAGTGCGACGGCTTCGGGCGGCCGTCCTCGAAGACGACCATGCTGCCGACGGAGCTCGTGCCCTGGATGTTGGAGACGTCGTAGCACTCGATGCGGCTGGGGAGGTCCGGCAGGCTGAGTGCCTCCTGGATCTCGGTGAGCGCTTGGAGCACCTTGTCGGACTCCGAGAGCCACTTGAGCCGCCGCTGGTTGAGGCCTTCCAGGGCGTTCTGCGCGGCCATCTCCACGAGCCTGCGCTTGTTGCCCCGTTGGGGATGGACGACGCTCACCGCCTTCCCGCGCTTGGCCGAGAGCCACTCCTCGATGACGGCCGCGTTCTCGATGGGGTGCTGGAGCAACAGCGTCGGCGGCACGTCGGGCACCGCGTCGTAGAACTGCTGCACGAACTGCTCCATCAACCCCGAGGGGTCGTGGGCGTCCCCTCCGTCCATCAGGAAGTGGTCGCGGCCGATCAGCTTGCCGCGGCGCACCTTGAACACCTCCACCCAGACCTCGCCCTGGTCGTGCGCGAGCGCGATGACGTCGGTGTCCTCGCCGCGCGCGGAGACGACGCGCTGCGACTGGCTGACCGACTCGATGGCGCGCAGCTGGTCGCGCAGGACCGCGGCGCGCTCGAACTTGAGCTCGTCCGAGGCGGTGGCCATGCTCTCCGCCAGCCCCTTCGTCACGCGCTCGGAGTCGCCCTCGAGGAAGTGGAGGACCTGCTGGATGACACCGCCGTACTCCTCGCGGTCGACGGCGCCGATGCACGGGGCGACGCACCGGTGGATGTAGTACTCAAGGCAGGGCCGCTCGTCGGTGCCGGTGATGACCTTGGTGCACGAGCGGTACGGGAAGAGCTTCTTGAGCAGGTCCATCGTCTTGCGGACCGACCCGGCGCTGGCGAAGGGGCCGAAGTAGCGGGCGCCGTCGGCCAGGACGCGGCGCGTGAAGTACACCTGCGGGAACTCCTCGCGCAGGTCGATCTTGATGTAGGGGTAGGTCTTGTCGTCCTTGAGGCGGGCGTTGTAGAAGGGCTGATGCTGCTTGATGAGCAGGTTCTCGAGCAGCAGGGCCTCCTGGACCGACTCGGTCACGATGTACTCGAAGTCGGCGATCCGCTCCACCATGATCTGGATGCGCTGCTCCTTGCCCGCCTGCGTGCCGAAGTAGGAGCGCACGCGGGTGCGCAGGCTCGCCGCCTTGCCGACGTAGAGCACCTCGGCGTCCTTGTCCTTCATGAGGTAGACGCCGGGGCGCGTCGGCAGTGCCGCCAGACGGCCGGCGAAGTCGGCGCTGCGGCGCTCGCGGTGCGTTGCGGTGGGCATGGCGTAAGGATTCTAGCGCCCTGGGCGCGATGAATCGCGCCCCTACGCCTACCCGCCGAGGCCGGTGAAGAGCTGCAGCGCCACGAGGACGAGGACGACCGCGACGGTCAGTGCGCCGATGAGGCCCACCTCGCGCCGCAGGCTCACGCTCAGCGCGGGCGGCGCTTGGTGCGCTCGCTCGCGGCTGAACCCCCTCAGTGCGCGGGCCGGCGGCGCCGTTAGTGGCGGAGCCGCGATGGCCACGGACGCAGCGCCTGCTTCCGGACCGGCTTGAGACGACGGCGCTGCTTCGCCGACCGCTCCGCCGGTCTCCGTGGTGGCCCCTTCGGCGGCAGGTGGCGGCGGGACGTAGGCCGCGGCCGCGAGGGCCGGTCCGCCGTGGCGGGCTTTCTTCTTGGCCATCGCCTGCGCGCGGGCTTTGCTCGCGGCGACCTTGCTTCCCTTCTTGTTCGGCATCGAGCGGCGACTCTCCTAGGGCCCTGCGAGCTTCGAGGCGGCGAGCACGATGAGCTCGGCCGTTTCGTGTACCTCGAGCCAGTGGGTGTTGACCATCATATGATAGTGGCTCGGGTCGTTGGGTTTGACCCCGAAGAAGCGCTTGAAATAGGCATTCCTTGCTTTGTCGTTCTCGGCCATGAACGCCTCGGCGGCGGTCCGGTCGAGCTTCTCCCGCTCCATGATGCGCGCGATGCGCTTCTCCGGCTCCGAGATGAGGCCCACGTGGAGCACGCCGGGGCGGTCGGCCAAGATGACGTTCGCGCCGCGGCCGGCGATCACGACCGAGCCGGAGGCCGCGATCTCGGCGACGACGGCGCGCAACACCTCGACGAGGTTGTCGTCGGAGAGCGAGTTGTCCGCGAGCCCGCCCTCGTCTGGCAGGTCGCGGTACTCGCGGACGAGCAGCGCGTCGAGGCCTCCGCCGAAGTAGGGGTCGGCTCCCCCGCCGGCCATGGCCGAGCGCTCCAGCACGTTGCGCACGAAGCCTGCCACGCGGTCGCCCAGCTTGGGCGTGCGCTCGGTGCGCTCGGCCACGGCGGCCACGGTGGTGCCGATCTTCTTGGCCGCCTCGGCCAGGATCATGCGGTCCACGTAGTCGATGTGGAGGCTCCGCGCGACCTCGGCCCCGATCTCAGCCGTGCCGCTCCCGACGAGCCCGGTGATGGTGATGACTGGCATCGCTAGCCTCTCTGCCCCGACTGTGCGCTTGCTGACTGTGTGTCCTGACTGTGCACCCCTGCGTTAGCCACCACCGGCGGCCATCCCCCTTATGGGACCAGGGGAGTGCCCTGGTGGTCTAGCATCCGTACCATCTCGGCGTCCTCCGCGTCGCCCGGCGGGGCTGCGAACCAAGCGTCGAGCATGTCGCGGGCCTCGCCGGCTGAGGTGGAGCGGAGGCTCATGACCAAGACGTTGGCGTCGTTCCATCGGCGCGCTCCGGCTGCCGTCTCGGCGTCGTGGCACAGGGCTGCACGGACGCCTCGCACTTTGTTGGCGGCCATACTAACCCCAGTGCCCGTGTAACAAAAGAGGACGCCCTGCGCGCACTCCCCAGCGGCGACCAGCGCACCGACGCGAGCACCGACGGCCGGCCACCGCGGGTCGCCGCCCTGGGCGAGCGCGCCCGTGCGCACGACGTCGTGTCCGCGCCGCGCGAGGTCCTCGGCGACGAAGTCGGTGAGGGGGGTGGAGTCGTCACTGCCCAACGCGATCTTCACGTCGGTCCCGTTCAGGCCCGGGGATGCGCTCCGGCGTAGGCCTTACGCACCTGCGTGTCGTCCAGGTGCGTGTAGATCTGTGTGGTGGCGATGCTAGCATGCCCCAGGAGCTCCTGCACATGGCGGAGCGGCGCACCACCACGGAGCAGGTGCGTTGCGAAGCTGTGCCGCAGCGTGTGCGGACTGACGTGGCTCTCGATGCCCGCCCGTGCCGCGCAGCGTTTGAGCACGAGCCAGTACCCCTGGCGTGTCATGGCCCGCCCCCGTGCGTTGGGGAAGAGCGCCGGCGGACCGCCGCGCCCGCGCTTCGCCCGTGCGGCGAGCACCGGCCGGGCGTCGCGCAGGTAGGCGCGCAGCCGGTCGACGATGCCGGGGTAGAGCGGCACGAGGCGCTCCTTCGACCCCTTGCCGAGGACCCGCACCCAGCCGCCGTCGAGGCTGAGCCCAGCGAGGCCGAGCCCCTGCGGGCCGACGACCTCCGACACGCGCAGGCCCGCCGCGTACGTCAGCTCCAGCATCGCGCGGTCCCGCGCGCCCTCCGGGCCCGGCCCGGCCTCGGCGGCTTCGAGCAGCGCGACGACCTCCTCCTCGGCGAGCACGTGCGGCAGCGGTCTGCCGGCCCGGGGCGGGCGGAGGTGGTCCGCGGGCGTCGTCTCGACGACCGCCTCCTCGACCAGGAAGCGGAAGAAGGAGCGGATGGCGGCGAGCTTGCGCGCGACGGACGAGGGAGCGTACCCCTGCTTGCGCAGCCATGAGGCATAGCGGTCGAGGTCGCGGGGCGCGACGCGGGACCAGTCGTGCTGGCCGTGCCCGTGGTTCGGGCCACGGAAGAACAGCGCGAGCTGGGCGAGGTCGGTCCGGTAGGCGGCGATGGTGTTGGGCGAGAGGCCGCGCTCGGCGCGCAGGTGGCTGACGAAGGCGTCGATGAGCTGGTCGCGGAGTCCGTCGTGCGGATGGGTCATGGCACGCTCGCCCGAGGCGATTCGAGGCTATTCTAGGAGGCCATCGCGGGGATGCGGCAGCCGTTTGGCCGGCCGATCCCGCCCACTCGCCGGGCGAGGCATATGACGCTCTCCATCGACCCGCACGTCTTCGGCTCCGGCATCCTCACGTGGGTCTCGCTGTTCACGCTTGCGGGCATCGCGCTCGCCGGCGGTCTGCTGCTCCGCGGCGCGGGGGAGCTGCCCGCTCCGCGGAGCGCCGTCTATGCCGTGGCCATCCGGGCGGTGCTCTGGGGGTTGCTCGGAGCGCGAGCCTTCCACGTGGCCGACTACGCCTCCCTGTATGCGGACGCGCCCCTCAGTGCGTTCTACGTCTGGAGCGGCGGGCTGTCGCTGTGGGGCGGCGTGCTCGCGGCCTCGGCCGGCGGCCTGTGGCACGCGCGGCGGCGTGGGATCGCGCTGGGCCGCTTCGCAGACGCGGCGGCCGTCGCGGGGCTCTGGGGGATAGCGCTCGGGCGGCTCGGCGGCTTCCTGGTGGGCGAGCGGCCGGCCGAGCCAACGACGATGCCGTGGGGCATCGCCTACGCGCATCCCGACGCGGCCGCGTACGTCGACGGCGTCGCCGTCCACCCCGTCGCGCTGTACGAGGCCCTCCTGGTACTGGCGGTCCTCGGCCTGCTGTGGGCGCTCCGCACGGGACGGCTGGCCCGCTTCGTGCGACCGCTGCCCCAGGGCGCGGCGTACGTGGGCGCGATCGGCGCGTACGCGGCCGGACGCTTCGTCATCGGCTTCGCGCGCGTCGACCCGAGCGTGCTGGGGCTCCAGCAGTCGCAGTGGGTCGCGGTTGCGGTGCTCACGGGCGTGGCGTACTACGCGTGGCGCTACAGCGACAGCCGCGGCTGGACCGACGGCGCGTAGTCCTGGACGGTCAGGCGCAGCCGCGGCTGGCCGTTCCAGTGGTCGACGTCCAGCGAATACACGATGTCGACGGCGGTGGTCCCGGTGAGCCAGCTCTGGCGGAAGGCAACCGCGTCCCACGTCGCGCCCCCGGCCTTGAGCGTCATCCGGAAGTGCTTGCCGTCGGCGCCCATCGTGGAGGCGCGCTCGACGGCCACGCCGCGGGTCAGGAACAGCGGCGGCGGGTTGCCGATGCCGAACGGCTCCATCTGACGGAGCCCACGCAGCACCTCGCCCATCAGGTCCGGCAGAGCGACCTCGGCATCCACGGTGCCGTCGGTGCTCCGCACCGCGTCGCCGAGCTGCTCGACCGCGATTGCGTTCAGGCGCTCGGTGAGCTCCGGCAGGACGGCGGCATCGCATGCGAAGCCGGCGGCCTGGGCGTGCCCGCCGTAGCGCAGGAGCAGGTCGTCGCAGGCCTCAAGCGCGTTCGCCCAGTGGAAGTTGGGTGCGCCGCGGCAGCTTGCCATCACGCGGTTGCCGTCGAGGCCGTAGACGACGGCCGGCACGCCGAACTCCTCGGCGAGCCGCCCGGCCACGAGGCCGACGACGCCGGGATTGAACGCGGCGTCGCCGACGACGATGACGGGGGGGACAGCGCCGGTGAGCAGCTCGTGGCACCGCTCCAGCGTTTCCTCCGTCAGAGCGCGGCGCTGCGTGTTGTACCCCTCGAGCTCGGCGACGAGTGCGCCGGCCCGAGAGCGGTCGTCGGTGGTGAGCAGCTCGTAGGCCAGGTCGGCGTGGTCGAGGCGGCCCGCGGCGTTGAGGCGTGGGCCGATGCCGAAGCCGATGCTCTCGGCGGTGACGTGCTCGGGGTCGACGCGCGCGGCGCTCATCAGGGCCTGGAGTCCCAGAGACGACGTGTGCTTCAGGTGCTCCAGGCCGCGGCTCACGATGTAACGGTTCTCGCCGAGGAGTGGCGCCATGTCGGTGATCGTGCCGATGGCCGCGAGCTCCATCAGGTCGCGCGACCATGCTGCGCCGTGCTCCGGCTCGAGCAGCGCCTGGGCGAGTTTCAGCACCATTCCGACGCCGGTGAGGTGGTCGAAGCCGTAGGCCGAGTGCGCTGCATGCGGGTTGATGATGGCGACCGCGCCGGGCAGCTCGCCGGAGAGGAGGTGGTGGTCGGTCACGATCACGTCGATGCCGCGCTCGCGTGCGTGCGCGACCTGCTTGACGTCGGTCACGCCGCAGTCGACGGTGACGATGAGCCGGACGCCGCCCTCGGCGAGCCGGTCGATCGCGCCGTCGTTGAGGCCGTGGCCCTCCGTGACGCGGTGCGGGATGTAGGAGCGCGTATCGAGGCCGTAGCGCCGCAGCGCCTTGACGAGCAGCGCGGTGCCGGTCACGCCGTCCGCGTCGAAGTCGCCGTAGACGGCGACGGGCTCCCCGCTGCGCTTGGCGGCGGCGATGCGCTCTATCGCCGGGCCGACGTCTGGCAGGGTCGCGGGGTCCTCGAAGAGGGCCTCGGTCGCGTTCAGGAAATCGGAGGTCTCGGCCTGCCCACGCAGGCCGCGGCGGTAGAGCAGGTGCGCCACGATCGGCGGCAGCGGTCCGAGCGCGCGGGCGTCGGCCTCCGGCGTCCGGGGCGCGACCTGCCAGCGGCGGGTCTGGCCGTTCAGGGCGGGGGCGCCCTTGAGGGTAGGAGAGTCGGTTGGTTGTGCCAAATCACGTGCGGGGAGACGGGCTGCTGGGGGCCAATCTAGCGGGGCGGTGCGTGAAGCGGCAAGGGGCGGGGGGCGGTTTCTCGCCGGCTCTGCCGGCTAACGCTCGCGCAGGCGGGAGAGGAGGATGCCCAAACCGAGCCCGGCGGCGCCCGCGACGATCAGGAAGAAGATCGGGGGTCCCCAATCGGCCAGGCTCGGGTCGTTCATGCGGTCCTACCCCTCCACGCGCTTGAAGATGAGCGAGGCGTTGTGTCCGCCGAAGCCCAGGTTGTTGCTCATCGCGGCCTTGACGACGCCGCGCTGCGCGTGGTGCGCGGTGTAGTCCAGGTCGCAGTCGGGGTCGGGCGTCTCGAGGTTGATGGTCGGCGGGACCACGCCCTTGGCGACCGAGAGCGCGGCGATGGCTGCTTCGATGCCGCCGGCGCCGCCGAGGAGGTGCCCGGTCATGGACTTGGTCGAGCTGACGCGCACCTTGTACGCCTCCTCCCCGAAGACCTTCTTCATGGCCAGGGTCTCGGTGCGGTCGTTCAGCGCCGTCGCCGTGCCGTGCGCGTTGATGTAGCTGATGTCGGCTGGGGTCATGCCCGCCTGGGCGAGGGCGCCGCTCATCGCGCGCGCGGCCCCGTCGCCCTCGGGCTCGACCTGCGTCACGTGGAAGGCATCGGAGCTTGCCGCGTAGCCCGCGAGCTCCGCGATCGGGCTCGCGCCGCGGCGGACGACGCTTTCCTCGCTCTCGATGATGAGCACGCCGGCGCCCTCGCCCATGACGAAGCCGTCGCGCTCCGCGTCGAAGGGGCGGCTCGCGCCCTGCGGGTCGTCGTTGCGCTTCGAGAGCGCCATGCACGCGTTGAAGCCGGCGACGGCGATCGGGCAGATGGGGGCCTCCGTGCCGCCGGCGATGGCGATGTCGATCACGCCGTCGCGGATCATCCCCGACGCGATGCCGATGCTGTCGGCGCCCGAGGAGCACGCGGTGACGGTGCAGTAGTTGGGGCCCTTGGCGCCGAACAGGATGGAGACCTGGCCGGGGGCCATGTCCGCGAGCATCATCGGGATGAGGAAGGGGTTGACCCGCGTGGGGCCCTTCTCCGCGAGGACGGCCCACTGCTCGGAGAGCGTGATGATGCCGCCGATGCCGCTGCCGATCATCGAGCCGACGCGCGTCGCGTCGATCTTGGGGTCGGAGAGGTCGAGGTGTGCTTGGGCCAACGCCTGCGACGTCGCCCCGACGGCGAACTGCGCGAAGCGGTCGAGCCGCCGCGCCTGCTTGCGGTCGACGTAGTCGGTCGGCTCGAAGCCGTCGACCTGGCCCGCGATGGTCGTCTCGAACCCCTCGGGGTCGAACGCGGTGATGGTGGAGATGCCGGAGGTGCCCGCGAGCAGCGCCTTCCAGGACGACTTGGTGTCGAGCCCGACGGGCGTGATCATGCCGATGCCGGTGACGAATACCCTTGTTGGCAACGAGGGCTCCTTGGGCAGTGGAGGTCGCGGCGGGACTGAAGCAATCTTAGGCGAGGGCTCGGTGCGCCACAACCGACTGCGGCGGCGCGTGCGGCCCGGCCCCATCCGAAGCGGCGCTACCCGATGAGCTCCTGGCCGGGCTCGTGCGCCACCCCGCGCAGGCTCAGGTTCCGGGCCGTGTGGATCAGGCCGATGTGGCTGAAGGCCTGCGGGAAGTTGCCGAGCGCCGTCCGCGACGATGGGTCGATCATCTCCGCGAAGAGGCCGAGGTGGTTGGCCGTGGACACGACCTCCTCGAACCGCGCGAGCGCCTCGCCGGTCTCGCCGATGGCGAGCAGCGCGCCGACGAGCCAGAAGCTCAGCATGTAGAACGCACCCTCGTCTCCCTCCAGCCCGTCGTCCGTCTCGTCGGTCAGGTAGCGCCGCACGAAGGGGCCGCTGGCGAGCTCCTGCTGTATGCGCTTGACCGTCGAGCGCACGCGCGGGTCGCCCTCGGGCAGGAACCCGACGAAGGGGATCAGCAGGGCACTGGCGTCCACGGTCTCGCTGCCGTAGGCCTGCACGAAGGACTGCTTCGCCTCCGACCAGCCTTTCTCGAGGATGTCGGCGTGCAGCTTGGCGGCCTCGGCCCGCCAGAGGTCCACGGGGACCTCGCCGGAGCGCCCTTGCGCGATGTGTATGGCGGTCTTGAGTGCGACCCAGCACATGATCTTGGAGTAGACGAAGTGCTGCTCCGGCCCGCGCACCTCCCAGATGCCGCGGTCGGGCAGCCGCCACAGGTCGCACGCCAGGTCGGCCGAGCGCCGGAGCAGGGTCCACGCGTTCTCGCTGAGCGAGCCGTAGTGCCTCTCGTACGCGCCCAGGCTCAGCGCGACCTCGCCGAAGACGTCGAGCTGGCGGTGGTAGGCGGCGTCGTTGCCGATCCGCACCGGGCCCGAGCCCCGGTACCCCTCCAGGTGGTCGAGCGTCTCCTCCTTGAGCGTGCTGTCGGGGGAGATGCCGTAGAGGATCTGCATCGAGTCGATGGCGAGCCAGCACTGGCCCACGATCCAGTCGACGAAGGCCATGCCCTCGTGCGGGTCGCCGAGCCGGAAGAGGATGCCCGAGGTCCAGGCGCCGTCGCGGAGCCACGAGTAGCGGTAGTCCCAGTTCCGCGGACCGCCGATGGCCTCCGGCAGCGACGTCGTGGGCGCGGCGACGATGGCGCCGGTCGGCTCGTACATCAGCAGGTGGAGCGTCAGGAACGAGCGCACCACGAGCTCCCGCCAGCCGCCGTCGTAGCTGAGCTTGCTGACGGTGGCGTGGTCGTGGCGGATAGCCCGGCGCAGCTTCGCCTCGCAGTCCATCGCACGCACGCTCGGGGCGCGCCGCACGCCGTAGGCCGCCACCACGTGGTACACCTCGCCCTCGCGCACGGTGAAGCTCCCCACCGCCTGCTGGCCGCCGTCGCTTGCTTGCTCGATGGCCACCGGCACGCCGGTGACGAGTGCCACCGTCTCGCCGCCGTTGCGTGCGAGCACGCCCGAGCGCGTGGGCGAGAGCAGCGTCTCGCCGCGGGCGTAGTCGAGCCGCGGCTGGAAGAGCAGCCGCATGTCGACGCGCCCGCGCAGGCCGCGCACGATCCGGACGATCTGGTGTGGGGACCCCGGGGTCCTCGGCCGGGCGTGCGGCATGAAGTCCAGGACGACGACCGCGCCCCCGCCCTCGGCCGGGCTGGTCTCGCCCTCGGCCGGGCCGGTCTGAAACGTCGTCTCGATAACGGTCGTGTCCGGGAGGTAGCGCTGCGAGGTCGTGAACGGGCCTGCGGGCGCGATGGAGAAGCGGCCGCCCTTGACGTCGTCCAAGATGGCCGCGAAGCAGCTCGGCGAGTCGAACCGGGGGAAGCAGGCCCAGTCGATGACGCCGTCGCGGGTGACCAGCGCGCACGAGTTCATGTCGCCGATGAGGCCGTGGTCCTCGATGGGGGCGTAGGGGATGAGCGCACCTCGCACGGTTGCCGGGGTCAGTCTACGCGGAGTTTGGATACGCGGCGGCGCTCGCGCGGTGCCTGCGGGCGGCGACGACAGGTGCCTCGAAACGCTTCTCGTCCATCGGGCGGGGAGCGCAGAGGGGCTCTGCCCCTCTGCCGGGGGCACGGGGGCGTCCCCCGTTTTTGGCTTTATCACCCCCTTCCTGGCAGGAAGGGGGCCGGGGGGATGGTCGAAAGGGTTGTCTAGGCACCGGCGTGGGAGTGGCAGGCGGAGGGCTGAGACAAAGCCTCCGTGGACGGGAACGGGAGCGCGCGAAGCCGGCTCGCCACCGGGATGCGCATTGGCGCTAGAATCGCCTGGATCACGCCGGAGGAGGCGAGCCATGTACGGAGCGCGAGGGAGCATCGGCCACGTCTGCCCGTCCATCCCGCTGGACATGATCCTGAACGAGGTCCAGCGCATGCTGCCCGAGGACGTGATGATGGTCTATTCCAGCCTGCACGTGCAGCAGCTGCGGCAGGAGGACTTCGACCGCGCGCTCTCGCTGCTGGACGAGGCGGTCGGCCACATGGTGGACGGCGAGGCCGACTGCATCGTGGTCGGCGGCGGGCCGGTCGTGACGGCGATCGGCTCGGACGAGGGCGTCGTGGAGCGGACGAAGGAGATCTCGAACGTGCCGTCCATCAGCACGACCGGCGCCATGCTGGCGGGCCTGGACAGCTTCGGCGCGAAGAAGGTCGCCATAGCGACGCCGTACCCGGAGGAGCGCAACGTGCTGCTCAAGCGCTACCTGGAGGCGAGGGGGTACGACGTGGTGGCCGTGAAGGGCCTCGGCATCGAGCGCGCCGCCGAGATCGCGCGGCTGCCCTTCGAGACGCCCTACGAGCTCGCCGTCGAGGTCGCCCGCGAGGCCCCGGAGGCGGACGCGATGTACATCCCGTGCGCCCGCTTCCCGGTCGTGCGCAGCATCGAAGCGATCGAGGCCGAGGTGGGCATCCCGGTCGTCACGAGCACGCAGGCGATGGTGTGGTGGGGCCTGCGGACCATCGACGCCGGCGACGGCGTGCCCGGCCACGGCAGGCTGTTCGGGAACGAGCTGCCGGCGGCGTAGGGAGTACCTCTGTCGTGTCATTCCAAGGAGGCCTTGGCCGACGAGAAATCTCTCGGAAGCGCCCGTGAGAGATTCCTCGCTTCGCTCGGAATGACAGAGGCTGGGTACTTGGCTCGGAGCGTGTTCTACCTTGCGTCTTCGGCTGCCGAGGTGCCCGCGCGCCTGCCGAAGACGGAGCCAGCCATGAGCCCGGCGCCGCCCGCGTAGTTGTGGTAGAAGAGCCCGCCGACGAGCTCGCCTGCCGCGTAGAGGCCGGCGATGGGGCGGTCGGTCGTGTCGAGCACCTGCGCGCGGCCGTCGATGCGCAGGCCGCCGAAGGTGAACGTGATGCCGCAGGTGACGGCGTACCCCTGGTAGGGGGGTGAGTCCAGCGGCAGCGCCCAGTTGGACTTGGGCGGGTCGATGCCCTCGGTGTGGACGCCGTCGAGCACCGTCGGGTTGTAGTCGCCCGGCTGACAGGCCGCGTTGTATTCGGCGACCGTCCGCACCAGGCCCGCGGCGTCGATGTCGAGGGCTTCGGCGAGCTCTTCCATCGTGGAGGCTTCCGCCATCGTGACCTGCGGGATGCGATACTCGTCGCGCAGCAGATGGAGCGTTTTTTGGTCGAAGAGCTGGTAGGCGACCCGCTGGGGCAGGTTGAGGATCTCGCGTCCGTATTTGGCGTAGGTGTAGTTGCGGAAGTCGGCGCCCTCGTCGACGAAGCGCTTCCCCTCCGCGGTCACGATGAGGCCGAATGGGTAGGAGTGCTTCTGGTAGAGGTCGGCGACGGCCGGGTTGCCGAAGGGAGGCGCGTTGAGGTCCCACGCGACGGCGTGGCAGCCGCTCCAGTGGCCGAAGGGCTGCGCGCCGATGTCGAGCGCCATCTGGATGCCCTCGCCGGTGTTGAAGCGCACGCCGCGGACCTTGGCGAGCTCCCACCCTGGGCCGAGATAGCGCGCGCGCATCTCCGGGTTGGCCTCGAAGCCGCCGCAGGCGAGCACGACCGCTTTGGCGCTCAGCTCCTCGTACCCGGCCGGCGTGCGGACGACGACCCCCGCGACGCCTCCCGCGGCGCTGGTCGTGAGGCGGACGGCGGCGGTGTCGTAGCGCACCTCGACGCCGCGCTCCTGCGCGACCGCGAAGAGCTGGTCCGAGAGCCCCTTGCCTGCGCCGACCGCCTCGAGGCAGAGCCCGCCCCAGAAGCGGTAGACCTCGCCGTCTTTGAAGGCCTGGTGCGACCAGGACGGCACGAAGCGGATGCCCTGCTCGTAGAGCCAACGCATCGTCTGGAAGGAGCCGCGCACGAGCGCGTCCGCCATCTCCTGGTCGGAGAGGCCCTCCGTCACGCGCATGAGGTCCTCGAAGTACGCGCGCTCCGTGTAGCTGCCGACCTCGAGGACGGCGAGCTCCGCCTCCGAGAGGTCGGGCACGATCTTGCGGACGTCGTCGATGCCCTCGTAGGCGAAGCGGATCGCGCCGCCGGTGAAGTAGGTGTTGCCGCCGCGCAGGTGCTCGGGCGCCTTCTCGATCGCGACCACGGACCGCCCACCCTCGCGCGCGGCGAGCGCCGCGCAGAGGGCTGCGTTCCCAGCGCCCACGACGATGACGTCGGCGGTCTCGGCCATGGCTCCTCCTCCTGGTCCTGGGCGGTAGGTTAGCAGCACCGGCTGCCAACCCTGTCATTCCGAGGAGTCCCGACATAGTCGGGGCGACGAGGAATCTCTCACTCTCAGCTCAGCCACACCGAGCTGAGGTCGTCCCAAGCCGGGTTCGAGGTTTCGATCAGGGCGGTCTTCTTGCTTCGACCCCAAGCCTTGATCTGCTTCTCGCGGGCTATGGCGGAGCGAACATCCGTCGTTTCTTCATAGTGCACCAGCCGGTTGATGTTGTACCGGCTCGAGAACCCAGGGATCAGCTGGTGCCGATGCTGATAAAGGCGGCGTCGGAGATCGTTCGTGACGCCGACGTACAGGGTGTGGCTGACGCTTGCCACGATGTAGATGTAGCAAGACGGCATGGTGAGAGATTTCTCGTCCTTCCGGGGAAGGACTCAGAATGACAGGCTGACGTGGTCGCTCCGTGCACGCCAGTATGGCGCGGTCCACCGAACGAGGTAAGCGTTCGTTGACACCCTCCGCGGCCACGCGTATGTTCACGGGGCTTCGGGGCCCGGCGCCCCTAACGGCTTCTCCGGGGAGGGAGTTGGCGCATGGAAAAGCTTCAGTTGAGTTTCATCTCGGCCAGCAACGAGCGGGTCGCACCGCTGCTTCAGGGCGAGATCGACGTCGAGGGCGTCGATCTGGTCTGGACCAACTCGGACCCGTCGGAGACGTTCTGGCGGCAGCTCAAGTTCGCCGAGTTCGAGGTCTTCGAGATGTCCTTCTCGTCGCTGCTCATCGCCAAGGCCAACGGCAGCGACATGGTCGCCATACCGGTGTTCCCGTCGCGCCGCTTCATGCACGCGACGCTGTCGGTCAACGTCGATGCGGGGGTCGAGAAGCCCAACGACCTCTCCGGGAAGCGCATCGGGGTCGGGGAGTACCAGCAGACGGCGTCGCTGTGGATGCGCGGCGTCCTTCAGCACGACTTCGGCGTGGACCAGTACAGCGTGGAGTGGCACATGGAGCGCAGCGAGGAGCTGAGCCACGGCGGCGCCACCGGCTTCAAGCCGCCGAAGGGGATCAAGTTCCACCGCATCCCGAAGACCAAGTCGCTGGCGACGATGCTGGTGGCGGGCGAGCTCGACGCCGCGCCGTTCGGCCGGGCCCTCTCGAACGAGAAGAACGTCATCGACCGCTCGACGACGATCAAGCCCGCTCCCTCCGACTTCAAGAAGGTGAAGCCGCTCTTCCCCGAGTTCATCAAGGAGGGGACGCGGTTCTTCAAGAAGCACGGCTACGTCCCCGCCAACCACTGCTATGCGATGCGCGGCGACGTCTACGCGAAGCACCCGTGGCTGGCGTTCAACCTCTTCTCGGCGCTCGTGCGGGCCAAGGAGCACTGGTACGCGCAGCTCGCGAGCAAGATCCCGTCCGATCTGATCTTCGGGTCTCAGTACATGGCGCAGACCCGCTCCATCTTCGGGCCGGACCCGTACCCGTACGGCATCGCCGACAACGAGAAGATGATCCAGCAGATGATCGACTTCTCGTTCGAGCAGGGGCTGACGCCGCGCAAGATGGAGATCGAGGAGCTGTTCGCAGCCCCGATGCTGGACCTGTAGAAGGCTGGTTCCCGTTCGTGCTGAGGCTCTCGAAGTACGAACGAGCGCTTGCCCAGGATGACGCACGTTGTGTGCAAGCCATCTCTCGTCCTTCGAGAGCCTCAGGACGAGCGGACTGAACGGCACCAGGGGTTTTCAACCCGCGGAAGGAACGCAACAGAAGGAGGCAGAGATGTTCGAAGGCAAGAAGGTGATCGACGTCCACGGACACATGACCACGCCGCCGACGTTTCGGGCGGCCGTGGCCGGGATGGTGTCGCAGAACACGCCGCCGCACGGGATAGACATCCCGGACGAGGCGCTGGCGAACGCCAACAAGCGCCACATCGACATGCTGGACGACCATCAGGTCGACTTCCAGCTGCTCTCGCCGCGGCCCATCGCCATGTGGCACTGGATGCGGCCGTTCCTCCAGCACGCCTGGGCCGAGAACACGAACGACGTCATCGCCCAGATCTGCAAGCTCTTCCCCGACCGCTTCGCGGGCGTCGCCCAGCTGCCGCAGAGCCGCGACGAGGACACCTCCCACGTCCTCGACGAGCTCAACCGGGCCGTCAACGACCTCGGTTTCGTCGGCGCCCTGGTCAACCCCGACCCCGGTGGCGACAAACAGACGCCAGGGATGCACGAGGAGTACTGGTACCCGCTGTATGAGCGGGCCGAGGAGCTCGGCGTGGTCCTGATGGTCCACCCGGCGCTCACCTTCGATAAGCGCGTGGAGATGGTGCACGCGAACTACCAGCTCAACAATGTGGTGGAGGAGTTCATAGCGATGCAGCTCCTCGAGCACGGGACCGTGTTCGACGACTTCCCGAAGCTCAAGGTGTTCGTCTGCCACGGCGGCGGCGCGCTGCACCGCTTCATCGCCGAGGACCGGCACCGCGGACAGCGGGACCTCTCCAACAACCTGTGGTTCGACACGTGCGTGCTCGAGAGGAACGTGCTCGAGGCCACCATCAAGCAGAAGTCGGCCAAGCAGATGCTGTTCGGCACCGAGGCTCCAGGCTCCGGCGGGCAGAAGCGCCCGGAGTCGGGACGCCCGAGCGACGATCTGGTCCCGGTGATCGGGGAGATCGACTTCCTAAGCACCGAGGACAAGCACAATATCTTCCACGACAACGCGTACGACGCGGTGCCGCTCCTCAAGAAGGTGCTGAAGCCCACCGCGGTCTAGCCGCCGGGCCAACCCGAGAGCAGCGGCGGCGGGGCGTCCGATCGATGGGCGCCCCGCCGCATGCGTGAACCGATCCAGACGGAGGCGCACATGGCGGACGCACCCATCGACGTGCGGCAGTTCGCGGTCGAGATACTCGAGAACGCGCACCGTGCGCTGACCCGCGCGGTCGACGGCCTGAGCGACGAGCAGATCTACCAGCAGCCATCGCCCGACACGAACTCCATCGGCTGGCTGGCATGGCACCTCAGCCGGTGGAAGGACCGCTTCCCGGAGCGCGTCTCCGGCCACCCGCAGGTGTGGGTGAGCCAGGGGTGGGCGGAGCGCTTCGGGATGGACGCCGACGCCACCGGCTTGGGCGATACGCCGGAGCAGGTCGCGGCTTTCCATCCCGACCGCGAGCTGCTGTTCGGCTACGTGGAAGCGGCCCACCGCTGGACCGTCGAGCGTGTCGCGGCCATGACGGACGAGGAGCTCGTCAAGCCGTACCAGTACGCTTCGTCGCAGGAGCCGCGGCCGGCCTGGCGAGGGCTGACAGGCATCATCATGGACTTCACGCAGCACACGGGGCAGATCGCTTACCTGCGCGGGCTGATCACGGGGTTCGGCTGGCGCGGCTAGGGGGCGGTGCCTTCATCCCGTGCATCCGGGACCTGCCCCGATGGTGTTGCCCCTCCCAGCGGATCTGGAGAAACGTGGCATGACCCAGGCACCCCGGTCCCGGTGGTGGCGGTGGCGGCCGAGCTTCCGCCGGGACCGGGACCTGATCACCGTCGCCATCGAGCGGGGCGCCGATTCGGGCGGGTGCGCCGTCTGCTCGGTCCTCGAAGCGCGGGAGCGCCGGAGCCTGTGGATCCTGCTGCGGGAGCACGTCCTCGACCCCGGCACGCGCGGTGACTGGAACCGCACGCTGGGGTTCTGCGCGCGGCACACCTCGGCGCTGTGCGCGACGGCAACCGGCATGGGCCAGCTGCCGGGGGTCGCCATCCTCTTCGGCGACACCACCCGCGAGGTGGCTCGCAGGATCGGAACGGGCGCGCCGCTGCACGTGTGGCGCGACTGCTTGGAGTGCGGGCGCGAGGTGCAGTCCGAGGCCGCCCATCTCCGCCGGCTGGCGCAGCAGCTCGGAGACGCCGGCTGGACGGCGCAGTGGGCTCCCAAGCTGCGCCTCTGCGTCAGACACGCCGCTTCCATCATGGGGACGGGCATGAGGACGGGCATGAGGACGGGCGTGCGCGCCCGTCCCACGGTCCCCCTCGCTGACCACCTGCGCGAGCTCGCGGTCATCGGCGGGGGGCATGACGCCCGCTCGCTGCGGCGCACGCTCGCCACGCTGCAAGCCGCTTTGCTGGGGTTCGAGTCACCGAGTGGGATCCCCGCGCTGCCCCTTTGGGGCTGCGGGCAGTGCGACGCCGAAACCACCGCCGTCACCGATGAGGGCCGCAGACTGTTCCAAGAGGGCGCCACACCCGAGGGAACGCTCTGCCGGCGCCATGCGAGCCTGCTCCTCGATCGCTCCGCCGTTACCCCCGCGCAGCTGGCCGCCCACTACTCCGCGGCGCTTCAGGCGGCGGCGGGTGCGCTGGAGGAACGCCGCACCAAGCGCTCTGCCGGCCTGCCGATCTCCTGCCCGCTCTGCGACTTCGTCGAGGCTCGCGCCCCTGAGCTCGCGGCAAGCGTGGCGCTGGACTCCGAAGCTGCGCTCTGCCTGCGGCACGTGGAGGTGGCGCTCGAGGCACCTGCCTCGGCCGGAGCCTTTGGCGCGGCACATATCGAGGCCTTGCGGGCGTTGTCCCACGAGCTGGGCGAGCTCCACCGCAAGAGCGCTTGGGACGCTCGGGAGGAGCCCAAGGGGACGGAGCAGACCTCTTGGATCAGGGCAGCGCACTACCTCAGCTACGACGCAGGGGCACTGCCCTTGGCCCGTAGGGAGTAGCACCGCTGGCGGCGGTGCGAAGCCCCCGTGCTAGAATCGGTGCGAGAGGCCACCATGCAGTTCACGAAGCTTCAGGGAGCGGGAAACGACTACATATTCGTCGACGGCCTCTCCCAGCAGCGGGACTGGTCCGAGCTGTCGCGCCGCGTGTCTGACCGCCACTTCGGCATCGGGTCCGACGGCCTCATCGTGGCCGCCCGGTCGAAGAGCGCGGACATCCGCATGAGGATGTGGAACGCCGACGGCTCCGAGAGCGAGATGTGCGGCAACGGCATCCGCTGCTTCGCGAAGTTCGTCCTGGAGCGCGGGCTCGTCGCCGCGCCGGACGGCGCTCTCTCGGTCGAGACGGGCGCGGGGCTGATCTCCGTGACGCCGTCCTGGGAGGGCGGACGGATCACCGGCGCTCTCGTGGATATGGGCGCGCCGGTGCTCCGAGCGGCGGACGTTCCGGCGGACCCCGGGGCGTTCGGACCGAGCGACTACGCGAAGCTGGACGGGGGCATCATGGAGGCTCTCGGCCTCGCGCCGGACGACATCGTCTTCGACGCGGCGCTTGCGGCCGACGGGACGGCGCTCGTTGGCTCGGCGGTCTCGATGGGCAACCCGCACTTCGTGGCACTGCTCGACGAGCCGGTTGCCAGCGTCGCGTTGGAGCGCCTCGGCCCGCTGGTCGAGCACCACGCCGCGTTCCCGAACCGGGTGAACTTCACGGTCGCGAACGTCGAGAGCCGGGGACGGATCGTCTCGCGCACGTGGGAGCGCGGCTCCGGCGAGACGATGGCCTGCGGCACGGGCGTGTGCGCGACGGTCGTCGCGGCGCGGCTGCACGGGCTCGTCGACGACCTGGTCAGCGTGCGGGTGCCCGGCGGCGAGCTCACGATCACGTGGCCGGGCCACGGCCCCGTCATCATGGAGGGCGACGCCGTCGAGGTCTTCTCCGGCGAGTGGCCCGACTAGCAGGGCACGGCCCTGCACCCATTCGCCAGCGCAGGGCGTGGGTCTCAGACCGAGGCGGCTCAGCGCTCGCCGGACCGCTACGAAAGCCACCCCACGGGAGGACCCATGCAGCTTGCCCGCCGGCTCGACCAGCTTCCCCCCTACCTCTTCCTCGAGATCAGCCGGAAGATCGCCGAGAAGCGCGCGCAGGGCGTCGACGTCGTCAGCTTCGGCATCGGCGACCCCGACCTGCCGACGCCCCCGCACATCCTCGACGAGCTCAAACGCACCGCGGACGACCCGTCGAACCACCGCTACCCGGAGACCGACGGCCTGCCGGCGCTCCGCGAGGCCATCGCGGCGTGGTACAAGCGCCGCTTCGGCGTCGAGCTCGGCAACAAGGAGGTCGTGCCGCTCATCGGCGCCAAGGAGGGGATCGGCCACATGGCGCTCTGCCTGACCGACCCCGGCGACGTGGCGCTCGTCCCCGACCCCGCATATCCGGTCTACGCCGTCGGCACGATGTTCGCCGGCGGCACCGTGCACCTGATGCCGCTCCGCGAGGAGCGCGGCTGGCTGCCCGACCTCTCCGCGATACCCGCCGACGTCGCGAAGCGGGCGAAGGTCATCTGGATCAACTACCCGAACAACCCGACGGGCGGCCTTGCGACGCTTGAGTTCTTCGAGGAGGTCGTGGCCTTCGCGAAGAACTACGACATCGCCGTCTGCCACGACGCCGCGTACTCCGAGGTGACGTTCGACGGCTACGTCGCGCCGAGCTTCCTCCAGGTGCCCGGTGCGATCGATGTGGGGATCGAGTTCCACTCGCTCTCGAAGACCTACAACATGACCGGCTGGCGCATCGGGATGGCCGTCGGCAACGCGACGCTCATCGATGCGCTCGTACGCGTGAAGTCGAACCTCGACTCCGGCATCCCGCAGGCTATCCAGTACATGGGCATCGAGGCGCTGGAGCACACGGCGCAGGAGTGGCACGACGCCAACAACGAGGTCTACCGCCGCCGCCGCGACCGGGTCGTGGACGTGCTGCGGTCCATCGGGCTGGACGTCACCACGCCCCGCTCTGGGCTGTACGTCTGGGCGCGCTGTCCGGAGGGGTGGACGTCGGCCGAGGTGGCGACGGCGCTGCTGGACGAGCACGCGGTCGTCGTCACGCCGGGCCGTGGGTACGGCGAGGCAGGGGAGGGGTACATCAGGCTCTCGCTGACGACGCCGGACGACCGCGTGGAAGAGGGGCTGCGGCGCCTCGCGGGCTGGCGGCTGCCCAAGCGGCCTGCCTAGCGCGCAGTCACACGCTTCAGGCGCTCCGCCTTCCACGGTACAATCGTACCGCCCAGACGGAGGACGTTTCCATCGCAAGGCAGAGCAGAGCCCCCATCGAGACGAGCACGGGCCCCGAGCGCGCGATGCTCGTCGGCGTCGTCATCAAGGGCCGCCGCATGCCCTGGGCGCTCGCCGATTCGCTCAGCGAGCTCACCCAGCTGGCCGCGACCGCCGGCGCCGAGGTCGTCGGCTTGATGGAGCAGCGTCTCGACTCCCCCTCCGGCACCTACCTCGGCAAGGGCAAGCTCGAGGAGCTCAAGGAGCTGCGCGCCGAGGCTCCGTTCGACACCGTCATCTGCGACGACGAGCTGACGCCGACCCAGCAGCGCAACCTCGAGCGTGCGTTCGGCGAGGACGTCAAGGTCATCGACCGCACGGCGCTGATCCTGGACATCTTCGCGCGCCACGCCGGGAGCAGGGAAGGGGCCCTCCAGGTGGAGCTTGCCCAGGCCGAGTACCTGCTGCCGCGCCTGGCGGGCCAGTGGAGCCACCTGGAGCGGCTCGGCGGCGGGATCGGCACGCGCGGGCCCGGCGAGTCGCAGATCGAGACGGACCGCCAGCTCGTCGGCCACCGCATCCACCGCATGAAGCGGGAGCTGCAGAAGGTCCGCCAGCAACGGGCGCAGCACCGGCAGCGGCGCACCCGCGGTGGCGTCCGCACCGTCTCGCTGATCGGCTACACCAACGCCGGCAAGAGCAGCATGCTGAACGTGCTTTCGGGCGCGGGCGTGTTGGCGCACGACCAGCTCTTCTCGACGCTCGACCCGGTCACGCGCCGCGTGCGCATGCCCGGTGGGGAGAACGTGCTGGTCACCGACACCGTCGGCTTCATCCAGAAGCTGCCGACGGCGCTCGTCGCCGCGTTCCGCGCGACGCTCGAGGAGCTGGACGAGGCCGACGTCTTACTGCACGTGGTCGACATCTCGCACCGCAACGCCCCGGAGCACGTGGACGTGGTCGAGGCCATCATCAAAGACCTGGGTCTGGAGGCGAAGCCGCGCGTGCTCGCGCTCAACAAGGCCGACCTGCTCGACCCGGACTTCGACGCGAGCACCCTGGCGTCGGTGGACGGCGCGACGGCCGTGCTGACCTCCGCGGCGACCGGCCTCGGCATCGGCGAGCTGCTGGCGGCGGTTGCGGTCGCCCTCGGGCCGCCCGCCGCGCACGCGGACCAGGGGAGGGCCGCCGGGCGCGCCACGTAAGGTTATCTTAAGTTTCGCCCTATTCTTGTTATGTCAAGTGCAGCTTCAGGCTGATTCGGTGCCGGTGCTGGGGGATGGCTTCGGTGGCACCAGGTACCGCGGGTGCCCGGTGTAGAATGAGCATGGCGTTTGCGTGGCGTCCGCCATTCAAACGCCGTTCTTGTCCAGCTCTTAGGTGTGTCCCCATCGGAGGGTCCCCGTGCGTGTCGGCCGGCCGGTCATCATCTTCGCGCTCGTTGCCGGATGGGTCGCGGCGCTCGCCGTGACGCTGGGCGGGCTGATCGAGCCGCCCGCCGCGCCGAGGGGCGAGGTGGACGAGGTGATCCGGCGGCTCCAGGACACCTTCATCGGCGCCGATAACCTCACCGACGCGGAGCTCCGGAAGGCCGCGATCGAGGGGATCATCGAGTCGCTCGACGACCCGTACACGTCCTACCTGTCGCCCGAGCAGTACGAGCGCTTCATCGACTCCCTGGAAGGCGGCGACAGTGAGTTCGAGGGCATCGGCGCGGAGGTGACGGCCCGGGGCGGACAGATCATGATCCTCTGGCCCCTACCCGGCTCCCCGGCACGGCGGGCTGGTGTAAAGGCAGGCGACGTCATCCTGGAGGTCGACGGGCAGAGCGTCGAGGGGATGTCGCTGTTCGAGGTCGTGACCCTCATACGCGGCCCCAAGGGCACCGAGGTCGTGCTCGGGCTCCGGCCGGCGGGCAGCATCCGCCACGTCGACGTGACCGTCGTGCGCGACACCATCGTCATCACGACGACCTCGGCGCGCATCCACGATGGGGATATCGGGTACATACGGCTCGACCGGTACGACAAGGGTGTGGTGGAGGGGCTTCCCAAGGCGATCGCGGAGGTCCGCGAGGAGGGCGCGCGCGGGCTGATCCTCGACCTGCGCGGCAACACCGGCGGACTCGTCGAGACGGCCATCGCGGTGGTGAGCGAGTTCGTCGAGGAGGGCCTCGTGTTCCGGTCGCGGAACGCCGACGGCACCGAGGAGGATTTCGAGGTCACCGGCGAGGGGACCGCGTACGACCTGCCGCTCGTCGTGCTCGTGGACGGCTTCTCGGCCAGCGCATCCGAGATCACGGCGGGCGCGCTCCAGGACCACGGCCGTGCCACCGTGGTGGGCTCGAGGACATTCGGCAAGGGCAGCGTGAACCTGCTCAGCGAGCTCGCGTCGGGCTCCGGCCTTTATGTGACCACGGCCCGCTGGCTGACGCCGAACGGCCGGATGATCGAGGGCGTCGGGCTCGAGCCCGACATCCTGGTTGGCAGCAGCACCGACGTGCAGGCCCTCCAACGCCTCGGCCGGCTGACGCAGTCGCTCTGCGAGGGGTTCGCCGAGGACGGGGCGGAGCTCCGCGACCGCCCAGCGCTCGCCGCGGCGATCGAGAGCCTCTGCAACGTGCAGCAGCAGCCGCTCGTGCCTCCGGAGCAGGACGCGGCGTTCGATGCCGCCGTCGAGGAGCTCCGCCGCCTCATGGGGGCGTAGCGGTGCCTCCCAAGCGCAAGAAGAAGCCCGCCAAGGCGGCAGCACCGGGCGCAGAGCGTCAGCCGTACTTCCGCACCGTCGCCGACAACAGGCGGGCGCGGTTCGACTACGACTTGATGGAGCGCATCGAGGCGGGGCTGGCGCTCACGGGCACGGAGATCAAGTCGGTGCGCGCCGGTCAGGCGAACATCCGGGATGCGTACGCGCAGATCCGCGACGGCGAGATGTGGCTGCAGAACATGCACGTCGCGCCGTGGGCGGGCGGCGGCCCATGGAACCACGAGCCGATGCGCCCTCGGCGGCTGCTGCTCAACCGGCGCGAGATCGACCGCTTCCATCGCCAGGTCCTCCAGAAGGGGCTGACCATCGTGCCGCTGCGCCTCTACATCAAGGGCCACTACGCGAAGGTGGAGGTCGCGCTGGCGAAAGGCCGCCGCCGCTACGACAAGCGCCAGGCGATCATGCGCCGCGAGACGGAGCGCGAGATCGGCCGGGCGATGCGCCGGGACGCCTAGCAAAGGCACTGCCCCGACCCACTCGCCGCGCCAGCTGCCATCGTCGGAGCCTGCGGTCGCGCGACCGTCCCCTACCCGCTCGCGCGGATGCCGCTGTGCTGCCTCAAGTACGGTTCGCCTAAACTTTTGCGTTGGAACAGCTCCTGAGTGGCTGACGACAGACATGTTGTGTCGAAATCCGCTGGCGCCCGTGGTATACTGGTAACGTATGGGGATGCGTGGTTTCGACAGGGGGTTTGTCGGGCAGGATTGCAGGCCGAGTTCGTCACCCACTCGCGAATCAGGTGGCAAAACATCGACTGCCAACGAACCAGTCGCACTGGCTGCCTAAACAGTAGCCACGCTCCGGCCGCCAACCCTGGCGGTGGCCGGCAAGCGCTGAAGGCCGGGGTGCCGCGGTCCGGATGCCGCTAGGGACCGCCTAAGAGCAGCGGCAGGCGGCTGAGTAGCCCGCCGGCGGACGGCTCAGTCGTACGATAAAGCGCCGGACAAGCCTGTAGCACATCCGCGTTCGACGTCTCTTGGACGGGGAGTTCGACTCTCCCCCATCTCCACCACGAACACGGCAACGGCCGCCGGCCTCGGCCAGCGGCCTATGAGTCTCAAGGCGGAAACGGAGAGAAGCCATGACCACGAAGGAACAGCAGCCGGAAACGCAGGCCGAGCGCAGCTACTGCGCGATGTCCCCGACCGGGGCGCACCGCTGGATACTCGAGGGAGCGCGCCAGACCATGCGCGGCGAGTGCAAGTACTGCCACGCCGAGCGGACGTTCCGCCCGTTCGAGGAGACCGTGGGCTTCAACAACAGCCGGGGGAGGCACCGGGCCGGGTGATGACGGCGGTCTCCGACCCAACGGG
>JADFRC010000110.1 GCA_022561455.1 Chloroflexota bacterium | reverse complement strand
CTTCCTGGTAGAAGCTGAGCTCGGAGCCCGAGCAGAAGTAGAGCCGCTCCACGCCGCCCGCCCGCATGGCGCCGAACGCGGCGTCCGCCCACTCCTCGGCTCCGTACTCGTTCCAGCTCGGGTCCGCTGGCACTGGGCTCTGCTCCGTCATCGCTCCGCTCCTCGCTCCATAGAGTCACACCCGTCATCCAGCGAACGCACGGCGTCCGCAGCGACGCCGAGGGGCGGTCGGCCCGCGGCGGACTACTCCCAGTAGGCGAACGCCATCGCACACCCCGTGCTCGCCGGCGAGCGGTAGCAAGGGATGTAGTTGACCAGCGTCATGTCCATGCCTTCCACCATCGCACCCACGGTGATCCAGTTGCGGATCTCGGAGTTGCCCGAGTTCAGCAGCTCGACCGGCAGCGTCGTGAGGTGGTCGGCGTCGTGGTCCTCGAGCGCCTTGAGCACGCCCCGGTCCAGCTTCTCGTCGATGACGAAGTGGCTGAGCCCGCCCGAGGCCAGGACCGCGACGCGCGCGTCGCTCTCCCACGACTCGATCGCGCGCCGGATGGCCTTGCCGAAGGCGTAGCACCGCTTGGGCAGCGGCTGCGTCGGCGGATAGTAGGTGTTCTGGAGGATCGGCACCGTCGGCGGGATGCGCTTCCCGTCGAGGACGCGGCGGTGCACGAAGCCGAAGGCGTGGCCCTCCCCGCGCCCCTCCGGCAGCTCCTTCGAGTGCGCCACGTCGAACTCGTCCGCGATCACCGACTCGATGATGTGCAGTCCGAGGTCGGCCTGGCCGTCAAGCTCGACCTCCTCGTCGAACTCGTTGCCCCAGGCGGCCATCGCGATCGACGGCGGCATCCGCGTGCGGTCGCGGGGCTTGTTCGGAAGCTTCTCGCCCCAGTACACGAGCAGAGCGGGCATGTTGTCCTCGTGGATCAGCTCGTGCTGGTCGTCCCCCACCATCACGATCACGTCCGGGTCCACGTCGGCGATGACGTCGCCGAGCTTCGCGATGGCGGCCTGATTCGCCGCGTCCCTCTCGCGCCAGACGTCCATCGTCAGCTCCCCGGCGATGGAGGACGGGGACATCTCCACCATCTCCTCGTAGGTGTGGGGCTTGCCGTCCCACGCCCACAGGTTCCTGTTCGCGAGGTCGCGCTTCACGTGCTCCGGCCACTTCTCGGCCGGCGTGCTCAGCATCGGGCTATGAGACGTACCTATCCCCAGGACGATCTTGGCCATCGCCGGCTTCCTTTCCCCGCTCGCGGCATGCGATCCGCGGGGAGCGTATCACACGGACGAGCGGCCGGACGGGCGGGCGGACGGGCGGGCGGCGGCGCGCTTGCGGACCGGCACGGCGACCAGGAACGCGACGAACGCGACCGCGAGCACGGCCGTGAACACGCCGAACGCGACCGAGTAGCTGCCGGTGGTGTCGTGCACGTACGCCGCGAACAGCGGCCCCGCCGGATTGACCGCGACCATGATGGGCGCCGCGAAGCCGCGGATCGAGCCGAACGACCGGCGCCCGAAGTAGTTCGCGAACAGCATGCGGCTCGTCACCGTCCACGCGCCCAGACCAAGCCCGTACGTCACCGCGAAGGCAACCGCGGCCGCGAACGTATCGGCACGGAGGACGATGAGCATCGCCAGGAACAGCAGCCCCACCGCCGTCAGCCCCACGTACCGGACGTGGACGCGCTCGAGCGCGAACCCCCAGGGGAGCGTCGAGAGCGCGGCCGCCGTCGCGAAGATGGCCACCGCCGCCACCGCCTGCTCCACGGCCATCTTGTCCTGGAAGTTCGCCGTGATGTGCAGGTTCACGGCATTCACGCTCAAGACGACGCTCGCCTGGGCCACCATCAGCGCCCAGAGCGTCCGCGTGCGCTTCGCCTCCGCGAGCGTCCACGTCTCCTCGACCCGGTCCCCGAGCCCCTCCCCCTCGGCAAGCTCCCCAGCCGGCGGGTCGCCGTCGGGCAGGATGCCGTAGTCCTCCGGCCTGCGCCTGACCAGCACTCCCGACGGGATCACGAGCAGCAGCACCACGACCCCGGCCAGCACCAGCCACGCCTCGCGCCAGCTGAAGGCGAGCATGATGGCCAGGATCGGGAGCGGCAGCAGCGCCTGCCCGGCGCGCTGGCCCGTGCCGATCATGCCGACCACCCGCCCCCGCCGCCGCACGTGCCACGAGGCGAGCCCCACCATCGTCCCCAGCGCGACGCCGCCCACGGCCGCCCCACGCGCCCCGCCGTAGAAGAGCCAGAAGTGCCACGGCTCGGTCATCACCGACAGCCCGAGCATGCTCAGCGCGATGACGACCCCCGCGGCGACGATGACGAGGCGCCCACCGCGGCGGTCCAGCCGCCGCCCAACCCAGGGCGACGCCAAGCTGCCGGCGACCGTCCCGGCCACGAACCCGATGGTCAGCGTCAGCGCCGACCAGCCCAGCTCCTCCTGGATCGGCCGGAAGAAGACCCCCATGATCGGGCCCTGGGTCGCGACCGTCGCGAACGAGCCCAAGACGCCCGCGAGCAGCACGGCCCACCCGTAGTAGACGCGCGGGAACGGCCAGAACCGCGAGATCCTGGGCTGGATGAGGTCGGGTTGCTCGGCCATAGGCTAACCGCGACGATACCACGGCCCCCGCCAGGCGCGGATCAAGCCGACGCGTCCTCACACCCTGCTGGCCTGTACCAGATGGGGTGTGCAGAGGGGCCTTGCCCCTCTGCCGGGGGCACGGGGGTGCCCCCCGTATCTGGCTTCATCACCCCCTTCCTGGCGAGGAAGGGGGACGGGGGGATGGTCGAAACGGTCGTGGGGCACCGACGTTGCAGGAGCGGGGCGGACGGGGATGCCTACCCCTTCGTGGCCAGCAGCACCCGGTTCGGGTCCCACCCCTCCGTGTCGACCACGGCCTCGCGCACGTCCACGAACCCCGCCTCGGCGAGCCACCCCCGGACCTCGTCCTCCGCGTAGCAGCGGCTCCCCGGGCCCGCGAGCAGCGTGAGTGAGAACAGCGCGCCCCAGCGCGGAGCCGTGCGCTCGCGCTCCATCAGCACGTCGCGCAGCACCAGCAGGCCGCCCGGCTCGAGCGCGTCGTGGAGCACGCACACCAGCCGCGCCGCGTCGGACGGCCGCTGCCCGTGCAGGATGTCGGAGGCCAGCACGACGTCGCACCCCCGCGGCAGCGGGTCACGCAGGAAATCCCCTTCCACGAACTCCAGGCGAGGGCCCGCCAGCCGCCGGCCCTCCCGCACGACACTCGGCAGGTCGACCACGGTGGCGCGGAGCTCGGGGTAAGCCTCGCAGAAGGCCGCCGCGTACCCTCCGAGGCCGCCGCCGACGTCCAGCAGGTGCCGTGAGCGAGCAAGATCGAGGCTCTGAGCGAGGCGGGGGCCGAGCACCTGCGCATCCCGGTACAGCGCCCGGCTGAGCGCCCGCGGCAGGGGGACGGCGGCGCTCGGCACCGGCCGCGGTCCCTCGCGGACGGCCCGCAGCAACCGGGCCTCGGCCCCCCGCGGACGCCCCGTGACCACGCGGTCGCCGAGGTACGCGGCGCCGGGCACGAGGCACGCGGCCGTCACTTCCGCGTTCGCGTAAAGGGGAGCGTCCTTCTCCAGCAGCCCAACCGCCACGAGTGCGTCCGCGAGCACCTCCAGCGCACCACTATCGGCGCCGAGGCCCCGCGCGAGCTCGGCCGCGGACATGCTCCCCCCGGCCAAGGCCGCGAACAGCCCCAGCCGGACGCCCACCCCAAGCGCGGCGGCGGGGCCGTCGTCGGCCAGGTCGAAGAGCTTGCTCCGCGCCGCCGCTTCGTCCAAAGAGCGCCGCTCAGTCCGCCCGCGGCGCGAGCAGCGCTTCGAGCCCCTGCTTGAGTGCCGGCAGCCACGCATCGAGCGGCTGCGTCAGCGGCAGCGTGATCGCGAACACCTCGCGCTTCATCATGCCGCCGTCGCCCTTACCCCAGGAGCCCGGGTCCTCCTTCGTGAGCTCGACGTTGATGGCCTCCCGGTCGATGCCCAAGGCGTCGGTGATCTCGTACACGGTGGCCATGTCGTCCATGGTAATGATCTCATCCATAGCATCTTTCCTTACGCAAAAGTCATGAGGTGCGTCCGCTTGCTCCCGGCGTGTGAGGCCGGTGCTGTCCGCCGGCCGATCGCGTTGCATCATGCCCCATGCGGGCTCCTTTGGCCACCCGGTTAGCGGCGCATCGCGCCCTCGCGGAGCCGGCACCGCCAGCGCCTTGACGCGCATCACAGGACGAAGAGACAATCGTCCGAGACACAACGACGGGGGAGTGAACGGATCATGCACATCCGAGGGATCAACCACCTGGCCATGGTGACCGGCGACATGGACGCCACCGTGCGGTTCTACCGCGACGTCCTCGGGTTCCCCGTGGTCTCCACCACCGGCAACAAGCCGGGGAGCTACCCGTACCGCCACTACTTCTTCAAGATAGGTGAGCACTCGACGCTCGCCTTCTTCGAGTGGCCGGGCATGGTCGAGACGTTCCACAAGCCCGCGGGCCTGCCCGCCAAGGGACGGTGGCAGTTCGACCACCTCTCCTTCGACGTGCCGGACGAGGAGACGCTGCTCTCGCTCCAGAAGCAGCTCCGCGGCCACGACATCGAAGTCACGCACGTCGTCGACCACCAGGTCATCCAGTCGATCTACTTCACCGACCCGGTGAACGGCATCGCGCTCGAGGCGAGCTACTGGGTGATGGACCCGACGCTCGTCGAAGAGCCGGACCTCGACGACGCATTCGTCTTCGGCGACCCCGACCCCGTCCCGGCGCTCGCAGAGCAGCGGTCTCCCACACCCGCGGGCTAGCCGAGAGGCTTGCGGGCCGAGACCGCCCCGCTGTACCAGAACGTGCCCGCTTCGGGCTCGTGCTCGGTGTCCACGCGGACGCCGGTGAAGCCCGCCGCCGTCAGCTTGCCGAGGTACTCGTCTGTTGGCAGCGAGCCCGAGACGCAGCCGGAGAGCAGCGCGAAGTCCGCCATCTCGGCCTCCGTCGCGGAACGGGTCAGCAGTATGTCCGAGACCATCACGCGCCCGCCGGGCCTGAGCACGCGGAATGCCTCGCGGAAGACAGCGTCCTTGTCGGGCGCGAGGTTGACCACGCAGTTCGACATCACGACGTCGAACGACGCATCCTCCAGCGGCAGCGCCTCGATGTCGCCCCGCCGGAACGAGACGTTGGCGAGGTGGAGCCTGCGCGCATTCGCCGTGGCGCGCTCGATCATGTCCGGCGTGAAGTCGACGCCGACGACCGAGCCCTCGGGCCCGACCTGGCGCGCGGCCAGGAAGCAGTCCAGCCCGGCCCCGCTGCCGAGGTCGAGCACGCGCTCGCCCGGCCGCATGCTGGCGAGCGCCACCGGGTTCCCGCAGCCGAAGCTGACGACCCCCTCCGGCATCCGTCCCAGCACCTCGAGCGGATAGACACCATCGTCGCAACACGCGGTGGGCTGCACGAGCTGCGCCGCGTAGTAGTGGGAGATCTCGTCCTTCAGCTGCTCGGCGGACTGCGTCATGCGGGCGCTCCTTCGGATGGCTCCCCCATTATGCGCTCGGTCTCCCACAGCCGCACGGTGCCGTACACGCCGTCGTAGCCGGGCGAGATGGCGACGTCGCCCGCGCGGGAGCGCGCAACGCCGTCTGCCACGCGCTCGCCGGCGAGCGACGCGACCGCCTCGATCGGCGCCTCGGTGAGCACGCGGAGCTCGTTGCCGACGCTCTCCACGAGGCGCGTGAATATCTCCCGCACGCCCTTCGTGGCGCGCCCACGGCCCACGGCTTCCGCGATCACCGTTTCGAGCCCCACGAGCCGCCGGAAGGGCGGGCGCACCCCGCTTGGGTCCGACAGCATGCCGTCGGGGCGCCGCTCGACCGCGGCGGGGCGGCCTGCGAGCGCCTCCATGCGGTGCAGCACGCCGAGCGTCATCTTGCGGCCGCACACGGGACAGCGCTCCCCGGTCTGGAGCGTCGCCGCCGGGTGCTGGCACACGCCGCACTTGCGGTGCCCGTCGTAGTGGTACTTCCCCTCCTCCGGATGGAGCTCGACGGTGTAGGCGATCGCGCCGTCCGCCAACGCCGCGCGCAGCCCGTCGTAGGACGGCTCGCCCTCGAAGACCGTCAGCTCGCGTCCCATGCGCGAGGGCGAGTGGGCGTCCGAGAACGACACGATGCTCATGCCGTCGAGCTCCGGCACGCGCCAGTTCATCGACGGGTCGCTCGACAGCCCCGTCTCTATCGCGTGGACGTGGGGGGCCATGTCGCCGAAGGCCTCGGCGAGCGAGTCGAAGCCACCCTTGGACCCGTAGACCGAGTACCACGGCGTCCACGCGTGCGCCGGGATGACCTCGCACCGCGCATCGGCCCCGAGTGCCGCCGCGACGACCTCGCGCGCCGAGAGCCGCAGCGTGGGCCGGCCGTCGGAGGCGAGCTTGCCGTGGGGTGCCAGCGCCGCGCAGAGCCGGTCGACCGCCGCGAAGTCCGGCGCGAGCACGAGCAGGTGCAGCCGGCGCGTCCGGCCATCCTGGGCGTAGACGCAGCTCACCTCGGTCCCCAGCACGAAGCGGGCAGCAGCCGGCGCCCTTGCGCGGAGGGCGAAGAGCCCGTCGTCGAGCGGCTCCAGCTTCGCCTTGAGCTCCGCCAGCCACGCCGGGTGCGTGAAGTCCGCGGTGGCGAGCACATCGATGCCTTTGACCGCGGCCCAGCTCGCCATGGACTCCAGCGTGATCGACGGGCTCGTCGCCATCGCGTAGGAGGAGTGGAGGTGGAGGTCGGCCGCGTACGTCATCCGCGGAAGTGTAGCGCCGCCCACCGCCGAGCGGAGCGGGCGGAGCGCGTGCGATGCGGCTCAGGTGCCCTTTCCCGCACCGCCGCCGTGTTGACACATCCCGCAGCCGACTGCTACGCTCAGCAGGCCACGGCCTGGTAAACGCCGCTTCGGCTGGCGGTTCCGGCACCGGGCGACTTCTTTCCGCAGGACCCATCGAACCCATGCAGATGACCGGTGCTCGCGCGGTGTGCGAGGCCCTCCTCAAGGAGGGTGTCGACGTCATGTTCGGGCATCCGGGCGGGGCGATCCTGCCCTTCTACGACGCGC
>JADFRC010000109.1 GCA_022561455.1 Chloroflexota bacterium | reverse complement strand
AAAGCCGCACGGTCGTAGAAGCGCGGGCGCACGTTCGTATGGCCCCTGGTGACGTAGCCCATGTCCCGGCTGCGGATCAGGCCGAGCGCCTCACCCTCCGCTGGCACGAACACCTCCGCGCCCGGCACGTGCTCGTGGAGGGCATAGCGGACGTTGGTCCCATCGGTGAGGTACAGCGCACCGATGCCGCGCAGCTTCATCTCGTCCTGAAGCAGGCGCAGGCGGTCGTGCTTGAGGCGCTGAGGGTCCCATGTCTGCGTGGCGTTGGACGACATCGTGCTCGCCGATCTGGCCGTGTTGTGCGTCGGCGCCGCGAGGGGCCGACGCCGGGCGAGTCTATCGCAGCGCGACCGGCAGTCAAGCGCCGCGTCCTTGCCATGGTCACGCCGGAGCGTGAAGTGGGATGGCCCCCCAGACGCGTCGTGTTGGCGTACTTCCCGAGCTTGGACATCGCGTGTGGTACCGTACGCTCCCAGCGGCCGTGGGGTTCCAGGCCGCACCATCCGCAAGGAGGGTGGTATGGAAACGAAGGGACGCCGGCGCATGCCGCCCGCGGGCATTCGGTCGCGCCTGATGTTGGAGATCGCCTCGGAGCTTGTGGGGGTCAGGGAGTGGCCGTACAGGCAGGTCCGCATGACGCTGCGGGAGCAGGGTGGCGAATGGGGACCGACGCTCTACGCGAGCGACAGTCCGGACGTGATCCACGAAGTCGCTAATCACGACGTCCAGTTCGCCCTCATCAACCCCGGCGTCGTCCTGACGTTGGCTCACCGAGGCACCGGGCCCTTCAAGGAGCCGGTGCCCGTGCGCGCCATCACAGTCATCCAGAGCTACGACCAGCTGCTCCTCGCGGTGTCGGAGAAGACAGGACTGACGTCCCTCGCCGACATCAAGGAGAAGCGCTACCCGCTGCGGGTCTCGGTGCGCGGCCAGCGGAGTCACGCCACGCACCTCGTGCTGAACGAGGTGCTGGCAGCGGCCGGCTTCTCGTTCGACGACATCCGGTCCTGGGGGGGCGAGGTGCGCTACGACGCCGGCACGCCCGCGAACAACCCGGGCCGCACCGGCGCCGTCGATCGCGGGGAGGCCGACGCCATCTTCGACGAAGCGGTCAGTGGATGGACGGAGGAAGCGCTGGGTCTGGGGATGCGCCCACTGCCCATCGACGGCCCGGTCCTCGAGCGGCTCGAAGGACTGGGGTTCCGGCGCGGGACGATGGCGAAGGCGTCGTATCCGAGCCTGGCGTCTGACCACCAGACGATCGACTACAGCGGCTTCATCGTGTACACGCACGCCGATGTGGCCGACGACACGGTGAGGGCCGTCTGCGCGGCGCTCGAGGCGCGGAAGGACCGCATCCCGCCGGACACCGGCGAGGGGCCGCTGCCGCTGGACGTGATGTGCAAGGACACGCCCGAGGGACCACTGGGCATCCCGCTGCATCCCGCGGCGGAGCGGTTCTGGCGGGAGCAGGGCTACTTGAGCTGAGCGGCCGCGTGGGCAGCCGGAAGGGTACGGAGGAGACCGACGCATGAGACTCGAAGGCAAGGCAGCGCTCATCACGGGGATCGATGCATCGCTCGGGAGGCAGATCGCCGTTCATTTCGCCCGCGAGGGCGCCTCGGTCGCCGGGGTGGGCCAGTCCGAGGACGGGCCGCGCGCGATCGAGGAGGTCCGGCAGGCGGGGGGCATGGGCGTCTACCTGGACGCTGACACGAGCAAGCGAGGCGACGCCGAAAAGGTGGTCGCCGGGACCATCGACGCGTTCGGGCGCATCGACGTGCTGGTGAACTACAACCCGGTGCGAAGGATCTTGGGGACCGTCGTCGACATGACCGACGAGGAGTTCGATGAGCAGATGACGGCGGACATCATGCGGGTCGTCCGCCTCGGCCGGCACGCCATCCCCGCGATGGCCAAGGGCGGTGGGGGCGCCGTCATCAATATCTCCTCGATCAACTCCGACGGGCTCAAGGGGAGGGCACTCCGCTCGGCGAGCAAGGCGGCGCTCAACTCGCTGACCATCGCCATGGCCTTGGACCACGGACCGCAGCACATCAGGGTGAACGCGCTCGTGCTCGGGCCCGTGGGCGCCTCCGGCCGTGGGGGGGACGGCGGCGGCGACCCCTCGCCCATCGGGCAGGTCGCCACCCTCGATCAGGTGGCCGCGGCTGCGGTGTTCCTGGCGTCGGAGGAGGCCGCCGCAATCACCGGCGTGCTGCTGCGGATCGACGGGGGGCGCTCGCTGCGCACGAGCGATCCGGCCTAGCGGGGCCTGCCCAGGGGCGCTACCCCTTGGGGAGGAACCTGGCCTCCCAGTCGGCGATGCGCGCGCGGTTGAGCTCAAGGAGCTTGTCCGTGCGGGCGACTCCCCACTTGCTGGCCTTCGCCCGCTCCGCCCACTCGCGTTCGGCGTCCGCCCCGCGCTCCTTGAAGTCGTGCAGGAAGTCCCAGGTCGCCTGAAGGCCGGCCTCCGTGGTGAGCGTGCGATAGAGCGCGAACGATGCGCCCATCTCCGCCCACTCCTCGACGGTCGGGCTCGGCGGGGGGCCGGCATAGCCAGGGAGCACGGGCGCCGGTATCCGGCGGCACGCCTCCGTGACCTCCTCCCGGGTCGGGATCCCGGTCATCCATACGGCGTCCGCGCCACCCTCCTCCACGTAGCGGACGCACCGCTCGACCGCGCCCTCGAAGCTGCCGCCGTCGGAGCGTACGAAGTCGCATCGCGCGATGATGACGAGGTCGGAATCGAGCTCCGCTCTTGCCGCAACCGCAGCCTGGTATTTGCCGACGGCCTCTTCGACCGAGATGCAGCCGGTGCTTCCGACGCCCTTCTTGGGCGCTTCTTGGTCCTCGATGGTGATGGCGGCGACGCCGGTACCCACGTATTCACGGACGGTGCGGTAGACATTGAGGGCGTTGCCGAACCCCGTGTCGGCGTCGGCGACGACCGGGATCGTGCATCCGTCGGCCACGCGGCGGGCGTGATCGACCATCTCCCGCATGGTGATGAGCCCCGCATCCGGCAGCCCCCATACGTACGAGCTGGTGTGCGAGCCCGCCATGAAGAAGGTGTCGAATCCGATCTCTTCGACCATCTTCGCCATCATGGGGCTGAACCCGCCGGGTAGCACCAGCAGCTCGGGCCTCTTCAGCAACTCGCGGAACCGGTCCCCTTTTCCATTGCCCATCGATGCTCCAGAGGCTAGGTAGATTCCATCTCATCGTTGCCGGAGACGCGCACGAGCCCCTCGTCGTCCGGCTCCGGGTGGGAAAACTTGGGGTCCAGGCCGTTGCGGACGTCATCGACGGCTTGCTGCAGCTGTCTGCGAACCATGATGAGCAGCCGGTCGCCGACGCCAAGGTGCTCCCGGCTGCGGTCCGCGATTGGCCCTTGCGTCTCGTTGACCATCGTGTCTTGGAAGAGCAGGCCCTTGAGCGAACCCTTCTCGGTCGAGGACCGCAGCGGGATGCCGGAGATCGTGTCCACGCCCTCATAGTCGCGGCCGTAGTCGTTCTCCGGCCCCGGAGCGATATAGGCCGCTCTCGCGATGCCGTAGTCCAGCGGGGCGCCTTCGGTCAGGGCGTGGGGGGTGAACGCCACGAGATATCGCCGGCAGTGCTCGTCGTCGATGGGCACGTACCACGACTGGGTCTTTTGCGTCGTGACCTGGCCGGGGTTATCACGCGAGACCGTTTGGCGGATTCCCATGAAGCCGTCGGGCATGAAGAAATGGCCGTAGGAGAAGCCGTTGCCTCCGTTCGAGCCCGGCTCGGAGGCGGCGCGTGGCGACCCTGGTCTGGCTGCGGCCGCATCACGCGATGAACGCCGCCACAACCCCCACGACGTCTCCTCCAAGCTCACCTCGACCTGCGGCTGCGCGAGGACGCGCTCCTTCATCTGAGACCAGCCGTCCATGTGCAGGTACGTCGAATGGATCGGGTCCAGCGCGCCCTCGAGGTTCTGGAGGTAGTTGCTGTTGATGGGGTGGTAGTCAGCCTTCCGGGACCCGTCTCCGCGCACCAACCCCTCGAAGGGCGGGAGCGGCGGCTCCCGCTCAGGTGGCCCCATGTAGGCGAACACGAGCCCTCCCAGATCCCGGCAGGGGTACGCCTGGTGGCGGACCTTGTCCTTGAAGGTGCTGCGCTCCGGCTCGGCGGGCTGCTGCAGGCACCGTCCATCCACGTCGTAGAGCCAGCCGTGGAAGGAGCAGCGGATGCCGCCGTCCTCGACCCGGCCGTAGGCGAGCGACGCGAGCCGGTGCGAGCAGTGGAGCCCCAGCAGGCCCGGCCGGCCGGCGTCGTCCCGGAACAGCACGAGGTCCTCGCTCATCACGCGCACCTGGACCGGCTTGCTTCCGGGGGTGATCTCCTCGGAGAGCGCCACCGGCTGCCAATACCGCCTGAGCACATCGCCCATGGGTGTGCCTGGACCCGTCTTCGTCACCGTCTCGTTCTGGACTGCGGTCAGCATCAGACTGCCTCCACGCCGTTCGTGGCCCCTACTCTAAGCCTTTCTTGCCTCCACGCGCTAGAATGCAACCCGATCGACGGTCCCGCCCGCAAAGACGAAGGCTCCAGATGCTCAAACACAGGAGGACCAGCGCATGACCATGACAGGGAAGCGGCTCGGACTGTTGAGTGCAACCGCCGCGGTTCTGGCGCTACTCCTGTCGGCCTGTGGCGCCGATCCCACGGCGACGCCCCAGCCCACGGCAACCGCCACGCCGCTCCCCGGGGCGACGTCCACGCCCACGCCCGACGCGGCCGCGCTGTTCCAGATCGAGTGGGACGCGCTGATCGAGGCCGCGCAGGCCGAGGGCGACCTCATCCTCGTGTTCGGCGGCGCCGCGGGGCGCAACTTCCGGCCGATCGCGGCGGTCTTCGAGGAGAAGTTCGGCATCACGCCGACTATCGCGACGGGCAGCGGCAGCACGCACGTGAACCGGGTGCTCGCCGAGCGCAACGCCGGCCAATTCCTGGTGGACGTCATGTACGGCGGCGCGACGTCGGTGAACGAGCGGATGATCCCCGCCAACGCGCTCGACCCGATCGCGGAGCTCTTCATCCACCCGGAGGTGACCGACAAGTCGCTCTGGTTCGGCGGCAAGCACTGGTACGCGGACCCGGAGCAGAAGTACATCTTCACGTTCGCCGCACGCGGAGGGCCGACGAACCTGACCATGCGGTACAACACCGACCTGGTGTCCCAGGAGGACATCGACGGCTTCAACTCCGTCTTCGACTATCTCGACCCGAAGTGGGCGGGGAAGATCGTCGCGCACATCCCCGGCGGCGGCGGCGGCGGCGGGACGTACTACCTGACGTACGTGCACCCGGACATCGGCCCGGGATGGATCGACGCGTTCGTCGCGCCTGAGTTCGGCGTCACCTTCAGCAACGACGCGCCGTTCATCATCGACGGCATCGCGAAGGGCAAGTTCGCCATGGGCATCGCCGTCGGCGGCGCTGGGCGGGACCTCGACGCGTTGGGAGGGCTCGGCGCACCCGTGGCCACGATCCACAAGGACTTCAAGGAGGGTGGGTCGATGACCGCGTCGTCCAGCATCCATCTCATGACGATACCCACGGACCGGCCGAACCCGAACGCGGCCAAGCTCTGGGTCAACTGGTGGCTCACGAAGGAGGCCCAGACCCTCATGCACACCATCCCGGAGGCGGAGGCTGAGCCGACACTCCGCGAGGACGTGACCGACTGGGGCAAGACGAAGGAGATCGACCGCAAGGTGCCGGGGCAGTCCTACTACTTCTTCACGTCGGACCCGGAGCTGGTCAAGCTGCGGGCGGAAGCGCTCGCATACGCCGACGCGGCCTACCAGGCGGCGCGCTAGACCAACTACAGGTAGACCAACGACAGGGAGGAGAACCCGATGGCAACCAAGAACATTCCCCTACGCTTCATCTTCAGGTCACCGCCGATGATCGAGATGCTCACGATCATGGAGCGGAAGGGGCTGTGGGAGCGGTACGGCATCGACGTGCGGCGCTGCGAGTTCCTGAACGACGCCAGGGGCTCGGAGGAGATGCTGTTCGCCGACGAGCTGGACATGATCTTCGGCAACCATCTGACGCCGTATTGGCGGATCCTGAACGGCTATCCCATGGTGTGCCTCGCTCAGACGATCAACGACTGGCACGCGTGGATAGCCACGTCTCCGGAGATCGAGACGGTCGCCGACCTGCGGGGCAAACGCTTCATCGGCAGGGCGCTGTTCGCCGACGATGGGCACATCGGCCACGAGAACGGCAACCGGCTCCTCCAGCTCGAGAAGCTCGGGGTCGACAGGGACCAGGTGGACTGGGTGAGCCAGGGGAAAGGGGGCGACCCCATTGAGGGCGTGCGCGACGGCTTGGCCGACGGCTGCTTCGTGAGCCCCCGTCACGGCGACGTGGCGCGGGCGGCAGGGCTGCGCGTGCACGAACTCCCGCCGATGCCCATGATCCATAACATGACGTTCACGACGATGCTGCCCCGGATCCAGAAACAGCCCGAATTCGCGCACCGGATCATCAACGCGATGCTCGACGCAGCCGAATTTTTCGTCAACAACCCAGGCGAGACCATCGAGCTGCTCCACAACCCCATCTCTCCGTTCCCAGAGCGGGACATGGAGCGCCTCGAGAACCGGTACGACGAGCGAGCCGCCGAGTACGACATCTCGCTCTACCCGCACGCGGAGTCCATCGTCAACGTGCACCGGCTGGCGACCATGGCGTACCCGGAGGTCGAGGGCGTGAGCCCGCTCGAGCTTTGGGACCTGCGGCCGCTGCGTGAGGTCCACCTGGAACGGGCGAAGCGCAAGACGTGACCAGAGCGCAGTCCTAGACCGCCGCGCCGGCGCCGCGTCATCAAGCTACAGCTAGTTCGGGGGGCGGGCGAAGGCCGGGCAAAGGGCGTGGTTCGCGACCTAGCTAGTTTGCTGTCCCCGGAACTCGAGCTCAATCCGCCCGTCGCGGTAGACGTGCGCTGCCGAGAGGATCGTCTGGAGCAGCGCCTTGGCGCGACGTGTGTCGAGGGCCTCGAAGTCCTTCAGGAACGACCGCACGCGGGTGGGGAGGGAACCAACCGCCTCCTGACGCTCCCGCTGCTGGGCGAGCCACTCGGTGAGCTCCGTCTGACGCCCGGTCAGCCGAGCGCGCTC
>JADFRC010000108.1 GCA_022561455.1 Chloroflexota bacterium | reverse complement strand
TCACGGCGATGCCGTGGCCGTCGTGGTCCACGCCGTTGTCGATCTGCTCCCACGTCTTCCCGCCGTCGAGGCTCCGGATGGCCCAGCCCTCCTCGATGGCGCCGTAGACCGCCAGCGGGTCCTCCGCCGTCAGCACCAGCGACTTGAGGCGGCTCACGTGGGGCGGGACGGGGCCCGTCCAGCCCTTCGTCGTCGGGAGCTGCTCCAGCCCCTCGCACGCCGTCCACCGCTCGCCCCGGTCGGTGCTCACGAACACGTTGGTCGGGCTCGTGCCGACGAACAACGTGCCGGTGCGCGGGTCCTGGACGATGGACCAGATGGCCTTGTGCACGATGCCTGAGTTGATCTCATCCCACGTCCGGCCCGCATCCCGGCTGCGGAACATACCCGAGGTGGTCGTGCCCGCGAAGAGCGTCGCCGGCTCGTCGCAGTCGACGACCACCGGGGCGCGGAAGCCTCCCTGGCCTTCGAAGCCCACGAGGCGCGCCGCATACCCCTTGGCGCCCGGCTCCGCCAGGTACAGTCCGTCGCTGGTGCCCAGGTACAGCGTGTGCCCGTTGGTTGCTCCCATGGGGTCCCTCCTGTGAACGTCGACCTCCGCTTTCAGGGCCGATGATATCCCAATGCGTGCCCGGCGAGGGGCCTACTCCTCGAGCCGCAGGATCCCCCAGAACTCGTCGCGCGTCGACCGGGCGCGCGCCTCGTCGACGCCGAAGAAGTGGAGGAGGCGGCAGCCGGCCCCCTCCGGCACCCGCAGCAGACCGAGAAGGATGTGCTCGGTGCCGATCGGATAGGTCGCGCTGAAGAGCGCCGCCTCCTCGAGCGAATAGTCGAGGACTGTCCTCGCGGCCGGGGTATGGGGGACGCCCGCGTAGTCCACCGGGGCATCGTCGGCGCCGTCGCGGCGCCGCCCGTGCAGCAGGACGAACTCCGTGTGCGCCAGCACCACGGATAGGTCGACCCCCATCTTGGCGAGCATCAGCCCGCCGGCACATGCCGGCTCCTTGAGCACCCCGAGCAGCAGGTGAGCGGTCATGACGCCCGGCCGCTCGATCGGCCCGCTGCTCCGCGCCCCGACCGCGTGGTCCCACGCGATCCGGGCACACCGCCCCATGCGTTCCGTTTCCATGCGTGTGCTCCTGACTGTGCGTCCTTCCGCCGAGGAAGGACTCCGGACTGAAGCAGGCACGCGCTGCTTCGGCCCTGGGTGCCCAGCGAACGCGCGTCTGACTGTGCGTCCTTCCGCCGAGGAAGGACTCCGGACTGAAGCTCACGGCTGGGCAGCGCACCCTCGGCCCGCCCCCAACCGTCATCCTGAGCGAAGCGAAGGATCTCGTCTCATGCGCTAGCTCTGCACGACCACGTCAGCCCGCCACCGGCGACCGGCCTTCTAGTGGGTCCAGAGCCTGCCCTGAGCTTGTCGAAGGGGCTGTGCCCTGGCAGTCTACGGCACGCGGCCCGTGGCGCCCTGTTTGACGAGCGTCTCTCGTCCCACGAACGCCAGCAGCAGAGCGCCCGCCAGCAGGATCGGCGCGTAGACGATGAAAGGCACGCCTGGGTTGTACGCATTGGCGAGGACGCCGCCCACCAGCGGTGCGCCGACGCCACCGATCTCCGCGATGGTCCTCCGCATCGCCTGGAGCCGCCCTCGCACGGCCGGCGGCAGGACGTCGTACGTCGAGGTCGCGAGCGAGCCCAGCGAGAGCCCGTTCGCGACGCCCATCACCGACACCAGCACGGCCAGCTGGAGGAAGGTGTCGGAGAAGGGCAGAAGCACGAACGCCAGCGCGGGCAGCCCGGTGCTCGGGACCGTCGCCCACTTCCGCCCGACCTTGTCGATGATGAACCCCGCCGGAAGGATCATCGCGACGACCAAGACGCCGGAGATGGAGAAGAGGACGCCGATCTGTGCCGGGGAGAAGCCGAGCTGCGAGCCCGCGTAGAGCGGGAGCATGGCCTGGAGCGTCATGCGGAACACGAAGCTGCTGAAGGTTGCGAACACCAGCACCGCGTACGTCGCCCGCAGCGGCTGCTCGATCTGCTTGACCAGCCCCACCATCGCCTCCAGCCGCCGCGCCGGCGAGAGCATCCTGCGCAGCGAGCGCGCACGGCGCGGCGCCGACTCTGCGGGCCGCGGATACGCCTCGTGCGCGATGGTCCCGAGGAGCACGGCGGCGAGCGCGAGCGCCGCGAACACGACGAAGATCGCCTGATACCCGGCCCGCTCGATCAGGATCCCCCCCACCAGCGGCCCGACCGCCAGGGCGGCCGTGTGGGTGCCGTGGAACCCGCTCATCAACCGCCCCCGCTGCTCGAGGCGCACGAGGTCGATCCCCGCGATCTCACGGCCGATCGCCCACAGCACGTCCCCCGCGCCGACCACGAACATCGCCGCCAGCACCACCCAGAACCAGGGCATCGCCGCCGCCGCGGCCGCCGCCAGACCCACCAGGGCCGGGCCCGCCACCATCGTCTTCCGCGAGCCGAAGCGGTCCACCATGAAGCCGCTGAGCGGCGTCGCCACGAACCGCCCGAGCGCGAATGCCGTGATGACCTGTGCCGCGGCACCCACCGAGACGCCGAACTCCGTGACGAAAACGGGGATCGCGGGCAGCACCATCGAGAACCCCAGCCCCGAGATCATCGCGGAGCTGTAAAGCGGGATGATGGCCTGCACGGTTCGGCTGAGACGGAGCGTTGCGATGGCTTTCTCCACGCCGGCCCGGCACGCCGGCGCGGCCCGCACAGGCTAGCGTCGGGACCGCCGCCCCACAAGCGTTCGACAGCAGCGTTCGACAGCGCGGCGCGTTTGCGCGTACGCTCCCTCCGACGCCGCATCGACGGCCCGGCGCTGCCGGGTGAGGCACGGGAGGTCTCCGTGGTCCAGAAGAGCAAGCTCACCTACGACCCCGCCGCTCGCTTCGAGGTGGACTCGGCCGAGGTCGTCTACCGCGACGACGGACGCACGCAGTGGCCCATGACCGTGTTCAGGCCGCGGGCAGCGGGCCCGTTCCCAGCGCTCCTGCGGGTGCACGGCGGCGCGTGGAACGTCGGCGACCGGGCGGGGAACGAGCGCATCGACCGCGCGCTCGCCGAGTGCGGCATGGTCGTCGCGGCCATCGAGTTCCGCCGGGCCCCGGACCACCCCTATCCCGCGCAGGTCCAGGACACGAACTACGCGGTCCGCTGGCTCAAGCTGCACGCGGCCGAGTACGACGTCGACCCCGCCTGCTTCGGCGGCGCGGGCGATTCGAGCGGCGGCCACACGATGATGCTCAATGCCATGCGCCCAGACGACCCGGCCTACGCCGCGCTCCCCCTCGATGGCGGGGAGGGCGTGGATGCGTCGGTGGCCTACGTCATCGCCATGTGCTCCGTGCTCGACCCCTACACCCGCTACTTCTACGACCGGAGCGACGGAAAGACCGAGCGGGCCGAGCGCGCCGAGGCCTACTTCCTGACGACCGAGACGATGAAGCAGGCCAACCCGCAGATGATCCTCGAGCGGCGCGAGCCCGTGAACCTCCCGCCGACCCTCATCATCCAGGGCGATGCCGACGACAACATACCGAACAACGTTCCGCTGATGTTCGAGGAGTCCTACACCGCGGCGGGCGGGTCGCTGCAGCTCGAGTGGTTCCCAGGCATGCCCCACCAGTTCGCCCGCGAGCCAGGCGCCGAATCCGACCGCGCCATCGAGATCATGCGGTCGTTCATCGCCCGGCAGATCGCCGCGTGTGCTTCGTAGCCGCGCCGTCACGGGCGAGTGAGAGATCCTTCGCTCCGCTCAGGATGACAATCGGGAGCGGACCGAGGGCGCACGGCCAACCGTGAGCTTTAGTCCGGAGTCCTTCCGCCGAGGAAGGACGCACAGTCAGACGCGCGTTCGCCGAGCACCGAGGACCGCAGCAGCGCGTGCCTGCTTCAGTCCGGAGCCGGAGCAAAGCGTAGGCGCACAGTCAAGGAGGAGGCAACGATGAGCTACCAGGCGCTCGATCCGGATAAAACGGCCGTGCTGTTCTTCGACATGCTGAACCGCTACCACACGAACGACGAGCCGCTCGTGCTCAACTGCGTCAGGCTGCGGGACGCAGCCGACGACCACGGCATCCCCGTCTTCTTCGCCGCCGCCGACCACCGGCCCGACGGCGAGGATGCAGCGATGCTGTTCTCCGACACCAACTACGCCCTCGAGCCGTGGCCCGACCCCGAGCACGCCCACATCGGCCACAACCGCACGATGGTCTCCGGCAGCGACGAGATACAGATCCTCGACGCGCTCAAGGCCGGGCCCAAGGACTACGTCATCAAGAAGCACCGGTGGAACGCCTTCCACCAGACGAACCTGGAGCTCAGCCTCCGGACGCGCGGCGTCGACACCATCGTGCTGTGCGGCGGCGCGACGCGCATCGGCATCGCCAGCACGGCCTACGGCGCCCGGGACCTCGACTTCAACCTCGTCATCGTCCGCGACTGCTGCTCCGACTCGCTAGCGGACACGATGGACCAGTTCATGGAGCGCGTCTTCCCGTTCATGGCGCGCGTGCGGACGCTGGAGGAGACCATCGCCATGATGGGGGCGGGCATCGGGTAACGAGGCCAGCACAGGGCGGTGTGCCGCATCATCAGCCCTATAGTGCATTGACAACCCTGTAGGGAGACAGGATAGGATAGTAACGGCCGGGTTCGAGACTTGCGCTGCGACCCGGAAGCAGATGGGTATCGCGAGGTAAGCATGATGCGGAGAGCAGATCAGGGACGGGCACGGCTTCTTGTCACCATCGCCGGTGTGCTCATGGTGGCGCTGGTCCTGAGCGGCGTGACCGCCGCCGCAGGTCCACCCGCTGACCGCGGCCCGGCGACGCATATCGTGGTCTTCCACGATGGCGTAGACGCGGACGCGGCATCCCAGGACCTGGCGCTCGCGCACGGCCTTGTCCGTGAGTTCGTCTACAGCTGGGCCCTCAACGGCGCCTCCTTCATCGTCCCACCGGGCCGAGAGGCGGACATTCAGAACGACCCCCGCGTCGCCTTCATCGAGCGCAACCAGATCGTCCGGACATTCGCTCAGGAGTTCCCGACCGGGATCGACCGCATCGACGCCGAGCTGAGCTCCACGGCCAACATCGACGGCGTCGACGACCGAGTGGATGTCGACATCGCCATCATCGACACCGGGATCGACCTAGACCATCCCGATCTGAACGTCTTTGCATCCATCAACTGCGCTAGGGGCGGGCCCTTCGGCGGCGGCTGCAAGGATACCGGTAACGACGGCAATGGCCACGGGACGCACGTCGCGGGCACCGCCGCAGCTCTGGACAACGGCATAGGCGTCGTCGGCGTGGCCCCAGGCGCCCGCCTGTGGGCCGTGCGGGTGTTGGACAACAGTGGCTCTGGCTGGATGTCCTGGATCATCGGCGGCATCGACTGGGTAACCGGCAACGCGGACCAGATCGACGTAGCCAACATGAGCCTGGGATGCGCCTGTGACAGCCCAGCGCTGGATGCCGCCATCGCCAGCTCGGTCGCCGCCGGCGTCGTATACGCGGTGGCAGCGGGGAACAGCGCGAAGGACTCGTCCACGTTCAGCCCGGCCAACCATCCGGACGTGATCACGGTCTCCGCCATCGCTGACTTCGACGGAGTCGGTGGGGGCCTGACAGACCAGACGGTCGTATTCCGCGACTGCACGGAGACCGAGGACGACTCTTTTGCCTGCTTTAGCAACTTTGGCGCAGACGTGGACATCGCCGCACCGGGGGTGCGCATCCTCTCCACGTGGAACGACGGCGGGTACTACACCATCAGTGGCACCAGCATGGCTTCGCCGCACGCGGCCGGGGCCGCGGCACTGCACATCGCCGTCAACGGGAAACCGGCCGACAAAGCAGGGGCCGACGCGGTACGCGACGCCCTGATCGCCGCGGGGACGCCCCAGAGCGACCCTGATGGCTACACCGGCGACCCCGACGGCTACGCCGAGCCCCTGCTCAACGTCGGCGACACGGCACCCGGCCCGCAGGCTCCGAGAGCCAACGCGGGGCCGGATGTGACGGTCAGTGATGGTGACGGCAGTGGCGCCGAGACCGTGAGCCTGGACGGCTCCGGCTCCTCGGACGCCGACGGCACCATCGTCTCCTACGCATGGGATATCGATGGAGACGGCAACGCCGACTTCACCGAGGCCAGCTTCAGTGCAAGCTTCGCCGTTGGATCGCACACCGTCACCCTCACGGTGACCGACAACGATGGCCTCACGGGCACCGACGAGGTCGTGGTCACGGTAAACCCCAACCAGGCACCGGCGACCGACGCTGGTCCGGATCAGACGGTTGGCGACGCGGACGAGGACGGGTCCGAAGACGTGACGCTGGATGGATCGGCATCCTCCGACGCCGACGGCACCATCGTCTCCTATGAGTGGGATATCGATGGGAACGGCACCACCGACGCGACAGGACCCAACCCGGTCGTGGCCTTCGTGCTGGGCGTTCATACGGTGACGCTGAGGGTGACCGACAACGCCGGGGCAGCTTCATCGGACAGCGTCGTCATCACCATCACCGAGCCATCCGCGACCCCAACAAGCGTGTCGGTCGGTTCGTTCGCGTACAGCAGCGCGGGCGGGAGGTACAAGGACAAGCACGTTTCGGTGACCATCACGCTGGTCGACAACCTGGGCGGCAGCGCGGGCGGCGCGTCCATCTCCGTCCGGATGGACTCCAACTCCGGCGCGTACGCGATCGGGTCGGGGATCACCGGGTCCGACGGAACGATCACGCTCACGTGGGGCAACGCGCCCGGAGACTGCTACACCACCACCGTCACGAGCGTGACCCTGGGCGAGCTGACGTTCGATGCGACCGGCAGCACGTCCGCCGAGGTGTGCAAGGACAAGTTCTAGGGCACCGGCCGCTGCCAAGCGGCTCGATCAGGGACAACGCAGAGAGGGCTGGCATCCGCCAGCCCTCCTTCTTTCTCGCGTCGCACGAGCGGCTACATCTGGAAGACGAGCGACTTGATCGTCACCGGCACGGTGCCCGACGGCTCGAGGACCGCCCCCAGGTCGATGTAGTCGAAGTCCCGGAGCACGATGCCGTCGATGGACAGGATGTCGTTCTCGAGGCCGAAGTCGTCCTTGAGGATCGTGCCGACGAGCCCCGCCAGGTCGCGGTCGAACACCAGGTAGA
>JADFRC010000107.1 GCA_022561455.1 Chloroflexota bacterium | reverse complement strand
ATCGACCACAAGTCCGTTCTCAGGTCCAATGACATGAAGTCGTTCGGTCTCTGGTACACGAGCTAAAGATATCTCGTCGAACTCATTCATCATTCGAGTATGTCCTTCCAGAGAAACGATATGGATCCCTGCAGGATCTAGCGCAGTCGGACTGTGGGACAGGGGAACTTTCACACTCTTCTTGTGAACAATAAGTTCCCAAGGTTCGCAGTTTGCTAGCCCAGCGATCTCAAGCTCGAGCTGCGAAGTCCGCTCAGGCGTCAAACTCAAGAGCTTGAAGCGTATGATTGCATCGGGTACGTCAATCGGTGTTAAATCGATGATTGATAGGTCTTTGAACAACTGACGACTGACCAATCGACGGAAAACAGACTCCGGGCGAGGGTTCCCGCAGCGTGATAGTTCACTGAGGATTCGTTCATCATCGAACGAGAGGTATGTGGCCAAGGCTTCTTCAGACCCATCGTACTCGTATAGCTCTCTAATCCCTGGTACTGCGTCCTCAATCGCCAATTCCAACCCTCGGATTATCATTACGTCTGTGATTGTCCGGACTCGATGTGCGTACACCTGTTGGGTCATATGATGTTTGGCTACTACTAGTTGGTCAACCGCTAATAGCCCTCTCTCATCGACTCCTAGAATCGTCTCATCGCCTGATTCAATCACTCTCAATGAGTCGATAACTTGGTCGAGATCGTATACCCCGTACTTCACTCCCACAAAATGCGCGTCACGCAACAAGTAATCCATCTTGTCAGCATCAAGGGTCGAACTAACGATATCGGCTTTGAAGTCACGCTTCTCATTTTCATTGATTAGTCTCAAGATTCTATCGCGATCCAACTTGCTCACAATCGATATCATTTGAGGATCTTTAGCGATGATATCTGCCGTGATTGTCTCGTGAATCTTATCTCTTGGCGTTCCGCCCATCGCCGCAAGGTGTGTCAAAACATATTCGGACACATGGCTGAAGGGTCCATGACCGATATCGTGAAGGAGTGCTGCGAGCCTTACCGTCCTCCGATCGACGTTAGAGATCGCTGTGCCCAGCTGTTCCAAGCGCTGTAGGATTCTGCCAGCCAGATGTAGAGCGCCGATCGAGTGCTGGAAACGATTATGAACCGCCCCAGGGTACACATGGTCCGCGAGAGCGAGCTGCCTGATTCTCCTGAGGCGCTGAAAGGCATGCGTGTCGATCACCTGGATCTCTTGGTCGGTCAGCTTGATGAGCCCGTGAAGCGGATCCCGAAGCTCGTTTGGGTACACCAGAGCCAATCGTCAAGTCCCCTCGGCATTCTGCCCCGTGCCGCCGAGTGTGACCCAAGCGAAGCAACCGCGCAAGGGTCTCAACGACGACCTACACCGCAAAGTCGGAACCTCGTGGCTGTCAACTTGGCTGTCAAACAGCACGATGGTATCCAAGCAAACGGCCAGCCCGTGCAACTGCGCTGACCGTTTACCAGTCTATTATCTGGCGGGAGTGCGAGGGAGTCGAACCCTCCCCGGACCGGGAAGCCGGCCCGGCAACGGTTTTGAAGACCGCGAGACCCACCGGGACCCATCCACTCCCACGCGCGCCGGCCCCTTCGCCCGCGATAGTAGGCGGACGCGAAGACGGCGCCCCGCATCGGGGCGCCGTCTAGTCTAGTCCATCGCAGTCGCGGGCCGAGTGCCGGCGCTAGGCCGAGAGCACCTTGTCGATCTTGCTCTTGAGCATCGCCTTCGGCACCGCGCCGATCACCTGGTCGGCGACCTTGCCGTCCTTGAACAGCAGCATCGTCGGGATGCTCCGGATGCCGAACTGCATCGCTGTGTTCGGGTTGGCATCCACGTCCACCTTGGTGAACGCGAACTTACCGTCGTACTCCTCCGCGAGCTCCTCGACCACCGGCGCGATCATGTGACAGGGCCCGCACCACTCCGCCCAGAAGTCGACGAAAACGGGTATCTTCGAATCGAGCACGGTCGCCTGGAACTCAGCGTCGGTCACGTGTATCGGCTTCGCCATTCAGATCCTCCATTCAAGGGCGCGCACGCCCGAAGCTCGCTCGGGCTCTCAATGAATCAGATGCCGGAAGCGTCCGGGCGATGCGCGGCCCGTTGCGTCCGGGCACGCCGCATTATAGCCCTTGGACGGTCCCGGGCATGCTAGCCGCCCGGTGCGGGCTCATCGATGCGCACGTACTTCCACAGGTCGCCCGCGCCGGCCGGCATGCCCGCGGGCATGCCCGAGACCCGGCTTGAGAACGCCCAGCGCTCGGCCGAGATCACCGGCATGAAGAGCCACGCGCCTTCGAGCGCCGCCGCTTGCGCCGCGCGCACCAGCTCGCCGCGGCGGCCCACGTCCGTCTCGGCGGCCTGGCGCTCGATGAGGTCGTCCAACGCGGCGTCCCCCGCTCCCGTGACGTTCGAGCTGCCCTCGCTGTGCAGCAGCGACAGCAGGAACGCGCTCGTCGTATCGGTCGGCGGGAGCGGGCCGGCGAAAGCGTCGAAGTCGCGCTCGCGCCACACGCGGGTCAGATACGCGCTGCGCGAGACGGCATCGACGCGCACCTCGAACCCCACCTCGCGCAGCTGGGCCGCGAGCAGCTCGCCGTGCGCCACGTACGCCGGCCCGAAGTTCGCGACGACGAGCGTGATCGACGGGCGAGCGTCCCCCGCCTCCCGCAGCAGCGCCCTCGCGCCCTCGGGGTCGGCGAACGCCGCACGGAGCACCGCGTCGTCCAGCGCCCACGACGGCTCGACGAGCGGCACGCCGACGCCGACGGCGCCGATGCCGAAAGCCTCGGCGAGCGCCGCGTGCGGGTCGAGCGCACGGAAGGCGGCGCGGCGGACGCGCACGTCGTCGAACGGCGCGCGCCGCGCGTTCAGGCCGAGCACGACGCCTCTGCCCTGGCGCTGCACGACCACCGAGCGGAACTCCCCGGCCGGGAGCGAGCGCCACTCCTCCTCGCTCACGAGCGCCATGTCCACGCGCCCGCGGCGCAGCAGGCCGGCGGCCACGTCAGCCCGGACGGCGGGTTGGAAGACGACGGCGCGCGCCGCCGGCTCGCCGGGCCTGAAGTAGCCCTCCCACGCCGTGAGCTCCACGCCGCCCGAGAGCTGCTGCTCGAAGCGCCACGGCCCCGAGCCCACCACCCGCCCCGTGCGCACATCCACGCCCTCGAGCGCGTCCGGCGCCAGCACGACGGCGTACGGGCTGGCCAGCTTCTGCGGCAGGTCGGCGTCCGGGTAGCGCAGGCTCAGGCGCACCGTCCGCGCTCCGGCGATCGTGATCTCATCGACGGCGGCCAGCAGGCTCGCGTGGGGCGAGCCGTCGGCACGCAGCCGCTTCAGGCTGAACACGACGTCCTGCGGCGTGACCGGCCGCGAGACGAAGGCCTCCGCGTCCTGCCAGCGCGCCTGCGGGTGCACGTCGAACTCGTACGTGAGGGCATCGACGATGCGCCACTCATCGCAGAGGTCGCATTCGACGGCCAGGCTGGGGAAGACGGCCTCCGGTCCGCTCACGAACCGCAGCAGCCTGCTGTACGCGGTGCCCGGCCCGAAAAGCGTCGCCCACTCCGAGACGACGCGGTGCAGGTCGAGGTGCGGAGCGGCGCCGGTCACGGCGACGCGCAGCGTGCCCGCGGGCGGCGGTCCGGCTGTCGGCGTGGGCGTGGGCGTGTTGGGGGTCGCGGTTGCGGTCGGCGCCGCGGGCGAGCACGCAGCCGCGGTCAGCGCGACCGAGGTGAGGAGCGCGGCGAGGAAGGCTCGCATGAGGCCGGACCCGCCGCTAGCGCGCCGGGCGGTCGGGAGCGGCACCGGAGGGAACGGGGCCCAGCGTCGAGCCCAACGGCGCCTCGACGTTTCTGAACAGCATGCCCGCGCCGACCTTCCACAGGACCACGAGCGCGACGACCGATGGCGGCAAGAAGATGATCAGGTGCATGACGACGGCGAAGACGACGGCGACCGCGGGGTCCGCACCCACCGCGGTCATCAAGCTGACCACGGCGAAGTGATACGTCCCGGCGCCGCCCGGCAAGGAAGGGACCACCGACGTGAAGAACATGGCCGCCACCAGGATCGTGGCCAGGGGCAGCGGCCCGACGTCGATGCTCAGGGCCGAAGCGATCACCCACCCGGCGACGCCGACGAAGAACCAGTGCCCAACGGTGCCGAAAAAGGACAGCCAGAGCCGTCCCGGCATGTCCCGCAGCAGGCCGATCGCGACGGTGAGCTGCTGGAAGAAAGGCATGCGCTTGGCGATCGGGATGGCGTCCAGCCCCCGCGCGACCACGATGAACACGAGCAGACTGATCACGAAAAGGATGAGCGCTCCGAGCAGCTGGATGCTCACCTTGCCATCGCGCAAGCCCGGCACCAGCAGGATGCCGAGGCCCATGAGCATGGCTGTCGCGAAGATGTCGAGCACGTTCCCCGCCACCAAGGTGGCGAGCGCGGTCGGGAACGCCACGCGGTAGTGCCGTGTGATGAGCGCGAGCTGGACCGGCTCGCTGACCATCCGGACCGGCAGCATGTTGTTCAGGCCGATCCCGGTGTTCTGGACCAGCGCCACCTGCTTGAGCGAAATACCCTTGCCTGGCAACAGCACGTGCCATCGCGCGGCACGCAGCAGGACGGCCACGGCCAGCGGCACCAACGCGATCGGGACGGACCAGAGGGGGAAGTCGACGAAGGTGTCGGCGACGTCGCTCCAGGCGAGGCTGCGGACGGCCAGATAGGTCAGCCCAACGCTGGCGACTGCGCCGACGAAAAGCTGTACCGGACGGTTCCGGTACAATCCCCGGAACACCTTCGATCGCGCGCTCAGGAACACGCCGTTCTCCTCGCGCAGATGGTCGGCTACAATCGCGCCCATGAACCGGGATGACCAAGCCGACGGCCAAACTTCACGCCACACACTCGTCGACGGTCATACGCACATCGACCAGTACGACCCCGTGGAGCTGCCAGCGCTGCTGGAGCGGTCCCGGGACGCCGGCGTGGCGCTAATTATAGCAGCGGGCACGACCATCGAGACCTGCACAGCGGTGCGACTCTTGGCCGATATATACCCCGACGTTCGGGCAGGGATCGGGCTCCATCCGGCTGACCTGACGGGCCCGATGGACGACGCGATCGAAGCCGAGCTCCGTGCCCTGGCCGGCCACCCCGGCGTCGTCGAATGGAGCGAAACGGGGCTGGATTACATGCCCCGCTCACCGCGGTGGGATATCCAGCAAGACGCCTTCCGCCGGCAGATCAGGCTCGCACGGGAGCTCGGTCTGCCCATCGTCTTCCACTCTCGTGAGGCCAGCGACGATACGGTGCGCATCCTGCGGGAGGAGGGCGCGGGCGAGGTCGGCGGCGCCTGGCACTACTTCGACGGCAGCCTCGAGCTCGCGCAGACCGCGATGGACCTCGGCTTCTTCATCTCGCTGGCCAAGCCGCTGCTGCGGCTCCCCGAGCTCCAGGCCGTCGCCGCCGCGCTGCCGCTGGAGCGCATCGTCATCGAGACCGACTCCTACCCGCAGCCCTTCAAGAAGAACCGCGAGCGGTGGACCGAGCCGTGGCACCTGCCGCAGGTCGCGGCGAAGCTCGCCGAGCTCCAGGAGACCGACTTCGAGACGGTCGCCGAAGCGACGACCGCTAACTACCTGCGCATGCTCGGCGGGCGCGTGAGCGCGGAGGAGTTGGGTATGCCGTCGGCCTCCTGAGTAGCCGTTGCCTCAGAGCCACCTGTTCGAGTGTCCGATAGGGAGTGCAGAGGGGCTGAGCCCCTCTGCCGGGGGCACGGGGGTGTCCCCCGTATCGGGCTTCATCACCCCCTTCCTGGCAGGAAGGGGGACGGGGGGATGGTCGAAAGGCCTGTTGTCATGCGCCGAAGCCGCACCGACGGGACCGTGGTGCGCGCACCCACCGCCGCCGCTCCCCAGCTCGATATAATGCGAGCGCGGCCAAGCCGCGCCAGACCTCCCCAGTAGGACGTGGCTCGTGAGATACCGGCAGCTCGGGAAAACGGACATGACGGTCTCCGAAGTCGCCTTCGGCGTGTGGACCGTGAGCACCGGCTGGTGGGGCAAGGTGGACAAGCCCGACGCCATCAAGCTCCTGCGCGACGCGCTCGAAGCCGGCGTCACGTTCTTCGATACGGCCGACACCTACGGCGAGGGGTTCGGCGAGGAGATCATGCGCGAGGCGCTCGGCAAACGTCGCCACGAGATCCTCATCGGCACGAAGTTCGGCTACGACATCAGCGCCCCGCGCGACGGCCACCACAAGGAGCGCCCGCAGCGCTGGGACACAGAGTTCGTGCGCGCCGCCTGCGAGGCATCGCTGCGCCGCCTCGGCACCGACTACATCGACTTATGGCAGCTCCACAACCCGCGCATCGACACGGTCTTGAACGACGAGCTGTTCGCTTTGTTGGAGGAGCTCCAGCGCGAGGGCAAGATACGCCACTTCGGCACGGCGCTCGGTCCCGACATCGGCTGGAAGGACGAGGGCGACGCGTCCATGGCCGAGCGCGACGTGGCGACGATGCAGATCATCTACAGCATCATCGAGCAGCAGCCCGCCCGCTCGTTCTTCGAGGCGGCCCGGGAGCACCGGACCGGGCTCCTCGCGCGCGTCCCCCACGCCTCGGAGATCCTCACCGACCAGTTCGCCGACCAGGCGACCGTCGAGTTCGACCCCTCGGACCACCGCGCGCACCGCAAGCGGGAGTGGCTCGACCGCGCCTTCCACAAGCGCGGCCTCGTGCTGTTCGTCGCCGGCGAGACCGGCCGCACGCTGGCGCAGGCGGCGATCCAGTTCGCCCTGGCCGAGCCGTCCATCGCCGCGGTGCTGCCGAACATCGTGAACGCCGACCAGCTCCGCGAATACGCGACCGCCACCGAGGTCCCCCCGCTCGCCGAAGACGAGCTCGCGGAGCTCACCCGGCTCTACGACGAGGAGTTCGCATCGCTTGAGGAGATCCAGCCCCAGCGGCAGGGCTAGGCCCTGCACCCATAAAGGGGCGCTCCGCCGTCCCGCGCGTTGGTCCCAGCCCAGCGCGAACGCCAGTTGGTTTCCTCAAGACCGGCCGGTACGAGGCCATCGCCTAGCGGCGGCTCAACCGCCCAGCTTGCCCTCCGCGAAGGCATCGGCCGCGGCCTGCGCCAGCTCCTCGTCCTGGGCCGGCGTCGCACCGCTCACGCCAACCGCACCGACGGTCTCCTCC
>JADFRC010000106.1 GCA_022561455.1 Chloroflexota bacterium | reverse complement strand
CCGACGATCTCTCGCTCGCCTACACGCCGGGCGTCGGCGCGGTGAGCAGCGCGATCGCGGACGACCCGGCGCTCAGCTACGAGCTGACGGGGCGTGGGAACACGATCGCCGTCGTCAGCGACGGCTCGGCCGTCCTGGGGCTCGGGAACCTCGGCGCGCTCGGCGCGATGCCGGTGATGGAGGGCAAGTGCGTCCTCTTCAAGGAGCTGGGCGGCATCGACGCCATCCCCCTGGTGCTGGACACCCAAGACATCGAGGAGCTGATCGCGACGGTACGCGCCATCGCGCCTTCCTTCGGGGGGATCAACCTGGAGGACATCTCGGCGCCGCGCTGCTTCGAGGTCGAGGAACGGTTGCAGGACCTCGGCATACCGGTGTTCCACGACGACCAGCACGGGACGTCCATCGTGGTGCTGGCCGCGGTGCTGAACGCACTCAGCGTCGTCGGCAAGCGGCTGGACGGCGTCAAGATCGCGATCTCCGGCGCAGGCGCAGCAGGGATCGCCTCGGCCAAGATGCTCATCGATGCCGGCGCGTCGAACATGACGCTGGTGGACAGCCAGGGCGCGATCTACGAGGGGCGCGACGACCTCAACCCGGCCAAGCAGCAGATCGCGAAGCTCACGAACCGCGAGGGCGCCGCCGGCAGCATCCACGACGCCATCGAGGGCGCCGACGTGTTCATCGGCCTCTCCATGGCCGGCGTGCTCGACCGCCGGGATATCGAGCGGATGGCCAAGGACTCGGTGGTCATCGCGATGGCGAACCCGGTGCCGGAGATCATGCCGGACGAGGCCGCCGCGGGCGGCGCCGCCGTGATCGGCACGGGGCGCAGCGACTTCCCCAACCAGGTCAACAACGTCCTGGCGTTCCCCGGCGTCTTCCGCGGGGCGCTGGACGCACGCGCGACGCACGTGACCGCCGCCATGAAGCTCGCCGCGGCTACCGCGCTCGCCGGCATGGTGGAATCGCCGACCGCGGAGCGCATCCTGCCTTCGCCGCTGGACCGCAGCGTCGCGCCGACCGTCGGCAAGGCGGTCGCGGCGGCCTGGACCGGTTAGGCGCCCCGTCCCCTAGCCGTCGTGCCCCTTGTAGAGCAGCTGGAGGCCGTGGCCGTCCGGGTCGTCGAAGTAGATGCACGTGGGGTCGCCCTGGCGTCCCCGCGTCTTGATGCCCTCTTCTTCTAACCGAGCCTTGGTCTCCTCGTAGCTGGCCGGCTCCATGAGCAGCGCCATGTGGTTGAGCTCGCTGGCCGGGTGGATCTCCGGCCCGCGGCGGCTCGCATCGAACAGCGCGATCTGCTGGCTCTCGCCGCAGTGCAGGAACGACTGCCACTCGCTCTCGTGGGCGACGGTCATCCCGAGCAGGTCGATGTAGAAGCGCTTCGAGCGTTCGAGGTCCTTCACCCACAGCACCACGTGGTCGATCCCCGTCGTCTTGATCTGAACCTTCGTCTGTACCATCGGTTCCCCTCCTAGTCTCCGTGCACCCTCGGTCCTTGCTCCGGCGGCCACAGTATAGAGCGGCGGCGCGTCGAGCGTCCCGCGGCGCGAGCCATGATTGACAGCGCCTGGCGCCCCCGCCTATGTTGAGCCGCGTCGGAGGCTATCGGCACGCGCCGGATAGGAGGCATGAGATGGGCAAGCCGTTCCGCATCAGCCGCGTGGGACACGTCGGCATCCAAGTCACCGACGTCGACCGCTCCCTCGCGTGGTACACGGAGACGCTCGGCCTGACGCTCACCGGCCGCTGGGAGGCCGGGGCCGGCGAGGTGGTGTTCATGCGCTTCGACGACGACCACCACAACATCGTGCTGTTCACGCACCCTTCACCGGTCGACCGCGAGTCGAAGGGCGGCTACAACGGACTCCAGCACATCGCGCTCGAGATCGAGAGCCGCGACGAGTGGCTCAAGGCGCTCGCCGACCTTGAGCGCAGGGGCGAGAAGATCGTGTGGGGGCCGCTCGTGCACGGGTTCGAGGGCGGAGACGGTCCCGGCACGCTTATCGGCGGCAGCGGCAGCCGCTCCTTCTACCTGGAGGATCCCGACGGCAACAGCATCGAGCTGTTCACCGACATGATGAAGGTCCCCGACGGCGAGCAGTTCCCACGGTCCTCGTACGAGGACCTGGTCGAGCGCGTGCAGGCGAGGCGCGGCGAGCGGGCCGCCGCACCGCGCTGACCCCGCGCTGCACCGCTTGGGCCTGAGGGCACTCTAACTACCTGCGTCCCACGAACCATCGAGGAGGACACTCATGCTATCGACCGCACCCGTGCATCCGACGATCCCCGTTGTGGACCTGGAACGCGCGAAGGCGTTCTACATCGGCAAGCTCGGCCTGAAGCTCGTCAGCGAGAACCCCGGTGGCGCGGTCATCGAAGCAGGCAGCGGCTCGACCCTCCTGCTCTTCCCGCGGGCCGAGGCCACGAAGGCCGTGCACACCGTCGCCGGGTTCTACGTCGCCGACGTCGGGGCCGAGGTCGCCGAGCTACGCGCGAAGGGCGTCGTCTTCGAGGACATCGACATGCCGGGCCTCAAGACCGAGAACGGTATCGCCCACCTCGGGCCCTTCACGGCCGCGTGGTTCAAGGACACCGAGGGCAACGTCCTCGGCATCGGCGACTTCCGCTAGGGCGGCTGCTGCTGGGCCGGGCGCGTCAGTCCTGGGAGCCAGCTGATGAAAGTGGCGGCGTCTATGCCGACCTGCCTCAGGATGTTGAGGAGCGTTCCAGGCGGGATGATGCGGCCTGCATGCACAGGAACCACGATCTTGCTGCCCGTTTCAGCATGGTAGTAGATATGGTGACTGCCCCGGACTCACGAGAGTCCGAAGCCATGTCGTTCGAGGATCCGAGCGATCTCTCGCCCGCTAACCCGTGGGAGTGGGGGCACTCGACTAGACCGAGACCTTCACCTGTTCGAAGCGCTCTTCGGGGGCGGGCTCACCGCGAGCTTGCAGATCTTCGACATACAGTCGTATCGCCTCTTCGATGTTCCGCAGGGCCTCCCCCCTGTCGGCGCCATAGCTGAGGCACCCGGGCAACGCTGGTACGACGACGTTGTAGTAGCCGGAGAATTCGGGATCGGTCTCCGGCTGGAGGATGACCGTGTACTCCGCGCCGATCTGTTTCTCACCCATCCTAGCTCCTCGCCCGTTCCTCTCATGCGCCGACAGCCTTCGCCCCACATGATATGCCCGCGCCGGTCAGGGTTCCAACGCCTACCCGAACCCGAGCCCGCGCTCCTTGAGGCTGACCCAGCCGTCGCGGGCGACGACGATGTGGTCGGCGACCTCGATGTCGAGCGCCTTCCCCGCCGCGACCAGCTCGGCCGTGACGGCCGCGTCCTCCCGGCTCGGCTCCGGGTCGCCCGAGGGGTGGTTGTGCACGGCGATGATCGAGGTGGCGTTCTGCCGCACCGCCTCCCGGAACACCTCCGCCGTGCGGATCGTGGTTGCGTTCACGCTGCCGACGAACACGTCGGGCGAGGCCAGGACCTCGTTCCTCGTGTTGAGCACCAGCACGCGGAAGTGCTCCTGGTCCAAGAAGGCCATGGCCGGGAGCAGCAGGTCCGCCACGTCCTTCGGCCCCCGTATCTTCGGCCGCTCCGTGCCGCGCAGCGCCGCCAGCCGCCGGCCGAGCTCGATCGCGGCCTGGAGCTGCGCGGCCTTGGCCTCGCCCAGGCCGTGGAGGCCGTGGAGGTCGGCATAGCCGGCCCGCGCGAGGCCTTCGAGGCCGCCGAAGTGCGCGAGCATCCGGCGCGCGAGATCGACGACGCTCTCGGCCGCCGAGCCCGTCCGCAGCAGGATGGCGAGCAGCTCGGCGTCGGAGAGCGCCGGAGCGCCGGCGTCGCGCAGCCGCTCGCGGGGACGCTGGCCGTTCGGCAGGTCGCGGATCATGAGTGGCCGGCGGGCGGGCGCGGGGGCCGTGTGCGGGTAGAGCTGCGTGGCGGCCATGCCGGTATCATAGGGCCGGAGGCCAAGCGCGCCAGGGGCCGATGTCGGGGCGCACCGCCTCCGCCACTCCCGTCATCTAACCGACGTAGCTCGTCCCCACAAGGAGAAGCGGATGACAACCCCACGGGTCACGCTCAACGGCGTGGTTATCGCGGAGAGCGACCAGACGGTCATGGTGGAGGGGAACCACTACTTCCCGCCGGACTCGGTGCGGTGGGAGCACCTGGCCGAGAACACCCGGCACACGACGTGCTGGTGGAAGGGCGAGGCGTCCTACTACGACGTGACGGCGGACGGCGAGGCATCGGAGAGCGCCGGCTGGACGTACCACGAGCCGAGCGCGGCGGCCGAGCGGATCGGCGACTACGTGGCGTTCTACGGCCACAAGGTGACGATCGAGGAGTAGCGCCGCCCCACGCGTGCGGCCGGGGTCCTGCGCGGACCCGACGACGCCCTGTTACCCAAAGCGCTGTCATTCCGAGCGAAGCGAGGCATCTCGCGGGAGGGCCGGTGAGAGATTCCCTCGCTTCGCTCGGAATGACAGGGGTAGGGCGGGACGGCAGCAGTAGCCGGAACGACAGCAGCAAGAGAGGCGCTCCCCCCGGATGAGGGGGGGCGCCTCTTCGCTGCTCGACGATACGAGGGGTTCTACGACACGACGATGGTGGCGCCGACTTCCTCCAGCTTCTTCTTGACCTCTTCGGCGTCGTCCTTCGAGACGCCTTCGCGCACGGGCGTCGGCGCCGCCTCGACGAGGTCCTTGGCCTCGCGTAGGCCAAGGCTGGTGAGCTCGCGCACTGCCTTGATGACGTTAATCTTGTTGGGGCCGAAGTCCTGGAGCGTCACGGTGAACTCGGTCTGCTCTTCGGCTGCGCCGCCGCCGTCACCGGCAGCCGGTGCGGCCGCAACCGCGACCGGGGCCGCGGCGCTCACGCCGAACTCCTCCTCCAGCGCCTTCACCAGCTCCGCCAGGTCCATGACCGAAAGGCTCTTGATCCCTTCCAGCAGCTCCTCTTTGGTGGCCATACCTTCCTCCTTGTACGTTCGTCGATGGATCGTGTCGCTAGCTTGAGGGCGCCAGCTGCTCGGCATGGCGCTGGAGCACGATGGCGAGCCCGCGTATGGGGCCGCTGAGCACGTGGACCAGCCCCGTGGCCGGCGCGTTGAGCTGCGCCAGCAGCTTCGCGAGCAGCTCTTGGCGGGACGGCAGCACGGCGATGGCGTTGATCTGCGCCGCGCTCAGCACCTCGCCCTCGATGATGCCGTTGCGGATGCGTAGTGGCGAGCGCGTCTGCTTGACGTACTGGTCGACCGCCTTCGCGGCCGCCTCGGGCTCTCCGTAGCCGAAAACGAGCCCTGTCACGCCCTCCAACAGCTCGTTGAAGCGCTCCACGCCGGCTTCCGCCGCGGCCCGGGCCGCGAGCCGGTTCTTGACGACGCGGTATTCGACCCCGGCCTCGCGCAGATGCCGCCGCAGCTCGGTCAGCTGGTTGACACGGAGTCCCGAGAAGTCGGTCGCTATGGCGATGGTCGAGCGCTTGATGCGGTCGGCCAGATCGGCAATCGTCTCGCGCTTCGCATCGGTCGGCATGCCCTGAACCTCCCCCCAAAAAAGACCCGCCTCCGAAGACGCGGGTCGAGCATTCGTCCTGGTGGGACGATGGGCGCTCACCTCGGCGGGCCTTACGCTTAATCCTTCCCGTGTGGCCGTTCGGCCGTTGGGCCGTGTGGCGGAAGGAACCCGCTGTCTCCGGTGGCCTATGCGTTTGTTGCTTCGAGCTTGCCCTATTCGACCTTCAACGTCAAGGTCGAAGCCAGGTCCAAGGGCACGCTTGGTCCCATGGTCGTCGTCAGATACGCCGTCTTGACGAAGGCCCCCTTGATGCCCTCGGGCCGCAGCCGGTTCACGGTGTCGATCACGGCGGCAAGGTTCTCCACCAGGTGGTCGGCCTCGAAGCTCGCCTTGCCGAGCGCCGAGTGGATGATGGCTGTGCGGTCCATCCGCAGCTCGACGCGGCCCTTCTTCGCCTCGTGCACGGCGTCGGCGATGTCGTTCGGCTGCACGACGGTGCCGGTCCGGGGGTTCGGCATGAGCCCGCGGCGGCCGAGGATGCGGCCGAGCTTGCCGATCTTGCCCATCAGGTCCGGCGTGGCGATGGTGACGTCGAAATCCAAGAAGCCGCCCTCGATGCGCTCGATCAGGTCGTCCGCGCCAACGATCTCGGCGCCGGCGTCGGTGGCCGCACGGACGGCCTCACCGGCCGCGAACACGGCGACGCGCACGGTCTTGCCGAGCCCGTGCGGCAGCGTCGCGACGCCGCGGAGCTGCTGGTCGGCGTGGCGGGGGTCGGCGTTGGTCCGCAGGTGGATCTCGACGGTCTCGTCGAACTTCGCGCTCGCGGTCTTCTTGACGAGATCGACCGCTTCGGCCGGCGTGTAGAAGCGCTCGTCCTCGAGCTCATCGACCGCGGCCCGGAAGCGCTTAGAGTGCTTCGCTGGCATCGGCTGACTCCTCCTTTGGCTGCTCGACGACTTCGTCGACGATGCTCACGCCCATGCTCCGGGCGGTGCCCTCGATGATCCTCATCGCCGCCTCGACGGAGGCAGCGTTCAGGTCCTTCTGCTTGGTCATGGCGATCTCTCTGAGGCTTGCGCGTGCGATGGTCCCGACGGGCTCGTGGCGTGCGCGGCCGCTGCCCTTGTCGATGCCGGCGGCCTTGCGGATGAGCTCCGGCGCCGGCGGCGTCTTGGTGATGAAGGTGAAGGAGTTGTCCTCGTAGACCGTGATCTCGGCGGGGATGATGGTGCCCGCCTGGTTCGAGGTCCGGGCGTTGTACTCCTTCACGAACGCCATGATGTTGATGCCGTGCTGACCCAGCGCAGGGCCGACGGGCGGCGCCGGCGTCGCGGAGCCGGCGGGCAGCTGCAGTCGCAATATGGTCCGGACGCGCTTCGCCATCTACGCCTTCTCTACCTGCAAGAAATCGAGCTCGACCGGGGTCTCACGTCCGAAGAAGGAGACCAGGACGCGGACCTTGCCCTTGTCCTCGTCCATGTGGTCGATCGAGCCCATGAACTCGGCGAACGGGCCGCCGGTGATGCGCACCATCTGGCCGACCGTGAGGCCGACCTTGACGCGCGGCGTCGGCGACACCATGCGGGCCATGATCGAGTCCACCTCTTTTTGCTCGAGCGGCACGGGCTTGGGCCGCCGCTCGCGCTCGTCCTCGGCGGAGACGAAGCCGGTGACGCCGGGCGTGTTGCGCACGACGTACCAGCTCTCGTCGTCCATCTCCATCTGGACGAGGATGTAGCCGGGGAAG
>JADFRC010000105.1 GCA_022561455.1 Chloroflexota bacterium | reverse complement strand
CTGGGGCAGGGGGTCTCGGCACTGATCTCAAACAGGATTGAGGTCTGGGAGTCGGCATTGACGCTGTGGCTTGAGACGGACCTCTCGATCTTCTTAGGCGCGGGTCCAACAGCATTCGGCTTGATTGACGTTGGAGCTCACAACTCGTATCTTGAAGCAGCCGCTATGCATGGGGTTGTGTTCTTGCTCGCGAGCGTGTTCGTGTTGTTCCTCTGGAACCGCTCGCTTGCACGCCGAGGCCACGTCGTGATCCTCGCTGTGACCGTTCCTTTACTGATATACGGCGCGACCGACAGCTTTCTATTTACGGGAATCAGACAGCTATGGTACCTACTGGCGTTCGTTGGGATATACCTGCATTCGCAGTCCACGAACGCGCAGGCCGCGGGTGCTCTGTACGGTATTCGTGGCAAGTCTCCCGTTGCTCTGCAGCGTGGCTCACCGCAGGCAGAACCTAGCACCTAGACCGCTGCAAGCGGGGCCTGCCAACCACTCCAGTGATGGCAGCCTGATCCGTATCAGCGCTCGGCCAATATTTGGCGCATGACGGGCGCGACGAGCCGTGCCACCTCTCTGCTGCCGTCCACCGTGTAGTGAACCTCGTCGTACATGTACCGTCCGCCGTCGGCTCCACTCATGAACGGCTCCATCTCTCCTGCCAAGTCGTAAATCAGAGTCCCCGCCTTGCTTGCGGCGCGCAGGTAGCTCTGGCCCAGCTTGTCCGAAAACGCAGCGCTGCCCTCGTGGGATAGCAGATTCTCAGCGCATCGTCTTGGAACGCGAAAGTCCTCGTAGAAGCTTCCTTCGGGGGCGCCGTAGCTGTGAGCCTCCGACATCACCAAGAGATGGGCTCCCGCTTCTTTCACCTTGTCGTTGAAAGCACGTAGATTACTCGTCGTGATCTGTTCGTAGTCAGCAAGGTTCTCCCGAAGCATATCGCATTCATTTAGGGGCGCCGTGTCAGCTTCATAGGCGTCGAGGACGTTCTGACGACTCTCTCGATAGGCAATCACCACTTGGCTTTCCGCGGATTGCTCATTCGAAAGCAACGAAGAAAAAACTGTCTGATCCAGCGCGGTCGCAGCGCGCGCTGCTGCTTCGACGAGCCGCGCCTGTCGTCTCAGAGTAGCGACAAAGCCCGTATCGCGCCGGTCGAGATACCAGGCGCTCAAATAGTCTCGGTAGCCATCTACACGCAAGCTCCCGCCATAGGGCCTGAGTGCGAACATCCAGCTCCAGTCATTTACCTGGGTCATGAGAATCACGAGGTCGAATTCGAATCCTTGCTCTTCTATCAGGAAGAGGTAGTTGAAATAGGCGTCGGCCGTATTGCCCCCGGAGACACCCGCGTTGAATGTCGCGATCTCTCCCGGCACGTTCAGCAGAGCTACCCAGCGATCGTCCTCTGGGACGTATCGTGCCTCAGTGGTGCTTCCGCCGACGAAAAGGATATTGAACTCAGCCTCGGCTTCCGATACCGGCTCTATCAGGCCATGCTCGCTACCCCGGAGCACCGCTTGGTCCGCGCCTTCATAAAGACCGCGGATCGTGAAGATTCGCGTCGTGTTGGCGTCAGACAATCTAGCCGGATGGCGCGAGCTCTCGCCGATGATCTGCTCGAAGAATTGCGGCCCAGGGACCGTCATTCTAGCTCCGACCTCCGCGAGAGCTAAGGTGGCGAACACGGCGACGCTCATCAAAGCAAGATCCGCTTTCCCGGGCAATCTCAATTTCCCGAAAACAGCCAAGGCTCCCACGCCGACCAAGGTGAGCTGGAACGTCACGAGACCAACAAATACCGTAGCCGAACTGAGCTCGTCTTCCCAGCCAAGCACACGCTGAAGGACCCACTTGTTGGACAGGAAACCCACCGCAATGAGCAGAGAGCCAGCAACAACTGTGGGCCTACGTGATTGAGTGTCTTTCAAGCGCAGCCGAGTATTCAACAGCGAGAATCGATGCGGCGAAGGTACGAGCGGAGGAACTGAGAGCGGAGTTCATGAGAATTGCCATCGGTGTGTATCTCCAACACAGTATATCCAATGGCGCGAATCGGTTCCGATGCAGGCCAGCAACCGAGGAAGCGACTCGGCAGCGGGTTGACCAGCGCGCCCGGCCAGTCGCGCATGCAGGGCGGGGCGCCGCCGCTGCTATCATGCTCGCGTGAGCTCCCAGACCACCGCGGCGTTCCCGTGGAAGCGCAACCTCGCCGTCCTGTGGGCCGTTCAGGTGCTCACGACCCTCGGCTTCTCGTTCACCTTCCCGTTCTACCCGATCTTCTTCCAGGAGCTTGGCGTGGAGGGCGCCGAGAGCGCCGCGTTCTGGTCCGGGGCATCCGGCTGGATGATGGGCGTGGGCATGGGCATCTTCGCGCCGATCTGGGGCCTCCTCGGCGACCGGTACGGCCGGAAGCTGAACATCATCCGCGCGATGACACTGGCCGGCGTGCTCATGGTGCTCTCCGGCTACGCCCAAACGCCGGCGCAGCTGCTCATCAGCCGCTTCTTCGTCGGAGCGGCGAGCGGCGTCGTGCCGACCATCATGGCGCTCGTGGCCTCGCACACCCCCCGGCCACGGCTCCCGTTCGCCACGGGCGTCACGATGTCGGGGCTCTACCTGGGCATCGCGATCGGACCGGTCTTCGGCGGGCTGATCTTCGACGCGCTCGGGGCGCGGGCCGCGTTCTGGGCAACGGGCGTGGTCCTGCTCGTGGGCGTCCTGCTGGTCGTGGTCTTCGCGCGGGAAGAATTCTCGCCCGAGCAGGCGCGGGGACGAGGCGTGCGCGCACCGCTCGCTGACCTCTGGCGGATGGCAACGGCACGGACGTTCCTGCCGCTGTTGGCGGTCCTGATCCTGGTGCACGGCGCGACGATGCTGGTCTATCCGGCGGTGCCCGGCATCGTGGCGGCCATCGGCGGCGGCGAGGCAACCGCGACGGCCTCCGGGGTCGTCTTCATGGCGTCGGGGGTTGCCTCGGCGGTATCGGCCGTCCTCATGGGCTGGCTGGCCGGGCGGATCGGACTGCGGAAGGTCGTGATGCTCGCCGCGTCGGCCGCGGCGGTCGCGGCGCTGGTGCCTTTCTTCGCGGACACGCTTCTGCTGCTGGTCGTGGGGATGGCCGCGATGAGCCTCTTCGCGGGAGGCCTCGGTGGCATCGTCAACGGTATGATCGCGCTCCGGGCGCCGCGGGAGCGGCAGAGCGCCGCGTTCGGCGCGGCGCAGACCGCGCACTCGGTGGCGATCTCGATCGGACCGCTGCTGGGAGGCGCCTCGGCCGTCGCGTTCGGCCTGCGCAGCGTCTACCTGCTCGACATCGCGGCATTCGGGCTCGTGGTGGTGGTGGCGGCGGTCTTCCTGGGCGGCGCTAGCCGCGTCGAGCAGGAGGACGAGGCGCAGCGGCAGCTGCCCTAGCGATCGAGCAGCTCGATGAAACGATCGAGTGGGATATCGGCAACGCGGAGGATGGCGCGCAGCGTGCCGCGGGGGATCTATCTTTTCCGTGGGACGGTGACCGGGCTTCTGCCCACTGCTCGGAGGCGTACGTGGCTGCCGGATTGGCGGGCGACCTCGTAGCCTAGCTTCCGGAGTGCGGCGACGAGCTCGTCATAGGTGACGAGCGGTGTCGGTGGCACTAGGCCGCGACGTCAACCTCGACGTGCGCGATCGCGTGGTGGGCGGGCAGGTCCCAGCCCTCGGCCTCCCGAGACTCAAGGCACAGCGATATCGCCTCCTTGATGTTGGTCAGCGCCTCCGCGCGGGTGTCTCCCGCGGAGATGCAGCCGGGGATGATGGGGACCTCGGCGGTGAACTTGCCGTCTTCGTCCACCGTCAGGACGACCGGGAACTTCATAGCGATCCTCTCCTCGAATAGCGGTAGCCGGTTGATCCGCCGCGGGGGTGCAGGGCTCGTCCACCCGCGCACCGATATCGTGCTCCTTCAAGATAGTATCTTCGAGCACCGGCCCTTGGGCCTCCGGCTGATCCTCACGAGCGCCGCTGGGCGCGCATCTCTTCCACGATGGCTCGGGCCCGCACGGCATCGTGCCGGTGGACGCGCACCGCATAGCCCTCCGAGACATCGGGAGCTCCCGGCCGGCTGAACCGGTACCCAGCGCCGCGTCCCGTCACGACGACCTTCGCACGTATACCCCGCGCCCGCAGGCTGTCCGAGAGCTCGTCCACACCGTCCCTCGATGCGCCCCATCCGACGGAGAACACCTCCCGCCAACGCCACGCGTCCAGCCCGACGCGGCCAGCGATGTAGGCAGCGAGCACCGCGACGATGAAGAAGGCGGCGCCGGTCTCGAACACGAGGGCGGGCTAGCGGAGCGCGCCGCGCTTGGCGGCGATCAGCCGGACGACGCGGTCCAGCACGCGGTAGGCGACGTCGTACTTGGCCATCAGCGGCAGGTCCTCGTCGCCGCCGGCGTCCAGCAGCGTGACCTTGTTCGTGTCGGCGCCGAAGCCAGCGTCGGGCAGCGTGATGTCGTTGGCGACGATCAGGTCGAGGTCCTTGGCGGCGAGCTTGGCGCGCGCGTGGCCGAGGAGGTCGGTGCTCTCGGCCGCGAAGCCGACCCGCACGATGCCCCGTGGTGCCGCCGAGAGGATGTCGGTGGTCGGGACCATCTCCACGGTGAGACCGTCCGTCCCATCTTTCTTGATCTTCTCCGGGCGGACGTCGACGGGGCGATAGTCCGCGACGGCCGCGGCCATGACGAGTGCGTCGGCGTTCTTCGCGGCCGCCAGCACGGCGTCGAGCATCTCGCCCGCCGTCTCGACGCGCACCGTCTCGACGCCGGGCGGGTCGTCGAGGTCGGCCGTCGTCACCAGGACGACGTGCGCGCCCCGGTCCCGCGCGGCCTCGGCGACGGCGTGGCCCATCTTGCCCGACGAGCGGTTCGTGACGACGCGGACGGGGTCGATGGGCTCAGTAGTGCCGCCTGCGCTCACGACGACGGTCCGGCCCGCGAGGTCGCCCTTGCGGCCCAGCACCTGCGCGATACGCCCGAGCAGCTCCGGCGTCTCCGCGAGCCGCCCCCAGCCGAACAGTCCGGAGGCGAGGCGGCCGCGCCCCGGCCCGACGACCATCGCGCCGCGCGATTCGAGCGTCTCGACGTTCTTCTGGACGGCCGGGTGCTCCCACATGTTCGCGTCCATCGCCGGAGCGACGATGAGCGGCGCCCCGGTGGCGAGCGCGGTGACGCTGATCGGGTCGTCGGCGAGCCCGAGCGCCAGCTTCGCCAGCATGTGCGCGGTGGCCGGCGCGACGACCAGCGCGTCGGCTGCGATCGCCAGCGCGACGTGCTCGACGGCCTCGGGCGAGGCCGGGTCGAGCAGGTCGGTGACGACCGCGCGGTGCGTGACGCCGCGGAAGGTGAGCGGCGTGACGAACCGCGTCGCCGAGTAGCTCATCAGCACGTCGACCTCGGCGCCCGCCTGGGTGAGCTTGCTGGCGAGGTCCACCGCCTTGTAGGCGGCGATGCTGCCGCTCACGCCGAGGAGGATGCGCTTGGCCGCGAATGGCCCGCTCACCCCGCGCCTCCCTGCTCGGCGGCCACGGTCGCGGGCTCGGCGTTCAGCGCGAAGATGTGCCGGAGGCCGTGGAGCGTGAGCTCCTGGTTCACGACGTCGATGGCCGAGGCCTCGTTGGCGATCACCTGGGCGAGACCGCCGGTCGCCACGACGGTGGCGTTCGGCGCCTCCATCTCGCCCTTGAAGCGGCCGACGATCGTATCGACGAGCCCTGCGTAGCCGAAGACGAAGCCCGACTGCATGGCGTGGACGGTGTTCTTGCCGATCGCCGCCGGCGGGGCCACCATCTCGATGCGGCGCAGCTGGGAGGTCTGCTGGTAGAGGGCCTCCGCCGCGATGTTCAGGCCGGCCACGATGGAGCCGCCCAGGTAGGAGCCGTCGGCGGAGATGGCGTCGAACACCGTCGCCGTGCCGAAGTCGACGACGATGGCCGGGCCGCCGTAGAGGTGGTAGGCCGCGGCCGCGTCGACGATGCGGTCGGCGCCCACGTCCCGGGGGTTGTCGTACAGGATGCGCACGCCGGTCCGCGTGCCGGTCCCGACCACGAGCGCTTCGGCGCCGAACAGCACGCGGGCGACCTCGTCGAACACGCTCGTGAGCTGCGGCACGACGCTACAGATGGCGACCTCGCGCACCTCCTCGACGGCCACGCCCTTCATGGGCAGCAGGTCGCGCAGCTGGAGGGCGTACTCGTCCGTCAGCCGGTGGGCGTCCGTGGCCAGACGCCAGCTGGCGGCGAGGGTGTCGCCGTCGAACACGCCGGCCGTGACGTTCGTGTTGCCGATATCGAGCGTCAGCAGCATGACGGCCACATTATAACCGCGAGCAGCGGCTGCCCTAGGCGCGCAGCTCCTTCAGCACGACCGGCACCCGGCTCAGCAGGTCGCTGGCCAGCAGCCCGGCGTCGCCGGTCTCCTCCCGTATGGCCTCGCCAGCGGCCGCGTGCACGTACACGCCGGCCACCGCGGCGTCGTACGGCGCAGCGCCCTGGGCGAGCAGCGAGCCGACGATGCCCGAGAGCACGTCGCCCGTTCCGGCGGTCGCGAGCGCCGGGTTCGCGAAGGGGGAGAGCGCCGCCCGGCCGTCGGGGGAGGCGACGACCGTGTGCGCGCCCTTGAGCACGACGACCTGACGCCACCGTGCCGCCGCCTCCCGCGCGGTCGCGACGCGGTCGTCCTCGACCTCGGCGATGGGCCTCCCGAGCAGCCGCGACATCTCGCCCGGGTGCGGCGTCAGCACCGCAGCGGCGCTCAGCTTCTCGGGCCAGTCGTAGGTCTGAGCGAGGGCGTTCAGCCCGTCGGCGTCGATGACGAGCGGGATGCTCAAGCCAGGCTCGGTGAGCAGCAGCGCGCCGAGGAAGCTCCGGACGCTCTCCGCGTCCCCGAGCCCCGGCCCGACGACGGCGGCCGACGCGCGGCCGAACAGCGCCCGCACGGGCCCGGCGGCCTCCGCGGCGACGTGACCGTCCTCGGTCTCGGCCAGCGGCAGGTGGACCTGCTCGAGCAGCGCCGCGGCCGCCATGCGGTCGGCGGTATCCGGCGCCGCCAGCGTCACGAGGCCGGCGCCCGCGCGATACGCGCTCGCCGCCGCGAGCACGGACGCGCCGACGAGGTTCCGGGAGCCCGCGACGACGGCGACGTGGCCGAACGTCCCCTTGTGCGCCGCGATGGGACGTGGCGGGAGCAGCCCCCGGACCACGGATGCGTCGGCCAGCTCGAGGCTGACGTCGTCGGCCGCGTCCTCCGGCAGACCGATGGGAATCGTCTCCAGCCGGCCGACGCACGCGGCACCGGGGAAGCGGAACAGTCCGACCTTGGGCGCGCCGAG
>JADFRC010000104.1 GCA_022561455.1 Chloroflexota bacterium | reverse complement strand
CCGTCATGTACCAGGCCCCCCGCGGCACCGCCGACATCCTGCCCGAGGACCAGCGCTACTGGTCCTACGTCGCCTCCGTCACCGCCGCGGCCGCGCAGACCTCCGGCTACAGCCGCATCGACACGCCCCTCTTCGAAGATACCGGTCTCTTCACGCGGACCGTCGGGGAGGAGACGGACATCGTCTCGAAGGAGATGTACAGCTTCAAGGACCGCGGTGGGCAGGAGGTGACGCTGCGCCCCGAGGGCACCGCCGCCGTCTGCCGTGCCTACCTCGAGCACGGGCTGCACAACCAGGCCCAGCCCGTGCGGCTCTACTACCTGGCGTCCATGTTCCGCTACGACCGTCCACAGGCGGGGCGCTACCGGCAGTTCCACCAGTTCGGCGCCGAGGCCATCGGCGACGCCGCGGCGGCGGTCGACCTCGAGATGATCCAGCTCGCCATGAGCATGCTCGCGCGCCTCGGGCTCGGTGGCATGACGCTCGTGCTGAACAACATCGGGGACGCGGCCGACCGCCCCGCGTACATCGAGGCGCTGCGGGAGCACTTCAGGCCGCACCTGGCGCACCTCGGCCCGGACGACCGGCGCCGCTTCGAGAGCAACCCGCTGCGCCTGCTCGACTCCAAGGAGCTCGCGCGCGAGACGTTCGTGGGGGACGCGCCCAAGAGCACCGACTACCTCGGCGCCGAGGCGCAGGCCCACTGGGAGGAGCTGGTGGGCTATCTGGACGCGCTCGGCGTCCCCTACCGGCTCGACCACAAGCTCGTGCGGGGACTCGACTACTACACGCGCACCGTCTTCGAGGTGCACCCGGACGAGGGCGGAGCGCAGAGCGCCGTCTGCGCGGGAGGCCGGTACGACGGCCTCATCGAGCAGCTCGGCGGCGCGCCGACCCCTGGCATCGGGTTCGCCGCCGGCATCGAGCGCATCATCGCGAACCTCCGCAGCCAGGCGGTCGAGGTGCCCGACGTGCGGCCGAGCCCAGCCGTCATCGCGTACACGGGCGCGGCGGCAAAGACGGCGGCGGTACGGCTCGCCACGGAGCTGCGCGACGGGGGCACGGCGGCGATCGTCGCGCCGGAGCGCAGCCTGAAGGCGCAGATGCGCTACGCGTCGTCCATCGGAGCGCCGACGGTCCTCATCCTGGGCGAGGCGGAGCTCGCCAAGGGCGTCGTGACGGTGCGCGACATGGCGACGGCGAAGCAGCGCGAGGTGCGCCGGGCGGACGTGGGGACGGCCGTAGCAGGGCCGTAGCTGGGCCCCATCAGGCTCGGCTTATCACGGGAACGTCAGGTCGAGCTCTGAGCTCGCGCCGCTTTCGAATCGGCCCCTCTGGTCCGACTGCTTGGCCAGGAGGAAGAAGTCGACGTCGGCCCCGCTGTAGCCCGTCCCGGTGACGCTCACCGGTATCAGGTAGCGCCCTTCGACCGTGAGCACCCGCGAGACCCACACGTCGGTCCGTCCGGCCTTGGAAACGCGGGCGTAGAGGATGCTGCCGATCGGGGCCGGCTCGCCACCGATCTTGATCTCTCCCTTGAAGACAGCGGGGAAGCCGGGGCGCGGCCCTGGGCCGCCGCCGTCGCCCTCACCCGGCTTGCTCGTGATTATCACGCCGGTCTGGAGCCTCGGCACGATGACGGCGGCGAGACTCTCCGCCGTGATCGCGTAGACCTCTCCCGGCCGCGCGAAGCCCAGCTTGGCGATCTGCACACTGTTCATGCGGATACCTTGCAGCGTCCCCGCCTGGTCGATGAGCGCGGCACCTTCGGCGCCGCCCACCTCGACCGCCTGGAGCTGGAGATACGTGAGGCCGGTGTTGAAGTCCTGCCGGGCTCCGACCACCCGGGTCGGCCTCTTGTCGATCACCGTGCCACCCCCGGGGAACTGGAGCAGGGCGAGCTCCGCCCCGACCACCGGAGCGAGCCGCGATACGAGCTCGCGGAAGTCGAACTCCGCGGATGGATCGATCACCTCGAGGAGGGCGAAATCGAGGTCATCGTCGCGGCCCACGGCCCACGCCTGGCCGGAGGCACCCGAATCGGTGAAGAAATCGGCCACCGGCGCAGAGCCCAGGTTGCTCGACGTCGTGATGATCAACCCCGATCCGGAGATCATCACGCCCGTCCACTGCTTCCCTGCGCTGACCAGCCGCACGACCGAGAGCTGGGCTAGCGCGATGCCGTCGACCAGCGTCGGCGTCGCGGTCGGCGTCGGCGTCGGCGCCGGCGTCGGTGTCGCGGTCGGTGTCGGCGTCGCGGTCGGCGTCGCGGTCGGCGTCGGCGTCGGTGTGTCCGCGGGCGTGGGCGTCGGCGGCACCGCGGTATCCGTCGGCGTCGGTGGTACCGGAGCCGTCGGAGTCGCCGCCGTTGCACACGCCGCGACCAGGAAAAACAGGCCCACGACGGCGGGGGCTAGAAAAGCGAGTCGGCGATCGGTCATGCGGTCCGCCAGATACTGACTCCTTGATAAGGCCGGAACAAGTCTACAACGGCGGCGCGGCGCTCGGCCAAGGACATCGGCTAGCGAATCCCGCCGCCTTTGCCGATCGTCAGACAGACAAGCCCCGGACAGTACCTCCTTGGGGCCTGCACCGCACCGTCATGCCAACGGGGGCATGCTACACTATATGGCCCGCCACTCTCCGGGGGTTCTTTTCGTGTCGTGACGCAGCAGATGGACGAGAAACTCGAGGCCCTGGCCCGCCGCAGCGACGCGATCGACGAGCTGCTCGCCCGTCCTGACGTCGCGAGCGACCCCGACCAGGTCACCAAGCTGGCGAAGGAGCGCGCCGGGCTCCAGCCAGTCGTCGAGAGCTACCGGCAGCTGGTCGCCGCGCGCGGCGAGCTCGCCGACGCCGAAGCGCTCGCCAAGGACCCAGACCCAGGGCTCGCGGCCATGGCCCGCGAGGAGGTCCCCGCTCTGAGCACGCGCATCGCGCGGCTGGAGTCGGAGCTGCACGCCGCCCTGCTGCCCAAGGACCCCAACGACGACAAGAGCGTCATCATGGAGGTGCGCTCGGCCACCGGCGGCGAGGAGGCCGCGCTGTTCGCCGGCGACCTCTACCGCATGTACCTGCGCTATGCCCAGCTCCACAAGCTCAAGGTCGACGTCGTGGACGTGAGCGAGAGCGGTCAGCACGGCATCAAGGAGGTCGTGTTCGAGATCAGCGGGCGCGGCGCGTACGGCCTGCTCAAGCACGAGAGCGGTGTGCACCGGGTCCAGCGCGTCCCCGCCACCGAGGCCCAGGGCCGCATCCACACCTCCACCGCCACCGTCGCCGTGCTGCCCAAGGCGGAGGAGATCGACATCGAGATCAAGCCGGACGAGCTGCGGATCGACATCTTCCACTCCGGCGGCCCGGGCGGGCAGAACGTCAACAAGGTCGCCACGGCGGTGCGCGTGGTCCACCTCCCCACGGGCACCATGGCCGTCTCGCAGGACGAGCGCTCCCAGCTCAAGAACAAGACGAAGGCGATGACCGTCCTGCGCTCGCGGCTGCTCGAGCGCGAGGTCCGGGAGCGGGAGGCGAAAACCAGCGCCGCGCGCCGCTCGATGGTCGGCTCCGGCGAGCGCTCCGAGAAGATCCGCACCTACAACTTCCCCCAGGACCGCCTCACGGACCACCGCATCGGGCTCACCGTCCACGGCCTCGAATCCATCCTCGACGGCCAGATCGACGCCATCGTCGAGGCGCTCCGGCAGGACGAGCAAACCCGGCTGCTCCAGGACGACGCGTGAGCACCCTCGGCGTCCGGCTCGACGACACCGCCCGGCGGCTCGCCGCGGTCGGCATCGACGACCCCCGGCTCGAAGCAGACGTGCTGTGGATGAAGGCGCTCGACATCGACCGCGCCCAGCTCTACGCCCGCCTCCACGACGACCCCGCCGAAGCGCACGCCACGGCCGCCGAGGCGCTCACCGCGCGCAGGCTCCGGCGCGAGCCGCTGGCGTACGTGACCGGCACGCGTGAGTTCTACGGCCTCGACCTGACAATCCACGCCGGCGTGCTCGTCCCGCGCCCGGACACCGAGACGCTCGTCGCCGAAGCGATCTCGGTCCTCGCCCAACGCGCCGAGCCCACGGCCGTCATCGCCGACATCGGCTGCGGCAGCGGCGCCATCGCGCTCGCGCTCGCCGCCAGCATGGCGGACGTGACCGTGCACGCCGTCGACCGCTCGCCCGCGGCCGTCGCGCTGACGCGAGCCAACGCCGGCCGCCACGGCCTCGGCGAGCGCGTGCGCGTGTACTTGGGAGACCTGACGGCGCCCCTGCCGGAGCCCGTGGACCTGATCGCCGCCAACCTCCCCTACGTCCGCTCGGACGAGCTCCCCACGCTCGAGCCGGAGGTCAGCGTCTTCGAGCCGGCCGAGGCACTCGACGGTGGCGCGGACGGGCTCGACCTCGTCCGCAGGCTGCTCCGCGAGGCGCCCGCGCGCCTCAAGCCCGGAGCAGCCGTGCTCCTCGAGCTCGACCCGCGGCAGTTCGACGAGGCCGCTGCGTTCGCCGCCGAGGCGATGCCGGACGCCCATGCGCGGTCCGTGCGCGACCTCGCGGGCCGCGAGCGAGTCCTCGTGCTCGAGACCGCGGCCTAGGCGCCGCGGTGGAGCTGGAGCCGGGCATCCATTCGCTCACGACCGGGCAGCTCCCGATCGGGCGCGAGCCGTTCAAGGGCTTCCCGCCGCCCAACTCCTACCTCGTGTTCGGCACCGACGCCTCGGTGCTGATCGACGCGGGCTGGGACGATACCGCCGACCATGAGGCGAGGACCGCCTACCTCCGCGATCTCGGCCCACCACCGCTGGCCGCCATCATCATCACGCACCGGCACCCCGACCACGGCGGCGGCGCGCTGGCGCTGCACCGCTCCACCGGCGCACCGCTTGCGTCGCACGCCCTTGAGCGCGAGGCCATCGAGCGCGGCCTCTTCGGCGGCGAGGCCCGCATCACGCGCGAGCTCCGAGACGGCGAGGAGCTGGACCTGGGCGGCCTCACGCTGGAGGTGGTGCACGCGCCAGGCCACACGCCTGGGTGCATCGCGCTCTTCGCTCGTGAGCGAGGCGCCCTGTTCACCACCGACACCGTGATGGGCGTGTCCACGACGCTCATCAGGCCCGGTGAGGGCAGCATGGCCGACTACGGCCGCACCCTGGAGCGCCTCCGGTCGCTCCGCGCGGCGACGATGTACGCGGGCCACGGCGGCCCCATCACCGACCCCGAGTCCCGGCTCCAAGCGCTCATCGGCCACCGCCAGCGCCGCGAGACCGAGCTGCTGGACGCGCTGGCCGGTGGCCCACGGACGGTCCAAGAGCTGCGCGAGGCCATCTACGCCGGACTGCCCGCGGCCCGCGAGCGGCTGGCGGACCAGCAGCTCGTTTCGGGCCTGCACAAGCTGCGCGACGACGGCCGCGTGCGCGCCGACGACGAGCGCTGGGCACGGGCGTAGGCCGCAGAAGCGGGCGCTATACTGAGCGCAGCCCCCACGGAGCGTCCATGACCGCCGTCCCCAAAGCCAAGCTCTTCCCGGTGTCCACGCAGGTGAACGACCGCGGCCACCTCGTGATCGGCGGCTGCGACCTCGTGGGCCTCGCGGCCGAGTTCGGCACGCCGCTTTATGTCTTCGACGAGGCGACGCTCCGCGCGCAGGCCGAGGGCTTCGACGGGGCGTTCCGGTCGCGCTACCCGGACACCAAGGTGCTCTACGCGTGCAAGGCATTCATCAACGTCGCTCTGGCCAAGCTCCTGTATGGCTATGGGCTAGGCTTCGACGTCGTCTCGGGCGGCGAGTTGGCGCTGCTCCGGGCCGCCGGCGTGCCGCTGGACGACGTGTACTTCCACGGCAACAACAAGACTCCCGAGGAGCTCGCCCAGGCCGTGGCGTGGCGCATCGGACACGTGGCCATCGACAGCTTCCACGAGCTCGATCTGCTGGACGAGATCGCGGGCCGGGCCGGCGTCGTTCAGCCCGTGATGATCCGCGTCTCGCCGAGCACCGACCCGCACACCCACCGCCTCACGACCACGGGGGTGCTGGACAGCAAGTTCGGCTTCCCCATCGAGACCGGGCAGGCGAAGGAGGCGGTCCAGCGGGCGGCGAGCGCCGCGAACCTCGACCTCGAAGGCCTCCACTTCCACCTCGGCTCACCGATATTCGAGCTCGAGCCCTACACCGAGGCGGTCGAGCGCGTCATGGGCTTCGCCTCGGAGATGCGCGAGCACGGCCTCGAGCAACGCCGGTTCAGCCCCGGCGGCGGCTTCGCCATCGCCTATACCGAGCAGGACGACCCGCCCCCGCCGTCCGCGTACGCCGAGGCCATCGTCGGCGCGACGAAGCAGGCGTGCGCTGAGCACGGCATGCCCGAGCCGGCGCTGCTCATCGAGCCAGGCCGCGCGATCACCGGGCCCGCGGGCGTCGCCGTCTACACCGTCGGCGCCATCAAGGACGTGCCGGGCGTGCGGACGTACGTATCGGTCGACGGAGGCATGGGCGACAACATCCGCCCCGCGCTCTACGGCGCGCGCTACGAGGCGCTGGTCGCCGACGCCGCGTCCACGCCGGCCACCGAGACCGTCACCATCGCCGGGAAGTACTGCGAGTCGGGCGACGTGCTGGTGCACGACGCCCTCATCGCACCGGTGCGCGCCGGCAGCCTCATCGCCATCCCCGCGTCGGGCGCCTACGCGCCGGCCATGGCGAGCACATACAACCTCAACGGCCGCCCGGCCATCGTGCTCGTGGAGCGCGGCGAAGCGACGCTGATCCGCCGCCGCGAGACCTACGAGGACATGATGGCGCAGGACGTCGTGTAGCGAACGGCATGCTCAACGTCCACGGTCATGAGCTCGCCGTCCGGACGTTCGAGGCCGCGCTCAAGAGCGGCCGTCTCCACCACGCCTACCTGTTCTCGGGGCCCGCGCACGTCGGCAAGACGACGCTCGCGACGCAGCTCGCGCAGGCCGTCAACTGCACGGGGAGCGACCCGCCGTGCGGCGCGTGCGGGCCGTGCGTGCGCATCGGTGCCGGCATGCACGCCGACGTGGTCACGATCGAAATCGACCCGGACGCCACCGAGGGCGCCCGCACGGTCATCTCCATCGATGCGGTCAAAGACCTCATCGCCTCCGCCCACCTGCGGCCGTACGAGGGACGCACCCGCGTCTACATCGTCCAGAGTGCAGACCGGCTGAGCCAGGACGCCGCCAACGCACTGCTCAAGGTGCTCGAGGAGCCGCCGCCCGACGTGCTGCTGCTGCTGCTGACCGACAACCCCGACGGCGTGCTGCCGACGATCCGCTCGCGGTGCCAGCTCATCGAGCTGCGGCCGCTGCCGGTCGCCCGCGTCGCGGAGCTGCTGCGCGACGAGCACGGCGCCGGCGAGGAGCAGGCCGAGATGCTGGC
>JADFRC010000103.1 GCA_022561455.1 Chloroflexota bacterium | reverse complement strand
ACCAGGATGAGCGGGCCGCCGCCGGCCAGGGTGCGCGGGACCGCCGCGACGATGCCGTCGGCGATCTTGCGGAGCTGTGCGTAGCGCGGCAGTCCCTCCCAGTCGAACGCGAGCGCCACGACGTCTTCGCCCTCGGTGATGTCGAGGCGCTCCAACGCCTGCGCGATCAGCCCCCGGACCTCGTCCGCTTCCACGTCGCGCTCCTCGGGGAGCTTGGAGAGCAGCACGGGCACGTTGCGATACGGCAGCAGCCCTGGGTCCGAGATGGACAGCGTGTTGCCGCTGAGCTGGACGGTGAACTGCGAGGCGCCGATCACGGTGGCGCGGATGCGCTCCGCCGGCTGCACGGGCGCGGGCAGGCCGCTTGCCGCGAGCCTCCGGCGTATGGCCGCGGCGAGCGGCATGGCGAGGTCGTCGAACGACCGCGTCTCCGTCTCGTAGACGTACTCGGAGACGCCGCCGGAGAAAACGAGGGCGCTGACGGGCTCGGTGGACGCGAGGTCGGACGTCAGCAGCAGCTCCTTCGTGAGCTCGGTGCGGGGGGCCCGCTCCACGAGCTCCATGACGCAGACGGCCATCGCCTCCGCGATACGGTCGCGGTCCCGCTCCTCCAGCGGCGCGCCGAGCTTGAGCGCGATGCCGAGGCGGCCCGCGACCGTATGGGCGGCTGGCTCGATGCGCACGATGCGTCCCGAGCCATCGGTCGCCACGAGCCGGCCGCCGACGTTGAGGGCGGCGGTCTCGACGACGCGGCCGTCGTGGACGAGCGCGAACTTGGTCGTGCCGCCGCCCATGTCGACGTTCAGCACGGTCTGCACGGGGTCGCGCGAGAGGCTGACGGCCCCGGAGCCGTTGGCGGCGAGGATCGCCTCCAGGTTGTTGCCGGCCGAGGCGCAGACGAACTTGCCGGCGGCATCGGCGAAGAGCCCCGCGATGGCCTCGGCGTTGGTGCGCTTCACGGCCTCGCCGGTCAGGATGACGGCGCCGCTGTCGATGTCGTCCGTCGCGTAACCGGCCTCGCGGTACGCCTCGTTGATGAAGGCCTCGAGCCGGGGCGTGTTGATGGCATTCTCGGCCGTGTACGGCGTCAGCAGGATAGGCGAGCGGTAGAGCGTCTCGCGCTCCACGACGACGTAGCGGCTCGAGTGCGACCGGCTCTCGCGCTGGAGGTGGATGCGCGAGAACATGAGGTGCGACGTGGACGAGCCGATGTCGATGCCGACCGTGGTGAGCTCGATGTTCTCGTGGTGGTAGTAGTCGGCGTCCGGGTTGTTCTGGACGACGGTGAGGGCGGCTAGCCGCTCTTCGTCGGGGTCGTGGGCGTGGGCCCACGGTTCGTCGTGCATGAGCTACGAGCCTGCCGCGGCCGCGTAGCTCCACTTGTAGCCGGGGTCCTTGTAGGCCTCGTCCGGCATGGCGGACTCGATCCCGCGCTTCGCCAGCTCGCTCTCGAAACGCTCGCGGATCCACGGCTCTTCGTCGGGGTACTCGATCTGGTCGCGGGCGCCCTCGACACGCTCCTCGCGCCCCGAGAACTGGCTCGGGGGATGGAGCGCCAGGTACCGTCCGGAGGTCTTGCCGAGGTTGAAGTGCTGGTGGAACCAGCGGTCCGGCGGGACGAAGCAGCTGGCCTCGTGCCACTCGATGATGACCTTCTCCTGGCCCTCGGGCCACATGATGGAGTAGCCCTCCCCACCGGGTATGACGATCAACCGGCCGGGGCCGTGGCGGTGGCCTTTCTTGTACGTTCCCGAGGGGAAGACCGACATGTGGGCTTGGAGCTCCGTGCCCGGTGCGCTGATGTACACGGAGCGGTTCATGGAGCCGCGTCCGGGGCGGTCCATCAGCTTGTCCCACACCGCCATGTCGGGGAAGAAGTTGCCGATCCACAGGGTCTGGCGGGCGCTGCCTTCCGCGATGTGCTCCTGCGTGATGGACTGCGCCTCGGAGTAGAAGTCGCCCTCGCCGCCGAGCCGCACGTTCTCCTCGTACGGGTTGTTGAACAGGAAGGCCGGGTCGGGGATGGCGGACATCGCCAGCGGCATGTAGCTGTAGTGGAGCAGCCGGACGGGCCGGTCGCCCTGCATGTTGTTGTGCTGCGCCCACGCGTTGCGGGGGAGGACGAAGAGGCTGCGCGGCGACCACTCGAACGAGTGCTGCGGCTGGTCCTTGGTACCCCACACGGAGGTCGAGCCCTGTCCGCTCAGGACGTAGACGAACTCGTCCACCGCGGACTTGAAGGGCTCGATGGTCCCGCCCGCCGGTATCTCTTGCACGCGTCCCTCGATGATGCCCGGCATGCCCTCGAGCTGGATGAAGGCAGCGTTGCACGCACGCAGGCTCCAGGGGCCGAGCTCGATGGTGCGGAGATCCTCGATGAAGTAGCCCCGGTGCACGGGGATGCCCTGCTCCTCCATCCAGCGGTCGTACGTGAAATCGGACATGGTGCTCCTTCCGTAGTGCCTGGGGCGGGCCGCGATGTAACCATGTTGCCCAGAGCGTGTCAACGCCAGCGCCCGTCGCTCCCGCGGTTGAGTACGGCTGCGTCCCGCGCGTATGATGCCGCCTAGCGCGTACGCAAGAGCACGCGCGCAAGGAGCAGACATGGAAGGACCTCCGGCAGTCCCGCTCGGGCCATCGCACGCCCCGGTGCTCACGAAGCGCGGCCTCGTCTGCTCGGCCTCGCCGCTCGCGGGCGCGATCGGGGCGCAGGTGCTGCGCGAGGGCGGCAATGCATTCGACGCCGCGATCGCGGTGGCGGCGGCCGAGGCGGTGACGATACCGCCCATGTGCGGGCTCGGCGGCGAGGTCTTCGCGATGCTCTACGAGGCCTCGACCGGGGTGATGTACGGCCTCGTGGGCAGCGGACGCGCGCCGATGCGGGCCTCGCGCGAGCACTTCGTGGGGCTCGGCTACGAGAAGATGCCCACGTCCGGCCCCCTGAGCTCCGCGGTGCCGGGCGAGGTGCACGCGTGGGGGGCGATCCTCGATCGCTTCGGCACGCGTGCGCTCGGCAAGCTGATCGCCCCGGCCGCCGACCTGGCCGACGAGGGTTTCCCGCTTCCTGCCGTCATCGGCAGCGACTTCTCGCGCCTCGTCGGCAATGGGGGTGTGCTGCGCGACTACCCCTCAAGCGCCAAGGCGTACCTGCGGCCCGACGGCCGGCCGTACGAGGCGGGCGACATCTTGGTGCAGAAGGACCTCGCACGCAGCATCCGGCGCGTCGCCGAGGGCGGCGTCGAGGAGTTCTACACCGGCGGTCTGGCGAAGGACATCGCGGCGGCCTTCGCGGCGGCAGGCGGCCTGCTCGATGCGGCGGACCTGGCCGCTCAGGCCACGCACGTGACGGACGACCCGCCGTCGGTCGAGTACCACGGACACCGGGTCTACGCGACGCCGCTGCCTTCGCACGGCGTGCTGACGCTCGAGCTCCTGAGCCTGCTCGATGGGTTCGACCTCGCCGCGATGGGGCACAACACGGCGGAGTCCATCCACGTGATGGCCGAGGCGAAGCGCCTGGCGTACGCCGACCGCCTGGCGTACGTCGCCGACCCCGCGTTCGTGCAGGTGCCGATCGACGAGCTGCTCTCCAAGGAGCACGCGGCGCGGCGACGGGCGCAGATCGACGCCTCGCGGGCCGCGGACGCCGTGGAGGCGGGCGAGCTTGCCCACGCCGGTGCGCCGAGCGCGCATACGTCGTACTTCAGCATCGTCGATCGCGCCGGCAACGCCGTCTCCTACATCCATTCCAACTCGACGGTCTTCGGCAGCGGTTTCGTCGCCGAGGGCACCGGCATCCTGTTCAACAACCGCGTTGGACGCGGCTTCTCCCTCGACGAGCATCACGTCAACGTGCTCGCGCCCGGCAAGCGCACCGTGAACACCATCCACAGCTACATGGTGGCCAAGGACGGTGCGCTCCGCATCGTCGGCGGGACGCCGGGCGGCGACTCGCAGCCGCAGTGGAACGCCCAGGTCCTATCGCGCGTCATCGATCATGGGATGAACGTGCAGGAGGCCGCCGACGCGCCCCGCTGGGTGCACTTCCCCGGCACCGATCCCTCCTCCATCGACCGCGGGATGGAGCTGCGGATGGAGGACGGGTTCGACGACGACGTGCGTGCGGGCCTCGAGGCGCGCGGGCACAACGTCGCGCCGTACACGGCAGAGATGATGGTGGGCGCGGTGCAGCTGATCGCCATCGACCCAGGAACGGGCGTGCGCGCCGGAGGCACCGACCGCCGCTGCGATGGCTACCCGATACCGGAGTAGGGGTGAGGGAGGAGTCGAGAGCATGACGATCACGATGGCGGCGCCCCGGGACTTCGCAGCGGCTTATCTGAACGACGGCACCGTGAAGGTGGCCGGCTTCGACGTCACGCCGGCCTGGCCGGAGCGCGGCGCCGTCGATGTGTACACGAGCGCGTTCAAGGAGCCGATGTACGACTTCGTCATACTGCCGCTCTCCAACTTCCTCATCGCCATCGACAAGGGGCTGCCGCTCGTGGGCCTGCCGGTCTTCATCGACGTGTTCTTCCCGCAGCTCGGGGCGCGCGTGAACAAGGATGCGGGTATCGAGGGTCCGGCGGACCTCGAAGGAAAGCGCGTCGGCGTCCGTGGGTTCGCGTTCAACCCGGCGGTCTGGCTGCGTGGAGCGCTCGCGGATATGTACGGCGTCGCGCTCGAGAAGATCTTGTGGGTCTCGGCTGAGCCCAACTCGCTCAGCGGCGTGGACGTCACGCGCGCGCCGGGGTTCGAGGTGGAGACGGCGGAGCGGCCGCTGGACGAGCTGCTGGACGCGGGCGAGCTCGACGCGATCTTCTGGGACCGCGGCGGGCCAGCGCTGACGGACCAGACGGCGCACCTGTTCGCCGACCCGTTGCAGGAGGCGCTGAAGTACCACCTGCTGACGGGCGTGCAGCCGCTCAACAGCCTGCTGATCGCCAAGAAGGCCATCCTGGACGCGAACCCTGGGCTCGGCCAAGCGGTCGTCGACGCGTCGGACGAGGCGCGCGAGCGCTACTACGAGAGCCTTTCCGATGAAGACAACCACATGGGGCTGCCGGTGAAGTGGCTCCGGGGCAACGGCCTGTTCCCGCACCGCAACGGCGTGGCGGAGAACCGGACCTCGCTCGGGGCGATCGTGCGATACGCCCACGCCCAGGGCCTCATCAGCCGGAGCTACGAGGTCGAGGAGCTGTTCTTCGAGGGCGCCAAGTAGGCGCTCGTGAGAGATCTCTCGTCGTCTGGGGACTCCTCGGGATGACAGGCCGCCGGCGGGGCTATGCCTCGCGCACCGCGGCGACGCCAGCCTCGAACGCCGCGATCGTCAGCTCGACGTCCGTCTCGTCGTGGCACATGCCGACGTAGAACTTCTCCGGGGTCTTGAGCACGCCGTGCTCCAACAGTGCGTGGTCGAAGACTCGCTTGAGCGTCTTGTCCCCCAGCGTGGAGCGGTAGTCCACCACCGGCTGGCCGGTGAAGTAGACGTCGAACGTCACGTCGACGCCGCTGACGACGGCCGGTATCTCGGCCTCGTCGAACAGCCGCTGGAGGGTCGTGCGCAGGTGCGCGCCGGTGGCGTTGAGGGCGGCGTAGCGCCCCGGCTTGCGGAGCTCCGCGAGCGTCGCGAGCCCGGCGGCGGCGGCGACGGGGTTGCCGTTGAGCGTGCCGGACTGCGGCACGTAGCCGTCGGGGGGCACGGCCTCGGCGTCGTAGGCCTCCAGCAGGTCGCTGCGGCCGACGACGGCGCCTAGCGGGAAGCCGCCGCCGACGATCTTGCCGATCGCCGCCAGGTCGGGCGTCACGCCGTAGGCCTCCTGCGCGCCGCCGTAGGCGAGCCGGAAGCCGGTGACGACCTCGTCGAAGACGAGCGGGATTCCGAAGCGCTCGGTGACCTCGCGCAGGCCGGCGAGGAAGCCGTCGCGCGGCGCGATGGTCCGCTGGACGGGCTCGACGATGACGGCGGCGAGCTCGTCGTGGTGCTGCTCGATGAGGGCGGCGGTGGTCTCGATGTCGTTGTACGGCGCGACGAGGACGGTCTCCTGGACGGCCTTGGGGACCCCCGCGGAGCCCGGCTCGGGCGCCGGGAACGGCGTCGTGCCCGACGGCCTCGTGCTCATGGCCGCGTAGTCGTGCGTGCCGTGGAAGCCGCCCTCGAACTTCAGTATCTTGTCGCGCTTGCGAAAAGCCCTCGCCAGGCGGAGGCACTGGAAGGTGGCATCGGTGCCGCTGGTGGTGAACCGCACCTGCTCGGCGCAGGGGACGGCGTCCACGATCCGCTCGGCGAGCTCGACCACGTAGGCGTTCTCGACGAAGAAGGTCGAGCCCTTGCGCAGGGCCTCCTCGGCGGCCGCGACCACCTTGGGGTGGGCGTGCCCGAGGATCATGGGCCCGGAGCCCAGCGCGTAGTCGATGTACTCGTTGCCGCTGATGTCCCAGATCCGCGAGCCGGCCCCGTTCCGGACGACGAACACGTCGTCGCCAGCGAGCTTCATGTTGCCCAGAGTGCCGCCGGGCATGACGCGCGCGGCACGTGCCAGAAGGTCACGTTCTTCGTCGGTGCGTTCGAGGCGGGCCATGGTGACTCCTGGAGCCGGCCGCAGGGCCGGGGGGGCGGGACAGCCTTAGCCCCCCGCTTGGCGCTGGTGTACCCTACGGCCTCGCGCCCGGCGCGTACAGAGCTTGAGAAACAAAAAGGGGGAAGCTATGGCAACGGTGAGCGAGACCGCAGACGTCAAGGTCGGTGGCGACGACATGCAGGTGTTCACGTTCCTTCCGCAGGGCGGTGGGCCGGACGGCGGCGGGAAGAGCCCCGCGGTGATCGTGATCCAGGAGATCTTCGGGGTCAACGACCACGTCAAGGACGTGGCGTCGCGGTTCGCGGCCGAGGGATACGTCGCCGCGGCCCCTGATCTGTTCCACCGCTCGGGGCGTGGGGTGATCGTGCCGTTCGATCAGATGCAGGAGGGGATGGGGCACCGCGGCAAGCTCACGAACGACGACATCGTCGCCGACGTGAGCGCGACGGTTGAGTACCTCAAGGCCAACCCGAACGTCGACGCCGACAACATCGGCATCGTGGGGTTCTGCTTCGGCGGCATGGTCGCCTACCTGGCGGCGGCGAAGGTCTCCGGACTCAGCGGCGCCGCGGTCTTCTACGGCGGCGGCATCCTGCCGCGGGCCGACGCCGCACCGGACGCGCCACGCCTGCTCGATGCGACGGCCGGCGATGTGTCGGTGCCCATCATCAGCTTCTGGGGCGACCAGGACGGAGGCATCCCGGTCTCCAACGTGGAGGAGATAGTCTCCACGCTCAAGGCGAAGGGGAAGGACATCGAGAGCACCGTCTACCCAGGTGCGGGCCACGGCTTCTTCTGCGACGTGCGTGGGAGCTACAACGAGGCCGCGGCGAAGGACGCGTGGCCGAAGACGCTGGCTTTCTTCGC
>JADFRC010000102.1 GCA_022561455.1 Chloroflexota bacterium | reverse complement strand
TCGCGGGCTTCTGCATGAGTGGGCGCATCGCGCTCAGCTACGGTGCGGCGCGCGAAGCAGTGGCGATCGCCTGCTTCCACGGCGGCGTGTACCCGCGGGACTACGCCGGCGAGTTCGCGGGCCAAGCATCCGTGGCCGACTTCATCCCGAAGCTCTCCTGTCCCGTGCTCGGGCTCTTCGGGGAGCTCGACCCGCGCAACCCGTTGGAGAACATCTTGCGCTTCAGGAGCGAGCTGGAGCAGTACGGGAAGAGCTACCAGATCCGCGTCTTCGGCAATACCGGCCACGGCTGGCTGAACCTGAAGTCCGCCGCATACCGCAGGGAGCAGGCGGACGAAGCCTGGGAGATGTTCACCACGTTCTTGCGGGACGTCTTCGCGGGCAAGTGGCAGTCGGACCGGGCGATCTGGCGCTTCGAGTCAGATTCGTCGGTCGATTACGACCTGGCCAGGCTAAGTGAGAACCTCGCCACGACGCGCGCCCCCTCCTACGGTCCCTAGGGCCACTGTCATGCTGAGCGCAGCGAACCATCTCGCAGCCCGTTCGCTGCTCCCGCCATCCGCCGGGCAGGGTCGAGATCCTTCGCCCGCCTGCGGCGGCCTCAGGATGACAACGCTAGGCCGCGCACGGCTAGGGCGACGGGGCATCGAGCCGCGAGCTAGGCGTCCGGGGAGCCAGCGCCGAGGGGTGCCGCGACGGCGCCGGTCAGCTGTGGCTTGAACTGGATCTCGTACAGCTCCGCGTAGAGACCGCCCTCGCCGATCAGCTCCTCGTGCGTGCCCGCCTCGATCAAGCGTCCCTGGTCGATGACGAGGATCTTGTCGGCGGCCAGCACCGTGGAGAGCCGATGGGCGATGGCGATGGTCGTGCGGCCCTCCATGAGAGGCCCCATCGCCGCCTGGATCTTGGACTCCGTCACCGAGTCCAGGGAGGAGGTCGCCTCGTCCATGACGAGGATGCGCGGGTCCTTGAGCAGCACGCGCGCGATGGCAAGCCGCTGCTTCTCGCCGCCTGAGAGGCGGTAGCCCCGCTCACCCACGACCGTGTCCAACCCCTCGGGCATGTTCTCCACCACGTCGTCGAACTGGGCCACGCGGCAGGCGTCCATCACCTCGGCGTCCGTCGCCTCCGCCCGGGCATAGCGCAGGTTGTCTCGCACGGATGCGTTGAAGAGGTACGTCTCCTGCGTCACGATGCCCATCTGGCTGCGCAGCGAGTGGATCTTGAGGTCGCGGACGTCGGTGCCGTCGACCGTCACCTTGCCCTCGGTCGCGTCGTAGAGGCGGGGCACGAGGTAGGTCGCGGTCGTCTTGCCGGCGCCGGTCGGGCCGACCAGGGCAACGAGCTGGCCGGGCTCCGCCACGAACGTGATGCCGCGGAGCGCCCAGCGTTCCGGCATGTACTGGAATCCGACCCCGTGGAATGCCACCTGCCCGCGAGCGGGGGTCGGCAGGGCGACGGCGCTCTTGGACTCCTCCACATCCGACTTGACGTCGAGGTACTCGAAGATGCGCTCGAAGAGCGCCAGAGCGCCCATGACCTCCACGTTGACGTTCGCGAGCTGCCCCATCGGCTGGTAGAGCCGGACGAGCAGCGCCGCGAACGCAACGAGCGTGCCCAGCGACATGCCGCCCTGGATCACGAGATAGCCGCCGTAGAGGTAGATCAGCGCGGGGCCGATGGCCTCCAGTACCTGGAGCACCATGCGGAACCACCGGCCGAGCATGGACGTTCGTATCTGCACGTCCATGACCTCGGTCGCCTTGCGCCCGAAGCGGAGCCGCTCGAAGGTCTCCTTGGCGAAGGTCTTCATCAGCAAAAAGCCGGAGATGTTGAGCGTCTCCTGCGTGATCGCGTTCAGGTCGGCGAGCTTGACCTGCGCCTCCTTCTGGAGGTCGTACCGGAGGTAGCCCACCCGCCTCGAGGAGGCCACGGCGAAAGGGACGACGGTGAGGGAGAGCAGGGCGAGGCGCCAGTCCATCGCGAACATGACCGCGACGGCCGAGACCAGGATGAACGCCTGCATGAGGCTCTGCATCATGGTCTGGGTGATGACCCGGTTGATGTTGGTCACGTCGTTGCTGAGCCGGCTCATCACCTCGCCGGTCTTGGCCGCGGTGAAGAAGCGGAGGGAGAGGGACTGGAGGTGCGAGTAGAGGTCGGTGCGGAGGTCGAAGACGATGCGCTCGGCGATCTGCGCGCTGAAGCGCGTCTGGAGCACGCTCAGCAGCCCGGCAACCGTCGGTGCCGCGATCATCCCAACCGCCAGCGCCAGCAGGAGTGACAGGTCCCCGTCGGGGAGCGCGGTGTCGATCACCGAGCGCACCAGCAGGGCGGGAGCAAGCGCCAGGGGCGCCATCACCGCCAACGTGGCCATGACGATGAGCCCCTCCCGCCAATAGGGCCGGAAGTAGCTGCCCGCGCGCAGGACCATGCCCCGCGTCACGCGCGTGGGGCGGCCCTGCTGCCTGCCGCGCCAGGTCCCGTGCATCATGCCGTTTGCTGTTCCTCCGTCCGAGCGTAGCGAACCATCGGTCACCATTCTACCAACGAGTCGCCTCAGTGGCCGCCGGATACGCTTCCGTGTACGCGTGAGTCCTCTTGCGGCTTCGCTGAGGGCTAGCGCAGGCCGAGGCCGTCCGCCAGCCGCAGCGTGGCGCGGGCGCGCTCGGCGATCGGCCGGTCGATCAGCCGCCCCTCGAACGCGATCGACCCCTCGCCCCGCGCGAACGCCTCGTCGAACGCGTCCGTCACGCGCTCGGCGTAGTCGATCTCCGCGGGCGTCGGCGCGAACGCCGCGTTGATCGCATCGATCTGCGACGGGTGGAAGAGCGCCTTGCCGCCGAAGCCCAGCCGCCGGCCCTTCGCGATGTCGAGCCGCAGCCCGTCCTCGTCCCCGAGGTCCGGCCAGACGGCGTCGACCGGCTGGACGTGCGCGGCTCGCGCGGCCGCGACGATGGTCGAGCGCGCGTGGATGAGCTCCGCCGCCTCCTCCTCCCGCACCGCCGGCAGACCGAGCTCCCAACCGTAGTCCTCGGCGCCGAACATCAGCGCGGCCATCCGAGGGGAGCTGTCGGCGATGGCGAGCGCGTTGAACAGCCCGCGCGGGGTCTCGATCGCGGCCGCCAGCGCGACGCTGCCGCGCTCGAGCCCAACCTCGGCCTCCCGCCCATCGAGATAGGCGGCGACGGTCTGGACCTCCTCCGCGGACTCCACCTTGGGCAGGACGAGCCCTTCGAGTCCGGGGCGGAGCGCCGCGCGCAGGTCGGCTTCGCTGTGCTCCCCGCCGACGGCGTTGATCCGCACGAACCGCGCCGGGCCGCCGGGCTCCTTCGGCCGCCCGAGCGCCTCCGCGATCAGCTCGCGCGCGGCTGGCTTCTCGCCGGGTGTCACGCCGTCCTCGATATCGAGCATCATCACGTCGCAGCTCAAGCTCATCGCCTTGTCGATGAAGCGCTGAGCGTGGCCCGGGACGAACATCCAGGTGCGTTTGACGTCCAACGCTGATCTTCCTCCGAACGCGCAACCCGGCGCTATCGTAACCTGAACCGATGATGCGGATGCCTTCCGGCTTTGCTGCGATACCACTCTCGGTGGCGCTTGGGGTCCTCGCGGCGTGCACGGTCCCGGCGGCTACGTCCACACCCGCCGCCACATCCGAGCCGGCGCCGCCTGCAACATCCGTCCAGCCCACGAGCACTCCGACCCCGACGCCGACGCCGTCTCCGCTGCCCACGCCGACACCCTCTCCAGTCCCGACGAGCACGCCCACGCCGGAGCCTGCCGCCGGTCGCAACCTGCATGTCTACGTGCCGCGAGGGTGGGACGGGCCCGTCGTGGCCAACGCCGCAGAAACCTCCCGGAGCCATGTGCCCGTCGATCTCAGCGGCCCGATCTACATCAGCTGGGCCTACGGGAACGACGGCACGGAAGCGGTCATCGGGCCCTACGTCATCGACCTCTACCTCGACGGCGTCCTGGCCAAGCGATGGAGTGGTGGCTCCGTCAGCCCTGGCTTCTTCATCGATTCCACCGACTGGCCCGACCTTCTCGATCGGGTGTCCCTCTCCCCCGGGACCCACGAGCTGAAGCTCGTCATCGACCCTCTCGGGCAAGTTGCAGAGACCGATGAGACCGACAACACGTACTCCATCGCCCTCGTGGTGACCGGCGAGAGCGCGCCGGCGCCGGCCGGGCGCCTGCCGGACCTCCGCCCAGCGGTCCCCGACGGGTGGAGCAGCGCCCTCGTCGCCACGTCCTACGCCACCGCCGTGACCAACGGGCCACTCTCGATCGACGTCCCGACCTACATCCTGTACGCATTCGAGAACGCGGGGCCCGTCTCAGCGCTCGGGGGCGTGCCCGTCCAGATCTCCCTCGACGGCGTCGTGGTTATCGAGGACGTGTGGCTGTCGCTGCGCTCCGGGTCTCAGGTAGACGAGGAGTCGCGCTCCGATGAGCTGCTCGGCCTCCTCGACATCGACCCTGGCACGCACACGCTCGAGCTCACCATCGACCCCGGCAACACCATCGCCGAGTCGGACGAGACGAATAATAGCTACTCCGCCGTCTTCGTTTGGGAGACAGGCCCTGTCGCGTTGGAACGGCCCCCTGCCCTGCTCCCCGCCCCGGCCGGGCCGCCACACGTCACGCTCCCTAACCTGACGCCGGACCTGCAATTCGGGACGGACAGGCCCCTGCTCGTGGCCGGCCAGACCGGCAGCGAGCGCTCGACTCCGCTCTCGCCCGGCGACGATCTGTTCTTCTCCGCATACGTGTTCAACGAGAGCTGGGTGGACGCCGACGCTTACGAGGTGGCCCTCTACTACGACGATGTCCTGGTCTCAACCCTGAGCTCCAGCGGAACCAGGGCCGGCTTCATCAGTTTCTGGGCAGACCGCCGTATGGATACCGTGCCCACGGCGACCGTGGGGACGCACACGCTCCGCTTCGTCATCGACCCCGCGGACCAAGTGGCCGAGTACGACGAGTCCGACAACACCTTTGAGATCACCTTCGAGGTGTCGCTTGGCGCAACGGGCAGCCCATCAAGCGGCCCACCGACCCCGGCGGAGCTCAGCGCCTCGCTCGACGGGCTCCGCGACCGCCTCGACGACCCCCGGCCGGTGCTCGGCGAAGGAGCGTCCGGTGCAAGCAGCTCGTTGCTCGACGCGGCGGAAGCCGGCTACTTCCTGGCCACCGGCCGGCTCTTGGCTGACGATCCGATCGACATCGTGCTGGCCGACGCACAGGGATTCCGTGCAGCCGTAGACGCGGGGTACCTCGGCAGGTTCGCGCGCGCGACCCCCGACGAGTACGACTCGGTGCTTCAGGCGCGGGAAGCATTGAGATCCGTCCCGGGCTTCCAGTCGGTCGTCGGGGACCGCGTCGTCGTCCTGGTCGACGCCTCGCGTCCGTTCGCCGACGCCCTCAATACCGTAGCCCACGAGCTCGGCCACGCGCTCCAAGCCGTCGTGAACCACGACCAATCGAGACCCTCAAGCCTCGCCTTCAAGGCGGTCCATGAAGCCCAGGCTCAGGTATTCGAGCGGGTGTTCTGGCTCGCTATCCAGGACTACCTCGGCGTGGACCTCATGGCGTACCCGCTCGACGAGGCGTTCTCCGACCGTATCGATTTCGTCGTCGACGGCTGGGAGGCCGACCTCGCGGAGGAACACAATCTCGGCCACCTCCTGGCTTGGACCGCCGTCTTGGTGGACACCTCGATCAGCCATCTGGGCGACGCGCTCCAGTCCAACAGGCGCCTCGACCTCGCTCAGACCAAGGAGCTCTACGACCATCTCGTTGGACTCGACGAGAGCATCGTCATCGACTACGTCGATGCGCGGCGGGAGTTCTTCGACGGCGCGGCCGACTGGGCCAGGCTCATCGCCAAGGAACGCCTCGATCCGGATGCCGGGCAGAACGAGGGGTCCTCGCACACCTTGACGCCGGCTCTCCTCATGCCGTAGGACTGGGCAGCACTCGGACCAACCCCAAAAGGAGAGAGAACTCATGGCGAACGAAGATCTGGACTTCCGGATGAAAGTGGCGACCTCGTGCCGCGTCCTGGGCATGCTTGGGCTCGTGAACGAATCGACCGGCCACGTCAGCACGAGGGTCCCCGGCACCGACGAGATGTGGATCCGCTGCCGCGGTGGCGACGAGCTGGGCCTCACCTTCACCGGCATCCACAACATCCGGCGCACCGACTTCGACGGCAACGGCCCCCACGTGGGCGACAAGCACGGCTCGCCCAACGAGACGCCGATCCACGGCGAGATCTACCGCGCGCACCCCGAGGTCAACGCGGTCGTCCACGCCCACCCCTGGTACGCCCTGCTGTGCGGCGTGACCAACCTCGAGTACCGCCCCGTCTATGGCGGCTACGACCCCTCCTCCCTCGATATCGTGCGCAAGGGGATCCCTATCTATCCCAGTGCTAAGACGATCACGGACAAGGAGCTGGCGGCCAAGCTGCTCGCGTGCATGGGGGACCGGAACGTGGTGCTGATGAAGGGCCACGGCATCACCGTCACAGGCAAGACAGTCGAGGAAGCGACCACGCTCGCGATCAAGTTCGACCGCCTCTCACGGATCATGTGGGAGATCGCCACCTCCGGCCGGAAAGCCGACGACCTGTCGCCCGATGACCTCGGCCGGTACAACCGTCCGGACCGCGGCAACGAGCCGCGCACGGGCTGGAGGGCCGTGGTCGATGGCGCCGAGAACTTCTCCTGGAACCACTACGTCAAGATGCTCGAGGTCGCGAACATCGGCGTCCCCACCGACACGGACAGCCCCTAGGCGAGGGGTTGCGCACGCGCACGCAACGCGAGCGTGGCTTTGACCCGCGCTATGTCGCGCGGAGTCGTCTTCGACGCTCGATAGTAGAAGAAGGCCGTTGGGAGGAAGAAGACCTGGAATAGCGCCAGGCCGAGGACGATGTTGAGTGGCTCCGGATACAGCACGGCCAGATAGCCGAACGTCGCGCCGGTCAAGCCGGTGCCCAGCGAGCGTCCGACCGAGAACGTCAGGTTGCCGAGGCCGAACGTCGTGCCGCGGTGCTCCGGCAGGTTGACGTCGTTGATCAGCGCGAACCAGTTGGGCGAGTCCACGGCCGTGAGCGCCACCGCCACCAGCCCCAGGACGAACGCGCCCGCGACCCACGGGTTCGTGACGACGCTCACGGCTACCGCCCAGATCACCGCCGCGGTCTCGCCACCGTCGGGGATGTCCAGCTCCCGCATGGGCAGGAAGAAGAGACCCAGGTAGAACGGGATCGCACCGAGGATGCCGATCGCACTCAGCAGCGCCCGGCCCCGTGGATCGCGCCGCTGCCAGCGGTCGCCGATGTGCCCACCCAGGAGCGAGAACAGCCCTCCGACCTGGAAGATGACCGCGAATAGGCTGCCAACGATGATCGCCGTCTCCAGGCTGTAGCCCTGTGCCTCCACCTTCGCCGTGAACATCAGCGGCAGCCAGATGAGCGCGCCGT